>JAHFDK010000012.1 GCA_023249095.1 Candidatus Rokuibacteriota bacterium | reverse complement strand
GCGTTCGCCACGTCGACCTCGGCCCGCGCGACGTCGGATTTGGGCCGCGTGCCCACCTCGAAGAAGCCCTTCGCAGAGCGCAGGTTCAACTCGGCGCGCTCCTGCGCCTGCTCCTGCACCCGAATCAGGCGCTGGCTGAAGAGCGTGTTCGTGTAGGCTTCCTTCACCGTCAGCGAGATCAGCTGACGCTGCAGCTCGACGTCCTCGACCGCCACCTCGGCGAGCTTACGCGCCGCCTCGGTCGCCGCGAGGGTTTTTCCGAAGTCGAAAAGGACCTGAGAGAGCTGGACCTGGGCAAGGAAGGTGTCCTGGAGTTGCTTGCTCTGAAGGGTCGCGACGCCCCCAGTGGAGCCCCAGAACTCGCTCCGTGTTGCACCGACCGAGCCGCTGAGCTGGGGAAGAAGGGGCGCCAGTGCCTGGTTCACCCGATAGCGCGCCGCGGCATAGTCGGCCAGCGTCGCCTGGACCCGCGGCTGGGCGTCGAGCGCGATGGCGATGCACTCCTCGAGTGTCAGCACCCGCCCGGCGACTTGAGGAGCGGGCGGAGGCGGCGGCGCCTGCGCTCGCGGAGCGTCGATTGAAAACAAGCTAGCGACTAGCACAACCAGCACGATCACTCGAGAAGGCGCCATAGCGCACAAGAGAATACCACGCAGCGTGCGAGGGCCCTGAAGAGCTTGCGGGTGCGAGCGGTGGACAGACGGTGGACGCGCGGTGGATACCTTGTTCCTTGCTTTTTTCTTGACGAACGCTAGATTCAGCGTGCTAGATTCGCCCACACCACAAGATATAGTACGAGCAGGAGGAGCGGAATGCTGTCTGAGACTCGCCCAGCGAAAGTCGGCAAATGGACCGAGCCTGCCTTGCGGGTGCTCCGGGAGCGCTACCTCATGCGGCAGGGGGGCGAGGTCGTCGAGACCCCGGAGGAGATGTGCTGGCGGGTGGCGCTGACGATCGCATCGGGCGAGGCGCGGTACGGGCGGAGCGAGGCCGCGGTCAGGGAGGTCGCAGCAGCGTTCTACGACATCATGATCGAGGGCGACTTCCTCCCGAACTCGCCGACCCTCATGAATGCCGGGAAGGACAACGGCCTGCAGTACTCGGCCTGTTACGTGCTGCCCGTGGGCGACTCGATGGAGGAGATCTTCGACTCCGTCAAGGCGGCCGCGATCATCCACAAATCAGGGGGCGGCACGGGTTTTGCGTTCTCGCGTCTCCGCCCCAAGGACGACCTCGTCGCATCGACCGGCGGCCGCGCATCCGGCCCGGTCTCCTTCCTCCGTGTCTTCAACAGCGCGACCGAGGCCGTGAAACAGGGCGGCACGCGTCGCGGGGCTAACATGGGGATCCTGAGGGTCGATCACCCCGATATCCTCGAGTTCATTGACTGCAAGCTCGACGGGGGCATCACCAACTTCAACATCTCCGTGGCGGCCACGGACCGGTTCATGGACGCCCTGGCCTCGGGCGGCGAGTATGACCTGATCAACCCCCACACCGGCGCGGTGACGGACCGCCTGTCGGCCAAGGAGGTTTTCGACCGGATCGTCCGTGCCGCGTGGCGGACGGGCGACCCGGGCATGGTGTTCATCGACCGGATCAACGCGAGCCCCGCCAACCCGACGCCGGAGATCGGCGTGGTGGAAGCGACCAATCCGTGCATCACCGGGAACACCCTCATCGCGTCCGATCGCGGCCTTCTCAGGATGGAGGACGTGGTGGGCCGGTATGCCGCGGGCGGCGTCGCCGTTCAGGTCGATCAACGTCTCATGCCGAGCCGGTTGATGGTGTGGGAGGGGACGAACGACGTGCCGCTCTCGTCGTATGACCGTGGCTGTCTGCCGATCAACCGGGCGTTCTGTACTGGCGAGCGGGAGACTGTGACGGTGCGAACGAAAGCCGGCTTCGAGCTCACATGCACGCCCGACCACCGATTCATGACCGAGCGCGGCTGGGTCCCGGCCGGCGAGCTGAAGCCGGGTGCCGATCGGGTTCTGATCCAGAGCGATCCGGGTTCCTTCAACTCGGATTCGAAGCTTCCGTTCGAGGTCGCTCGCGAGTTCCGCGGCCGAAACGGGCGCGCGTACCGACACGACCTGCCGGACGCTTGGAGCCACGACCTTGGCCTGGTGCTCGGGTGGCTCGTAGGAGATGGCTGGCTGCGGGCCGGCGACAAGAACTGCCGGCTCGGTTTCACGTTCGGAGCTGACGACGCGGGGCTGCTCGAGCGGATCAAGGCGATCGTGGATCTCTGGTACGGTCGGCCCATCCGGCCCGTGATGCGGGCGCGGAGCGTGCAACATCTTTCGTATCACAGCAAGTACTTCGTCGACTTCTTCCGCGCGCTTGGAGTCCGGCCGGTGCGCGCCGAGGATAAGTGCGTTCCCGAGACCCTGTTCGCCGCTCCGCCTGAGGCGGTCGTCGGTTTCCTCCAGGCGCTCTTTACGGCGGACGGGACCGTCCGCGACAACCCGCGGTCCAACAGCTCATGGATCGCGCTGACGTCCAAGAGCCGGGAGTTGCTCCGCGGCGTCCAGCTCCTTCTGCTGCAACTCGGCATCAAGAGCAACATCATGAATCGTTCGCGCGCGCCTCGGGTCGCACTCTTTCCGCGGCACGTCACCGCCGACGGCGAGCGTTCCTACGGGTCCGACGGCGTCCTCTTCGAGCTCGGCATCTTCGGGAAGTCACGTGAGGTGTTCCGGCGGGACGTCGGCTTCCTGGGCGTCAAACAGCGCCGACTCGAGAACGTGAGGTATCGAGGCTTCTACCGGCAGAAGTTCAGCGACGTCGTCGTGGCCGTCGACCCCGCCGGGGTACACCGCGTGTACGACCTCACGGAGCCGCAAAGCCACTCAATGATCGCCAACGGATTCGTGATCCATCAATGTGGAGAGCAACCCCTGCTGCCCAATGAGGCGTGCAACCTGGGTTCGCTCAACGTCTCGAAGTTCGCGCGGCGAAACGACGAGGGTGAGTGGTCGGTCGACTGGGACGAGATGGAGCGGGTGGTGCGGCTCGCTGTTCGATTCCTCGACGACGTCATCGAGATGAACCCCTACCCACTCCCGCAGATCGATGCCACCGTCAAGGCCAACCGCCGCATCGGCCTGGGCATCATGGGCTGGGCCGACCTGCTTTTCACGATGGGCATCCCGTACGACAGCCAGGAAGCGACCGACCTCGGCGACCAACTGATGGCCTTCATCAGGGAGAAGTCCCACGATCAGTCGGCGAAGCTTGCCGAGGAGCGCGGCCCGTTCCCCAACTGGGACCATTCGATCTATAAGAACCAGCGGCCGATGCGTAATTCGACCGTCACGACGATCGCGCCCACCGGTACGATCTCGATGATCGCCGGGTGCTCCTCCGGGGTCGAGCCGATCTTCGCGCTCGCCTTCGAGCACCGCGTGAAGCAGCCCGACGGCGAGCGCGTCCTGACGTTCGTGAACGAGACGTTCGAGCGCATCGCCAAGGAGCAGGGGTTCTACTCGGACGCGCTCATGCAGGAGATCGTCAAGCGGGGCTCGCTCCACGGGATCCGCGGTCTCCCGGAGCGTGCGTCCGAAGTCTTCAAGACCTCCCACGAGATCGGCTTCGAATGGCACGTGCGGCACCAGGCCGCCTTCCAGCGCTCCACCGACAATGGCGTCTCGAAGACCATCAACCTGCCGAACAGCGCGAGCGAGGAGGACGTGGCGCGCGCGTACCGGCTCGCGTGGGAGCTCGGCTGCCTCGGCATCACGGTCTTCCGCGACGGGTGCAAAGGCGAGCAAGTCCTGAACGTCGGCGTCTCGGCGAAGAAGAGCAAGAGCGCCGGCTTCGCCGCGACAGCGGGCCAGGCCGTCATCAAGCCCCGCCCGCGTAGCCTCAAGGGGTCGACCTACCGCACCCAGACCCCGATCGGGACCGCGTGGATCACCATTACCGAAACCGACGAGCACGAGCCCTTCGAGGTCTTCGTTCAGGTCGGCAAGGGCGGCTCCGATACCATGGCCGTCGCAGAAGCTCTCGGACGCCTGATTTCGCTCATCCTGAGGCTGCCATCGCCGCTGTCGGCTCAGCGGCGACTCGAGGAGGTTATCAGCCAGCTTTCTCGAATCGGCGGGGGCCAGCCCACGGGCTTTGGGCCCACGAAGATCCTCTCACTGCCAGACGCGCTGTCGCGGACGCTGGCGGAGCATATCGGAGAGGTAAAGCCCGGGCTCGAGACGCCGGCCGTTACCGTCGAGGCGCGAAAGCAGATCGGCGACCTCTGCAAGGAGTGCGGGCAAGCCACGTTCATCTATGAGGAGGGTTGCAAGAAGTGCCTGTCCTGCGGCTTCAACGAATGCTGAGCCGGGCGCATTGACCTTCACGAGGGGACCAGTCGCTGGTCCCCTCGTTGCCTCCGGGATGGCGATCCATCCAATCTCTCGGTGCTAGAATGCCGGCGTGTTTTCGGGTGGGACGTATCACGAAGTCAAACGCTGGCTCTGGAACTTTCTGACGTCTCATGCCAAGCGGGTCGATCCGCGCGTTGAGGTCGTCCTCGAGGAGGACGACGAGCGGGCGGGGAAGTCATACCTCGCCCGATTGAGGCTCGCTCAACGCGTCGGCCCGGCCATCGAGTTCGATTTCCGCGAAGTCGCCGACAACCGCGGTAGTCTCGCCTGGTGCACCAGCCTGGCCGAGCGCATAAAGAGCCTGGCCCGTGAGGTGATCGCCGACCAGGGGGTGGCCGACGCCCGGCCTCGCTAGGACCCACCCGCGCTGGATCCGGGCGGGGGACCTGAACGGCTTCCTCGGCCTCGCCCTCGACAACGTCACGCAGCTCGTCATCCTCTCCTCACTGCTGATCGGCGTCTTCAAGTTCCCGGCCGACCTCGTGCTCCAGCGCATGGTGCCGGGGACCGCGCTCGGCGTTCTTGCCGGCGACCTCGCCTACACGTGGCTGGCCCTGAAGCTCATGCGCCGCACCGGGCGGGAGGACGTCACCGCGATGCCGTTCGGCATCGACACCCCGACTCTGGTCGCGATGGTCTTCGGCGTGCTCGGACCCGTGATGCTCGCGACCGGCGACCCTGTGCTCGCGTGGAAGGTGGGCATGGCGGCGACGATCGCGATCGGCCTCGTCAAGCTTGGACTCGCCTTCGGTGGCGACTGGGCGCGGCGGGTCGTGCCCCGCGCGGCGCTCCTCGGGTCGATCGCGGCCGTGTCGATTCTGTTGATCGCCTTCCTCCCGATGCTCAAGATCCTGCGCGACCCGCTGGTCGGGTTGGTCGCGCTGCTCCTCCTGCTGCTGGCTCTCTTCGGCCGAGTACGCATGCCGTTCGGGCTCCCGGGTGCGTTCGCGTCGGTGCTCGCGGGCACGCTGATCTTCTGGGGCCGCGCCTGGCTCGACCTCGGCCCCGGCAGCGCGATCGCCGTCGGGCCGCTCCGCCTGGCGCTGCCCTGGCCCACGCTCGGCTGGCTCGACGCGCTGCCCGACACGCTGCCGTATCTGTCGATCGCGCTCCCGTTCGCGCTCGTGACGATCATCGGCGGGATCGACAACACGGAGAGCGCGGCGGCGGCGGGTGACGAATACCGCGCGCGC
This sequence comes from Candidatus Rokuibacteriota bacterium, assembly GCA_023249095.1. Lineage (GTDB taxonomy): Bacteria > Methylomirabilota > Methylomirabilia > Rokubacteriales > CSP1-6 > AR31. Next base: position 58,934 of record JAHFDK010000012.1, on the reverse strand, counting down.
GACATCCTCCTGACCGAAGCCGCGGCGACCGTCCTGGCCGGATGCTGCGGCGGCGTCATCCAGAACACGCCCTACATCGGCCACCCGGCGTACAAGGCGATGGGCGCGCGCGCCGGGTACACGTTGGCGACCGGGCTCGTGATCGGCGTAGGCGCGGCGGCCGGGGCGCTCTCGCTCCTCGTCGCCGTGCTGCCGGAAGCCGCGATCGCGCCGATCCTCGTCTTCATCGGGCTCGAGATCACCGCGCAGGGGTTCCTGGCGACGCCGCCGCGGTACGGCGCCGCGGTCGCCCTCACGTTCGTGCCGGTGGCCGCGGCGGTGGTGCTCATCGAATCGGGAAGCCTCTTCTCGGCGCTCGGCACCTCGCCGGCCGCGCTCCAGGGCGACGCCGCGCTCGGCTACCAGGCGCTGCTCGTCCTGGGGAATGGATTCATCCTGACCGCCGTCCTCTGGGGATGGGCGCTTGCGGCGATCATCGACCACCGATTGGTGCTCGCCGGGCTCGTCTTCGTGGTCGCGAGCCTCGCCACGCTCTTCGGCGTGATCCACTCGCCCCTGCCGAGCGGCGCACTCTTCTGGCCGTGGGCCGCACCCTCGCCGATGTCGGGGCGCCTCGCCGGCGCCTACGGGGGTCTGGCCGCGCTCTGCTGGCTCGCCGCGATGCGCGCGCGTCGAATATCTGCTTGACCTCGTTCGTCCCAGGAGTGTTAAATGGATCTCGTTTTTGTGAACATCATCACGATCGTTCGTGCCTGTACGAGTTTCACGAGAGGAGGCGCCATGAGCGCGTTCGGGAGGTCGCTGAGCATCGCCGTCGCCGCGATCACGCTCGTCGTCTGGATCGGCGTGGCGGTGGTCTCCGCCCAAGGACCATGGGTGGCGCCGGCCGACGCCAAGGCCATGAAGAACCCGGTGAAGGGCGTCGGGAACGCGAAGAAGGCTGTCGAGACGAACTGCGTGTCGTGTCACGGCCCCATGGGAAAGGGCGACGGCCCGGCCGCCGCCGCGCTGCCTCCGCCGAAGCCCGCGAACTGGACGTCGGCGGCGATCCAGAAGGAAACCGACGGTGAGCTCTTCTGGAAGATCTCGAACGGCCGCGGCGCCATGCCGCCCTGGAAGCACCTGCCGGAGCAAGAGCGCTGGGAGATCGTGAACTACATCAGAACTCTGAAGGGAACGTAACCAGCACGGCGTCACGGTCACCGCGCCCCGCCGGGACTCCGGCGGGGCGTTTTCGCTCTCCGCCAATGCGCCTCTCCACGATCGATATCGGCAGCAACACGGTCCGGCTGCTCGTCGCCGACGTGCTCGGCAGGGCGACCTGGCAGGTCATCGACCAGGACCAGACGATCACCCGCCTCGGCGAGGGCCTCGCCCACTCGGGAGCGCTCGGTCAGGCATCGATGGCTCGAACGCTCGCTGTCGTGAGCGGCTACGTCGAGCGCGGCGCCCGGCTCGGCGCGCGTGACATCCACATCGTGGCGACCAGTGCCGTGCGCGAGGCGTCCAACGGCCGCGCCTTCGCGTCGGCGGTCGAACAGGCGACCGGTCGGCGGGTCGACGTCGTGAGCGGCGAAGCCGAGGCCCGCCTCACGCTCCGTGGCGTACGGTACGGCCTCGGCGCGCTGGCGGGCCCTGTCCTCGTGTTCGATATCGGCGGCGGCAGCACGGAGTACGTGCTGGCCGAAGGCGACGCGATCCGGTCGATGGTGAGCCTGCGGCTCGGCGTCGTCCCGCTCGCGGAGCGGTTCCCGTTTCCGGGCCCCGTGGACGAGCCACGCTACCGCGAGCTTTATGGTGAGGTGCGTACCCGCCTCGACCGCGAGCTGCCGGCGACGATCCGCACCGCCCACGTCGCCCACCTCGTGGGCACGGCCGGCACGGTGACGACGCTCGCGGCGCTCGACCTCGGCCTCAGGCACTACGATCCCGAACGGGTGCAAGGGCACCTCCTGAACCGTCCGACCATCGCTCGGCTCTCGGCCCGGGTGGGTGGGCTCACGGTCGGCGAGCGCGCGGGGCTCCCGTGCCTCGAGCCAGGCCGCGCCGACCTCATCATCCCCGGCATCGCGATCGTGATGGCGACCCTGGACCAGCTTGGGCTCGAGACGCTACGGGTCAGCGAGTACGGGCTGCGCGAGGGCGTCTTGGTGGACGCGATCGAGCGACGCTACGGATCTCGGCCGCGATTTGACACTCCGAGAGGCGCCGACTAGACTAACGCGATAAGCATGGACGAAATTGCGGTACTGGTGCTCAACTTCACCTTTGAGCCGCTGCATTTCACCAACGCACGCCGCGCGATCACGTTGCTGCTGGCCGGCAAGGCGGAGGCCGTCGAAGCCTCCCCGCGCGTGGTGCGGTCGCCCTCGGTGACGTTCGCCCTGCCCGCCGTGATCCGGCTGGCCATGTACATCCGCAAGCCGTTCCTCGACCGCGTGGCCTTCAACAAGAAGAACATCCTGCGACGGGATGGCTACACCTGCCAGTACTGCAATCGCCGCGGCGAGCGGCTGACCGTCGACCACGTCGTGCCCCGCTCGCGCGGGGGCGAGACGACTTGGGTGAACGTGGTCGCGGCCTGTCTACGGTGCAATCTGCGGAAAGGCAATCGCCTGCCCGCCGAGGTCGGGATGCGACTCATCCGCGAGCCGGTGCATCCGAAGTTCGTGTTCTCGACGCACATGCTGCGACACCCACACGCGCACTCGCTCCTCGACTCGTGGCGCAAGTATCTTCTCGCCGTCCCGACGCTCTCCTGAAGTAGCCCGACACGTGTTCCGGTTGTCCTCCGAGTATTCGCCGAGTGGCGACCAGCCCCAGGCGATCGCCGCGCTCACGAACTTCGTCCGCGAGGGCCGCCGCCACATGGTGCTGCGCGGGGTGACCGGCTCGGGCAAGACCTACTCGATCGCCAACGTCGTGGCGAACGTGGACCGGCCGACGCTCGTCATCTCGCCGAACAAGACGCTGGCCGCCCAGCTCTTCAGCGAGTTCCGGGCGTTCTTCCCGTCGAACGCGGTCGAATACTTCGTCTCGTACTACGACTATTACCAGCCCGAGGCCTACATTCCGCAGTCGGACACGTACATCGAGAAGGACGCCCTCATCAACGACGAGATCGACCGGATGCGCCACTCGGCGACCAAGTCCCTCCTGGAGCGGCGCGACGTCATCGTCGTCGCCTCCGTCTCGTGTATCTACGGCATCGGCGAGCCCGACACCTACCAGGGGCTGCACCTCGAGCTCAGCGAGGGCGACCGGATCGACCGGGACGAGATCATCCGGCGGCTCATCGCGGTCCAGTACGAGCGGAACGACTACGACTTCCACCGCGGCACGTTCCGCGTGCGGGGCGACGTGGTCGAAGTCTTCCCGGCGAACGAGGACTCGATCGCGCTCCGGATCGAGCTCTTCGGCGACGTCGTCGACGCGATCTCGCGGATCGACCCGCTCCGGGGCGCGGTCCGCGAGCGCGTCGACCGGGTCCACATCTACCCGGCGAGCCACTACGTCACCGAGGCGAACCAGCTCGCGCGCGCGTTCGAGACCATCCAGGAGGAGCTCGCGGACCGGCTCGCGTTCCTCCGCCAGCGCAACCGCCTGCTCGAGGCGCAGCGGCTCGAGCAGCGGACCCTCTTCGACATCGAGATGCTGCGCGAGCTCGGCTATTGCCACGGGATCGAGAACTACTCGCGTCACCTGACCGGACACCGGCCGGGGGAAGCCCCGCCGACGCTGATCGATTACCTGCCGAAGGACGCGCTGGTCGTCATCGACGAGAGCCACGTCGCCGTGCCGCAGGTCCGCGGCATGTACTACGGGGACCGGTCGCGCAAGGAGGCGCTCGTCGAATACGGGTTCCGGCTGCCCTCGGCGTTCGACAACCGGCCGCTCACGTTCGACGAGTTCACGCGGCTCACGGGCCAGACGATCTACGTCTCCGCGACGCCGGGCCCCTACGAGCTCGATCTCGCGGCCGCCACGCTCGCCGAGCAGGTGATTCGCCCGACGGGGCTCATGGAGCCACGCATCACCGTCCGGCCCGCGAAGGACCAGGTCGACGACCTGCTCGGCGAGCTCCGGGCCCGGGCCGAGCGCGACGAGCGTGTCCTGGTGACGACGCTGACCAAGCGGATGGCCGAGGACCTGACCGAGTACTACCAGCAGCTCGGGCTCCGGGTCCGCTATCTGCACTCCGACATCGACACGCTCGACCGGGTCGCGATCATCCGCGACCTCCGACTCGGCAAGTTCGACGGTCTCATCGGGATCAACCTCCTGCGCGAGGGGCTCGACATCCCGGAAGTGTCGCTCGTGGCGATCCTGGACGCCGACAAGGAAGGCTACCTCCGTTCGGCGACCTCGCTCATCCAGACGGCGGGGCGGGCGGCGCGCAACGTCAACGGCGAGGTCATCATGTACGCCGACCACGTCACGGCCTCGATGGCGGCCACGCTCCGCGAGACCGAGCGTCGGCGTGAACTGCAGCGCGCCTACAACGACGCGCACGGGATCACGCCGGAATCGATCAAGTCCTCGATCCGCGAACTGCTCCAGACGATCTACGAGCGCGACTACTACACGGTGCCGGTGGAGGAACCGGCGGCGGAGACCTTCGAGTCGCCGGCGGCGCTCCAGTCGCGTATCCTCGAACTGGAGGCGCGGATGAAGGAAGCGGCCAAGCGCCTCGACTTCGAGCAGGCGGCCGAGCTTCGGGACAGGCTCAAGTCGCTTCGCAAGCAGCAGCTCAAGTGAGCCCGGCAGTGCGAGCCGCAGCCGCAGGCGAGGCGAGCCTGTGACGCTGGAAGACAAGGTCGCCCGGGTGCCCGACCGGCCCGGCGTGTACCTCTACCGGGACGGCAAGCAGCAGGTCCTCTACGTCGGCAAGGCCGCGTCCCTGCGCAGCCGCGTGCGATCCTACTTCCAGGAGTCTCGTCCGCGCGACCCCAAGACGGACGCGCTCGTGCGCCAGGTCCGCGACCTCGAGTACATCGTCACCGACAACGAGCTCGAGGCCCTCATGCTCGAGGCCAATCTGGTCCGGAAGCACCGGCCCCGGTACAACATCATCCTGCGCGACGACAAGCACTATCCGTTCCTGAGGCTCACCACGAACGAGGAGTTTCCGCGGCTGGTGGTGGCCCGGCGGGTGCAGCGCGACGGCGCGCAATACTACGGCCCCTTCTATCCAGCCACCGCGATGCGCGAGACCCTCCGGCTCACGCGCCAGCTCTTCCCCCTGCGCACCTGCTCGATCACGATCGACGGCTCGCTCGAGCGGCCGTGCATCCAGTACGCGATCCACCGCTGCAACGCGCCCTGCACGGGCTGGGAGACCCGCGAGGGATATGCGAAGACGGTGCAGGACGTCGTGCACTTCCTGGAAGGACGGGACGAGGAGCTGGCGCGGCGCCTCACCAAGGAGATGGAGGAGGCCGCCGGCGAGCTCAAATTCGAGCGCGCCTCCCTGCTCCGCGACCAGATCCAGTCCCTCAACAAGGTCCGCGAGCGCCAGAAGATCATCTCGACGGACGACGTGGATCAGGACGTCGTCGGTGTCGTGCGTGAGGGGGGCGACGCGTGCGTGGAGCTGTTCTTCGTGCGCAAGGGCCGGCTCGTCGGTCAGGAGCCCTTCTTCTTCGATCGCGTCGCCGGCTGGAGTGACGGCGAGATCCTCTCGGCGTTCGTGCGCCAGTTCTACGGTAAGGCGGTCCCGCCGGCGCCCGAGATCCTCCTGTCCGAGGAGCTGCCCGAGGCGGAGCTCACGACCGAGTGGCTCGCGACGCTCGCCGGCCGCCGCGTGCAGCTACACGCGCCTCAGCGGGGAACCAAGCGGGAGTTCGTCGCGATGGCCGAGGCGAACGCCGTGATCGCGCTCCAGAACCGCCTCCTCTCCCGCGACAACCGCCAGCAGCTCGTTCTCGAGGAGCTCCAGCGCGCGCTGAGCTTGCCCGGCCTCCCGAACCGCATCGAGGGGTACGACATCTCCAACATCCAGGGAACCGAGCAGGTCGGCTCGATGGTCGTCTGGGAGAATGGCGGCCTCAAGAAGGACGACTACAAGCGCTTCCGCATCCGGACCGTCGCCGGCGCCGACGACTTCGCCTCGATGGGCGAGGTGCTCACGCGGCGCTTCGCGAAGGCGCTCGAGCAGGGGAGCGTGCTGCCCGATCTCGTCCTGATCGACGGAGGCCGCGGCCAGCTCAACGTCGCGCTCAAGGTGCTCCAGGATCTCGGGCTCGATTACATCCCGGCCGTCGGGCTCGCGAAGCAGGCCGAGGAGGTGTACCAGGCCGACAGCCTGCACCCGCTCATCCTCGATCCGACGTCGCCCGCGCTCCACACGCTCCAGCGGATCCGGGACGAGGCGCACCGCTTCGCGATCACCTACCACAAGAAGCTCCGGGCGAAGCGCACGATCCAGTCGGTGCTCGACGCGATTCCCGGCGTCGGGCCGACGATCCGGACGAGCCTCCTGAAGACGCTCGGCTCCGCGCGCCGCGTCCGTGACTCTTCGGTCGCCGAGCTGGCGGCGGTGCCGAAGGTCACCCCGAAGCTCGCCCAGCGGATCTTCGACCACTTCCACCCGCCGCCGGCGGGGGAACCACGATCCACGCCAGACTGTTACAATGGCGGAAGCCAACCAGGCTCAGGGGGAGGTGACGTCTCATGAAGAAGCTCATGGCAGTCACGGCGGTAGCGGTCGCGCTGGCCTTCACCGCGGGTGGAGCGTTCGCGAGCACCTGCCCGAAGGTCATCAAGGAGGCTCGGGACGCGGCCGGCAAGATGAAGATGGACGATCCGAAGGTGAAGGCGGCGGTCGCCAAGCTGGACGAGGCGCAGAAGCTCCACGACGGGGGCAAGCACGCGGACTCGCTCAAGCTGGCCAACGAGGCCGCGGCGGATCTCGGCGTGAAGAAGTAGTCGCACAAGTTTCGGCGTGGCGCGGCAGATCCCAGGAGCCGCGTCACGCCGCAGTCCGGGTCGGAGAGCGCCGCACCGACCCTCCCAGCACTTTCTTGCCCCTGCCTGCCAAGGATGTTAAAAATTTAACCGAATCATGTCGACCGACCGGTATCCGTTCCGCGAGATCGAAGCCAAGTGGCAGGGGATCTGGGAAGCGACGAAGCAGTTCCGAGTCCACGAAGATCCCAGCCGGCCGAAGTTCTACTGCCTCGAGATGTTCCCGTACCCGTCCGGCCGGATCCACATGGGTCACGTGCGCGTCTACGCGATCGGCGATCTCCTCGCCCGCTACAAGTGGATGCGCGGGTACAACGTGCTGCACCCGATGGGCTGGGACGCCTTCGGGCTGCCGGCCGAAAACGCCGCCATCGAGCACGGCGTGCACCCCGTCATCTGGACCTACGAGAACATCGACTACATGCGCACGCAGCTCATGAAGATGGGGATCTCCTACGACTGGGACCGGGAGGTCACCACCTGCGACCCGGCCTATTACAAATGGGAGCAGCTCATCTTCATCAAGATGCTCGAGCGGGGCCTCGCCTACCGGAAGCGCTCGACGGTGAACTGGTGCCCGTCCTGCCAGACGGTTCTCGCGAACGAGCAGGTGGAGGACGGCCGGTGCTGGCGGTGCGACTCCGAGGTGGCGCCGCGCGAGATCGACGGCTGGTTCTTCAAGATCACCAGTTACGCGGACGAGCTTCTCGCCTGGTGTGACCGGCTGCCCGGCTGGCCCGAACGCGTGCTGACGATGCAGCGCAACTGGATCGGCAAGAGCGAGGGCGCCGAGTTCGATCTGCCGGTGGCGGGACACCCGGGTCTCTCGATCCGCGTCTTCACGACGCGGCCGGACACCGTCTTCGGCATGACGTACGCGGTGCTGGCCCCCGAGCACCCGCTTGTCGACCAGGTCGTGACCGACCCCGTCGAGCGCGCGGCCGTCGCGCGATTCCGCGCCGAGGTCGCGCGCCAGTCAGAGATCGAGCGGACGGCCGCGGACCGGCCCAAGCGGGGGCTCCGCCTGTCGGCCCGCGTCCTGAATCCATTCAACGAGGCCGCCGTCCCGCTGTTCCTCGCCGACTACGTCGTCATGGGCTACGGTACCGGCGCCATCATGGCGGTCCCCGGCGAGGACGAGCGCGACTGGGAATTCGCCGAGCAGCACGGCCTGCCGATCATCGAGACGGTCAAACGTCCTGACGGATGGACCGGGAAGGCCTACACCGGCGACGGCGTCAAGGTCAACTCCGGGTTCCTCGACGGCCTCACGGTCGCCGAGGCGAAGCGTCGGGCGACCGACTGGCTGGTCTCGCGCGGCCTCGGCGCCGCGAAGGTCAACTACCGTCTCCGTGACTGGGGCATCAGCCGCCAGCGGTACTGGGGCGCGCCGATCCCGGTGCTCTACTGCGACGCCTGCGGTATGGTGCCCGAGGCCGCGCAGAACCTGCCGGTCACGCTGCCACGGGACGTGCAGCTCTCCGGCAAGGGCGGCTCGCCGCTGGCGAACGTCGCGAGCTTCGTCAACGCCATCTGTCCTCGATGCGGCGGGCCCGCGCGGCGCGAGACGGACACGATGGACACCTTCGTGGAATCGTCGTGGTACTTCCTGCGCTATTGTTCGCCCGGCTACGACAGCGGGATGTTCGAGCGGGGCGCGGCGGACTACTGGATGCCGGTCGACCAGTACATCGGCGGCATCGAGCACGCGGTGCTCCATCTCCTCTACGCGCGGTTCTATACGAAGGTGCTCCGCGACCTTGGCCTCACCAAAATCGACGAGCCGTTCATGGCGCTGCTCAGCCAGGGCATGGTCATCAAGGACGGCGCGAAGATGTCGAAGTCGAAGGGCAACGTGGTCTCCGACGACTTCGTCCGCGAGAAGTACGGCGCCGACGCCGGGCGCCTGTTCGAGCTTTTCGCGGCGCCGCCGGAAAAAGATTTGGAGTGGAACGACCAGGGCATCGAGGGCGCCTCGCGCTTCTTGAACCGCGTCTGGCGCTTCGTCGTCGGACATCTGACCGAGCTCGGGGGGGGCGAGACGCCCCCCCCGAGTGCCCCCCCGGATCGCGTGAGAGCTGCGACGCTTCCAACGACGGAGGCCGGGCGCGCCTTCCGCCGGGCCATCCACGAGACCATCCGCCGCGTGACCGACGACATCGAGCGCGAGTTCCACTTCAACACCGCGATCGCCGCGATCATGGAGCTCGTCAACGCGCTCCAGGCCTTCGCGGCCGCCGCCGGCGACGGCACGGGCGCTGGCGCCGCCCCGGAGCGCGCCGCGCTTCTACGCGAAGCCGTCGAGACGACGCTGCTCCTGCTCGGTCCCTTTTGCCCGCACGTGACCGAGGAGCTCTGGTCGCTTCTCGGCCACACGGAGAGTCTTTTCAAGCAGCGCTGGCCGGTCGCGGACCCGGGGGCGCTCCAGAAGACGGAAGTCACGGTCGTCGTGCAGGTCGACGGCAAGGTGCGCGGACGCCTGCTCGTCGACGTCGACACCGCGGACGACCAGATGCGGCAGCTGGCCCTCGGCGACGACCGCGTCAAGCCGTGGGTCGGGCAGCGCCACATCGAGAAGGTGGTCGTCGTCCCGAACCGTTTGGTCAACATCGTGACGCGCGCGTGACGAGGCCGGTCCGCCCGCTCGCGCTCGGCCTCGTCCTGCTCGCCGCCGTGCTCGCGGGCTGCGGCTATTCGTTCCGCGGAAACCTCCCGGACCACATCCAGACGGTGGCGATACCGGTCTTCGCGAACAAGACCGGGGAGCCGGCCGTCGAGAACTTCCTCACGAGCGCGGTCGTGGAAGCCTTCTCCACCAATGGCCGGCTCCGCGTGGTCCAGCGGGAAGACGCGGATGCTATCCTCGAGGGAGAAGTGATCAGCTACTCCCTCGAATCGATCGCGTACGATTCGCAGGCCAACGTGCGCCAGTATCGGCTGGTAGTGACGATGAATCTCCGATTCCGCGACGTGCGTCGGAACACGGTGCTGTTCGAGGAGCAACGCCTCAGGGAGAAGGCCGACTTCCGGGTCTTGAATGCCGTATCGCAGACCATTTCACGTGAGGAGTCGGCCGTACGCTCGGCCGCGATCGACATCGCGCGGGCGATCGTGAGCCTGACCGTCAACCGCTTTTGAGCACGCTGACCGGGCGAGCCGAGCCCGCCACACCGACCGCGTTGATCGGGCGAGCGGCGCCACCAGCAGCAACAGGGTTGATCGGGCGAGCGGCGCCACCAGCACCTACAGCAGGCCACCCGCGGTCGCCCCGATCTCCCAGCCCTCGATAAATGGACTATCCAGCATTCCTGCGCCAGGTCGCGCGCGGCGAGGCCCCGCCGATCGCCCTCCTGCACGGCGGTGACAGCCAGCTCCTCGACGACGCGCTCGACGCGGCGACCCGCGGGCTCTTTCCGGATCGCGCGCTGGCGGCCTGGGGCCGTGAGGTATTCGATGGGCGCGAGCGCGGCGTCGACGAGATCGTGCGGTCGGCCATGACCCTGCCGCTCGGATCCGGCCGGCGACTGGTCGCCGTCCGGCGCGCCCAGGCCCTGACCGCGAAGGGCGCGGACGCGCTCAACGTCTACGCCGCAAGCCCGAATCCCGCGACCTGTCTCTTGCTGCTGGCCGACGAGCCGCTGCGCGCCTCGCGCGAGCGCCGGGTCGACCACTGGCTGCTCGCCGGCCTGCCGGCCACCGCGATCGTCGAGCTTCCGACCCGGGGATCACGCGAGCTCGCGGGCTGGCTCCGCCAGCGCGCCGCGCTCGAAGGGCTGACCGTCACCGACGAGGCTGCGCGGCTCCTCGTCGAGCTGACGGGGGAGGACACCGCCACACTGCTGGGCGAGGCGCGCAAGGCCGCGCTCGCAGGTGGACCCGATAACCGCGCCGTCGGTGTCAAGGACGTCGGCGCGATCGTGGGCGAGCGTCGGCTGGATGCGATCTTCGACCTGACACGCGCCGTCGAGCGCCGCGATCTCGCCGGCGCGCTCAAAACGCTCGACCGACTCCTCGCCACCGAGGACGCGCCCCTCTTGCTCGCGGTCCTGGCGCGCGACGTGAGGACGGCGTGGACAGCGCTCGCGTGGCGGCGTCGGGGCCGGCCGGTCGAGGAAATCGCCCGTACGCTCCGCCGGCCACCCGCGGTCATCGAGGCACTCACTGGCCCCACGAGCGGCTCCGAGGCCCTCTTTGCGTGGAGGCTCCGACGATGCTGGGACGCGGACCGCCGACTCAAGAGCAGCGGCGAGCCGCGCGCGGAGATGGCCGCCCTGGTGGCCGATCTGTGCGCGGAGAGGTGATCGGCTGCTCGATCGTCCTCGGCCTCCTCCTCGGGGGGGCGAGCATCGTCGGGATCGCAGACGCCGCCGCGCGCTGCACCAATTGCGTGACCGCCGGTGCCTCGTACGTCGCGTTGCGCGTGCCGCCCGGAACACCGCTCGCTGGTTATGGCGGCATGCAGCGACGGCTGGTGTTTCCCGACGTCTTCGACCGGTACGCCCATGCGTTCTGGTTCAGGCCGTCGGTCGGCGAGCACGACCCGGTGGCCTCGCGAGCGCTCGTGCTGGAGAGCCGGGCCGCGCGGCTGGTATGGGTCACGCTCGACCTCATCGCAGTCGACGGTTCCTTCACCCGGGCCGTTCAGGGTCGCCTGGCGCGCGCCGGCGTCCCGGCGGCGACGCTCATCGTCTCGGCCTCCCACACCCACTCGGGCCCTGGCGCCTTCATGGATTCCGAGCTCCGGGGCCTGGTCGCGGTGGACCGTCTCGACCCGGTGGTGCGGGACGCGCTCGTGGAGGGCGTCGTGACGGCAGTCCGGCGGGCCGATGGCGCGCGTGCCCCGGCGCTCGTCGCGGCGACGAGGGTCACCGCCCCCGCGGTCACGGTCAGCCGGCTCGGAAAGCCGCTCGATTCCGAGATCGTCGTCGTCAAGGTCACGAGCGCCGCAGGGGAGCCGCTCGCGCTAGTGTGGAACTTCGCCATCCACGGGACAATGCTCCCCGCGAGAAATCTTCACCTGTCGGGCGACGTGATGGGGGCTACCTCCGCGCTGCTCGAGCAGAGGCTCGGGGCGCCGGCCCTCTTCGTCAACGGAGCGGTCGCCGACGTAAGCCCGGCCGCCCACGGGGTGGCCGCGCTACGCGCCACAGCCGGGGCGCTCGCGGCCACCGTCGAGGCCGGCTGGGCGCAGGCCAAGCCCGTGCCGGTCACCACCCTGCGCGTCGCGCGGCGCACGGTTGCGCTACCCCGGCCCGCCGTGTCGCTGAAGCGCTGCGTCGGTCGCTGGGTGCCCGGCTTCCTCGCCATCCCGCTCGGGTTCGACCTGCCCGCCGAGACCGAGCTCCTCGCCGCCGCGGTCGGAGACACAGCCTGGGTCACGATTCCCGGCGAGCTGCAGACCTCGTTCGGGCAAGCCATCAAGGGCGAGGCGCGCGGGCTCTTCGCATCGGTGTTCCTGGCCGGGCTCTCGAACGACTATCTCGGGTACTTCATGAGGCTCGAGGATACCCGGGGCAAGGGGTACGTTGCCTGCGCCACGCTCTACGGGCCCGACGCGGGCGCGTGCCTCACCGACGCGGCCATCGAGTTGCTCTACCGGCTGGGCGAGCGCCCGCGGCCGCTGACGCGTCCGTCACCCCTCTGTGATTCCGGCTCGGGGACACGGTGAGGGCCGGGCGACGCGAGGCGTGAGAGGGGTGTGGGCTATGGCGCGGCGACGAGACGCCGGGCGAGCGCGGATTTCTTGCGCGCGGCGGTGTTGCGGTGGAGCACGCCCTTGCTGACGGCCTTGTCGAGAAGGCGGATCGCCTCGAGGACGACCGCGGCTCGCGCGGTGCCCTCGGCCGCGCGCGCCGCTTTGACCGTGCCGCGGATCTTCGAGCGCATCGCCCGGTTTCGCAGGCGTCGTCGCTCGTTCTGTCGAATGCGCTTGATCGCCGACTTCGTGTTCGCCACGTGAACGCTCCTTGCTGTATGGTCGCGCCTCGGCCGGCGGGGCAATGTCCATCTCACTCGCCTCGCACGCGGGGGCCCCAGCCCCCGGCCGTGCTCCAGCTCGCACTGCCACCCCGCGACGGCCTGCGGCGCGCACTAGACTTTGTAGCCGCGCCTCGGCCGGCGGAGCCCCAGCCCCGCGACGGCCTGCGGCGCGCACTACGGAATCGGTCGAGTCGCTGTCGGGTCCGCGGTGCATCATGCCGCAGGGGCGAGGGAATTTCAAGGTGAGCGAAAGCGAGGGGCAGGTTGTCCGGGCGTTCGGCGGGATCGCCCCTGCGACGCTGCTGAGCCGTCTGCTCGGCTTCGTGCGTGACATGATCGTGGCGCGGGCGTTCGGGGCGGGGCCCGTCACCGACGCGTTCTTCGTCGCGTTCCGCATCCCCAACATCCTGCGGCGCCTCTTGGCCGAAGGTGCCTTGTCCACCGCGATGATCCCGGTCTTCACCGAGTACGCCTCGACCCGGGAGCGGCCTGACCTCCACCGGATGCTTCGCGCCGTGCTCGGTTTGGCCCTCCTCGCGCTGACGGTGACCACGGCCGTGGGCATCCTCGGCGCGCCCTATCTCGTGAGAGTGATCGCGCCGGGCTTCGCGAGTGACCCATCACAGGCAGCGCTCGCGGCGTTCCTGACCCGGGTCATGTTCCCGTACCTGCTACTCGTCGGCCTCGCGGCGATGGCCACCGGCGTGCTGAATTCCCAGGAGAGGTTCTTCGCGGGCGCGATCGGCCCGGCCGTGCTCAACGTCGGGATGATCGGCGCCGTGGTGCTGCTGGCGCGCCACCTGGAGCCACCGATCCTCTCCCTGGCGATCGGCGTGCTCGTCGGAGGGATCGGGCAGCTGCTCGTCCAGATCCCCGGTCTCTCGGCGTGCGGGTTGCTCGTGGCTCCGTCGAGCGACCTCCGCCACCCCGCGATCGCACGGATCACGCGGCTCCTGCTGCCGGCCGTCTTCGGTCTGGCGGCGGTGCAGGTGATGGTGTTCTTCAACACGCTGCTCGCATCGCTTCTGCCGCTGGGCTCGATCTCGTACCTCTACTACGCCGACCGGGTCATGGAGTTCCCACTCGGCGTCTTCGGGATCGCGCTCGCCTCGGCATCGCTGCCCGTCATGTCGCGCCAGGCCGCGGCGCGGGACCATCGCGCGCTGGCCGGCACGCTCACCTTCGCCTTGCGCCTGGCGCTCTACGTGTCGGTGCCGGCCACGCTCGGCCTCGTGATGCTCCGGACGCCCATCGTGCGGGTGCTGTTCGAGCGCGGCCGGTTCGGCCCCGCGGAGACCGCGGCCACGGCGGACGCGCTCGCGTGGTACGCGATCGGCCTGGCCGCGTTCGCGGGCTCGCGCATCGCCGCGCAAGCTTTCTACGCGCTGGGTGAAGCCGGCACGGCCGTGAAGTGGGGAATCGTTTCGGTCGTCGCGAACGTGGCGGCGGCCGCCGCCATGATGGGGCCCCTCGGGCACGCGGGCCTCGCCGGCGCCTCGTCCATCGGGGCGTACGTCAATCTGCTGGCACTCCTGGTGGTCGCGCGCCGGCGGCTCGGCCGGCTCGGCGGACGCACGCTCGTGAGCACCGCGTGTCGAACGGCGCTCGCGTCGCTGCCGCTCGTGGGTTCGTGCTGGCTCGCGCTCGCGCTGTGGCCGGCGCGGCCGGCGCTCCCGCTCGACGTCGCCTGGCTCGCGGTCACGATCGTGGTCGGCGGGGGGCTCTTCGGGGTCGCGAGCGTCGCGCTCGGCTTGTCCGAACGCACCGTGCTGCTGCGGCTCTATTCACGACGCGGGCGCGGTGGTATCGCGGAGGCATGAGGAAGCGCGCGGCGACGGGCGTCCTTCTTGATTCCCGAGCGTCGTGATAGAATCCGACGTGGTCACTCTATGACCAATGTGGTCGTCGAGTATCTCGGCGCCCTCCAGGCTGAGCGGGGGGCGACCCGGAATACTCTCGACGCCTACCGCCGCGATCTCACCGACTTCACCCAGTTCCTGGACGATCACCGTCGGAGCCTCGGTCGGGCCGGTCCGGACGACATCGTCGACTACCTCGAGCGCCTGCGGACCCGCGGCCTCGGGCCCTCCAGCGTCGCGCGCCACGTCTCGGCGCTCCGCGGCCTCTACAAGCACTTGGTCCGCGAGGGCGCACTCCGGCGCGATCCCACCGAGCATCTCGAAGCGCCGCGCCGGCCGCGGGCGCTGCCGCGGACGCTTTCGCGGGAGGCGGCCGCCGCGCTCGTCGAATCGCCGGACGTGACGCAGCCGCGGGGCGTCCGCGACCGGACGGTGCTTGAGCTCCTCTACGCCACGGGCATGCGCGCCTCCGAATGCCTCGGCCTCACGCTCGACGACGTCAACCTCACCGCGGGCTATGTGGTCTGCACCGGCAAGGGGCGGAAGCAGCGTCTCGTCCCCGTCGGCGGGGAAGCCGTGCAGTGGGTGAGGCGCTACCTCCGTGAGATCCGTCCGACGTATACGCGCACACGCGACAGTGGCCGACTGTTCGTGAACCCCCGCGGCGGGCGCCTCTCGCGGCAGTCCCTGTGGACGATCGTGCGACAGGCCGCGACCCGAGCCGGCCTCCGCCATCGCGTCTCGCCCCACGTGCTCCGGCACTCGTTCGCGAGCCACCTCCTCGAGGGCGGCGCCGATCTCCGCTCGATCCAGGTCATGCTCGGCCACGTCGACATCGCGACAACGCAAATCTACACGCACCTGCCATCGACGGCCGTGCTGCAAATGTATCGACGGTTCCACCCACGGGCGTGAGCGTGGCGAAGCGGGCGCACGTGTATCCGCAAGTCAACCTCGAAGCGGCCGACCTCGTTGACGTCGCAGTCGCGGTGGCTCCAGCAGGAATCACGGTGGCCGACGCGCTGGCGCTCGTGCGCAAGCGGAACACTGGCCTGCTCGCGGCGGGTGCGGCGTACGTGCTGCGCGACGACCTGGTCCGGGGAGCGTCGCTCGGGCTGGGTGGGCTCCGCGCGGCGGAGATCGCGCGCTCGCTTCCCGCCGTCGAACCAGGCGCCGGCGAGGCGACCGTGCGCCGCCTGCTCGTCGCGGGTGCTCCGTTCGTCGCGGTGCGCAGCCCGAAGGGTCCGGGCGGTGCGGTCAGTGGCCGACTCGCTGGCCCCGGGCTGGCCGACGCATCGGCCGCCGGCCGAGTGAATCAAGGCCTCCCGGTGGACGTGCGGGAACTTCTCACGACGATCGGCCGGATCGCGGAGGAACACGACGGCCGCGCGTTCCTCGTGGGAGGGCTCGTCCGGGACCTGTGGCGCGGCACACCGATCGTGCGGCGCGACCTCGACATCGTCATCGAGGGCGATGGCGTCGCCGTGGCTCGCCGCCTCGCGCGCACGGTCGGCGGCTCAGTCGTGGAGCACCGACGGTTCCTGACGGCGTCGATCGCAACGAGTGCGTTCGGGCGGATCGACGTGACGACGTCGCGGTCGGAGCGCTACGAGTCTCCAGGGGCGCTCCCGCGCGTGATGCCAGCGGGGATCGGCGAGGATCTGCGGCGGCGGGATTTCACGGTCAACGCCATGGCCATCGAGCTATCGTCGGGGGCGTTCGACCTGATCGATCCGCTCGGCGGGCGCCTCGACCTGGCGCGGCGCCGTCTGTGCGCTCTCCACCCGCTCTCCTACGTCGAGGATCCGACTCGCATCTTCCGGGCCGCGAGGTACGCCGCCCGCCTCGGCCTCGCTCACGACCCGTCTACGGCCCGGGCGCAGACGCTCGCGCTGCGCCTCGCCCCGTATCCCGCGCTGTCGGGCCGGCGGATCGCCGCCGAGCTCGTGCGCGTCCTGGACGAGGCTCAGGCCGGGCACATCCTCGCCGGGCTCGGGCGCTCCGGGGCCTTCCGCCTGCTCGATCCCGGCTACCGGTTCACCGCGGCGAACGGACGCCGTCTGGGCGAGCTTCCCCGAGCGCTGGCCTGGGCGCGCGGGCGCGCCCTCGAGGTCGACGCCGTCGGACTCGCCGCGCTCGCGATCGCCGGCGGCCAGCCGTCGGCGGTCGCCGCTGCGGCGCTCGCCCGACTCGGGTTCTCGGGCGGGCCGCTGGCCATCCTGGAGCGGGCGCTCGCGACCGGCGGAGCGCTCGCCTCGCGGCTCGCCCGGGCCACGGCGCACAGCGCGCGCGCGCGCCAGCTCCGCGCGTGCGCCCCGGTGGAGCTCGCCTGGCTCTGGCTGACGGGCGCGCGCGACCTCCGCGAAGCGCTCGACTGGTTCGTGGGCCTCGACCCGCGCGTGGTGTCCCTGAACGGTGACGACGTCGTCGCGCTCGGTGTTCCGCGCGGCCCCGCGGTGGCTCACGTGCTCGCCGAAGTGAGGGACGCACGCCTCGACGGGACCCTGGCGAGCCGGGCCATGGAAGAGGAGCACGTCAGACAATGGTTAGCGAGAGGAGGATGAGTTGGCCCCGAAATACATCTTCGTGACCGGTGGCGTCGTCTCGTCTCTGGGCAAGGGTCTGGCGGCGGCCTCGATCGGGGCGCTCCTGGAGGCGCGCGGGTTTCGCGTGACGCTGCAGAAGATGGATCCCTACATCAACGTCGACGCCGGGACCATGAGCCCGTATCAGCACGGTGAGGTCTTCGTGACCGACGACGGCGGCGAGACCGATCTCGACCTCGGCCACTACGAGCGATTCACGTCGGGTCGGGTGACGCGCGACCACAACGTGACGACCGGCAAGGTCTACTACTCGGTCATCCAGAAGGAGCGCCGGGGCGACTATCTCGGCCGTACCGTCCAGGTGATTCCGCACATCACCGACGAGATCAAGACGTCCATCCGGAAGGTCGCCCGCGACACCGACGTCGTGATCGTCGAGGTCGGCGGAACCGTCGGGGACATCGAGGGGCTGCCTTTCCTGGAGGCCATCCGCCAGTTCAAGAAGGACGTCGGGCGGGAGAACGTCCTCTACGTGCACCTGACGCTCGTGCCGTTCATCCAGGCGGCCTCCGAGCTGAAGACGAAGGCCACGCAGCACTCGGTCAAGGAGCTGCGGGCGATCGGCATCCAGCCCGACATCCTGCTCTGCCGCACGGACCGCTTTTTGCCGCCCGGGATCAAGTCCAAGATCGCGCTGTTCTGCGACGTCGAAGAGGAGGCCGTCATCACGGCCAAGGACGTCGACTCGGTCTACGAGGTGCCGCTGGTCTTCCATCGGGAAGGTCTCGACGAGATCATCGTGAAGCTGCTTGGCCTGGAGCCCCGCCCGATCGACCTGTCGCGCTGGGAGGGCGTCGTGCGCCGGATCAAGTCCCCGCGCGCGGAGACACGCATCGCGGTCGTCGGCAAGTACGTCGAGCTGAGGGACTCCTACAAGAGCCTCGTCGAGGCGCTCGCGCACGGCGGCATCGCGAACGAGGCGCGCGTGGACGTGCAGTGGGTGGATGCCGAGCACATCGAGCGCGACGGGGCCGACACCCAGTTCACGGGCATCCACGGCATCCTGGTGCCCGGCGGCTTCGGCGACCGCGGGATCCTGGGAAAGATCGAGGCGGTGCGTTACGCGCGCGAGCGGCGCGTGCCGTACCTCGGCATCTGCCTGGGCATGCAGTGCGCCGTGATCGAGTACGCGCGAAACGTCTGCGGCCTCGCCGGCGCGAGCTCCGCAGAGTTCGATCCGGCCGCGCCGTACCTGGTGATCGATCTCCTGCCCGAGCAGCGCGCGGTCGCCGACAAGGGCGGCACGATGCGGCTCGGTCTCTATCCGATCGTCCTCGGCGAAGGCAGCCTGGCCTCGCGCCTGTACGGCCAGGGCATCATCCAGGAGCGCCACCGCCACCGCTACGAGGTGAACAACGACTACCTTCCCCGGCTCGAGAAGACCGGCCTCCGTGTCTCCGGCATCTGGGCGGAGAAGCAGCTCGTCGAGATCATCGAGATCCCCGAGCACCCGTACTTCGTCGCCGGTCAGTTCCACCCGGAGTTCCGCTCGCGGCCGTGGGAGCCGCATCCGCTCTTCGCGGGGTTCGTGCGGGCCGCCTTGGAGCACAATGGCGATGCGAGTGGCCGTGCGAGGTGAGGCCGTTCGACGGCCGAGCCGAGCCCTTCAAATCCGAGATGCCAGGGGCCGTGCGAGGTGAGGCCGTGAGCGGCCAGCCCACGACCGAGGCCGTCCGGATCGGTGCCCTCACGATCGGTGGCGGCGCGCCGCTGGCGCTGATCGGCGGCCCGTGCGCGATCGAGAACGAGAAGCACGCTTTGATGACGGCCGAGCGGTTGGCCACGATCGCGGCCGACCGCCGCGTCCCGTTCGTGTACAAGTCGTCGTACGACAAGGCCAACCGGTCGTCGATCAACGGCTACCGCGGGCCGGGGCTTCGGGAGGGGCTCCGCATCCTCCGCAAGGTGCGCGACACGCTCAGCGTCCCCGTGCTCTCCGACGTTCACCAGGTGTCCGAGGTGGCGCCGGCGGCGGAGGTCCTCGACGTGCTGCAGATTCCCGCATTCCTCTGCCGGCAAACGGACCTCGTCCTGGCCGTGGCACAGACGGGGAAGCCGGTGAACGTCAAGAAGGGGCAGTTCCTCGCGGCGGGCGACATGAAAAACGTCGTCGACAAGATCCTCTCGGTGGGAAATCGCTCGATCCTCCTCACCGAGCGTGGCACCTCGTTCGGGTACCACAATCTGGTGGTCGACCTGCGCGGCCTGGCGGACATGCAGGCACTCGGCTTCCCCGTCGTCTTTGACGCGACCCACTCGGTTCAGCTGCCGGGCGGCGCCGGTGACCGGTCGGGCGGCGAGCGCAAGTATGTTCCTGCGCTCGCGCGCGCGGCGGTGGCGTTCGGCGTCGACGCGCTCTTCATGGAGATGCACGAGGATCCCGACCGCACGCTGCCGGACGGCCGCCCGCTCTCCGATGGCCCGAACATGCTGCGCATCGACGACCTGCCACGGCTCCTGCGGCAACTTCAAGCCATCGAGGCGGCGGTCCAGCCGTGAGCACCGAGCGGACGCCCGACGTGCGGAAGATCGCGGAGCGCGTGTTCCGGCTCGAGGCCGAGGCGATCCTCGGCCTGATCCCGAAGCTCGATGAGCGCTTCGAGCGCGCGGTCGAGCTGCTCCGCGGCTGCAGCGGGCGGGTCATCGTGACCGGCATGGGTAAGTCGGGGCTGATCGGACGCAAGATCGCGGCGACGCTCGCGTCGACGGGAACACCGGCGTACTTCCTGCACCCCGCCGAAGGGGTGCACGGGGACCTCGGCATGGTGGCGCGCGGCGACGTAGTGCTCGCGCTGTCGAACTCTGGCGAGACTGACGAGGTGCTCGCGATTCTTCCGCCGCTCAAGCGGCTGGGGGTGCCCATCGCCCTGCTCACCGGAAATCCAACCTCCTCGCTCGCCCGCCAGTGCGAGGTCGTCCTGGATGTGAGCGTGCCGGAGGAGGCGTGCCCGATGAATCTGGCGCCCACATCGAGCACGACCGCCGCACTCGCGGCCGGGGATGCACTCGCCCTGGCGCTGCTCGAGCTGCGCGGCCTTCGCCCGGAGGACTACGCGGCGCTGCACCCGCGCGGCACGCTCGGCTGGCGGGCGCTGTTCCGCGTGGCGGACCTGATGCTCATGGGGGACGCTGTGCCGATCGTCCCCGAGACGACGCCCCTGCGGAAGGTCATCATCGAGATGACGCAGAAGCGCAAGGGCATGACGACCGTCATCGACGGGGAAGGTCGGCTCGCGGGCGTGATCACCGACGGCGACCTCCGGCGGCTCTACCTGCGAGGTGGGTCGATCGATGACCTCACGGCTGGCCAGGTGGCCAGTCGCGACCCGAAGATGATCTGCGCCGACGCTCTGGCCGCGAAGGCGCTGGAGGTGATGGAGACCTGGCAGATCACCAGCCTGGTGATCTGCGACCAGGCTCGCCGGCCCGTTGGTATCATCCACCTGCACGACATCCTCCGGGCGAAGATCGTATAGTTTTCACGGTGTTTCCGCTTTTACGTCCCTCCGCGTCGTTCTTTCGTGGTACCAAAATTGCATTCCGCATGGACTTCCCCTTAGAATCGACACAGTGATGAAGACACATCGCCTGGCTGCCGGAATTCTCGGAACGGTCTTCGCCTTCGTGCTCCTGGTGGCAGGCACGCTGATCGCCAAGAGCCGAACGGCGCCCGTGGAACCGACCGGCCCAGCCGTCTCGAGCGCCGACCTCCGCATCAAGGATGCCCAGATCGAAGAGGAGGCCGGCGGCGTGCGCTGGGGGCTCACGGCCGAGCAGGTCTTGATCTTCGACGCCGAGGGACGCACGGCGCTTCGGAGAATCTCGGTCAAGGTGTTCGAGCACGACCGATCGTGGACGATCGTGGGTGAGGAAGGCGACCTGTTTCACGCGACCCGGAATATCGAAATCCGGAACAACGTCGTGGTCACCTCGAGCGACGGCCTGCGGCTCGAAACCAGCGTGCTCCGTTGGCAGGCCGCGGAGCGACGACTCTGGACGGACGCGCCAGTGCGCCTCTCGCGCGACGGCGCGATCGCCGACGGCACGGCGCTCGACGTGAGGATGGCCGATGGCTCCACGATACTGGCCGGGCGCGTCCGTACGATCTTCAACGGCCCGGGCAAATGACAGGGCAGGCGCTCCTCGGGACGGTTCTCATCGTCCTGGCGCCCGCGCTCGCGGCGGGCCAACTGCCTGCGGCGGGCGGGGCGAAGGCGAAGGACGAGAAGGCCCAGCCGCTCACCGTGGACGCCGACCGGATGGAACGGTTCGGCAAGGAGAACCTCGTCATCTTCAGCGGCAACGTCGTGGCACGCCGGGACAACTCCGTCCAGTACGCCGACCGGGTCGAGGTCTACCTCGACGAGAAGGGAGACCGGATTCTGCGAACGGTCTCGACCGGAAGCGTCCGGATCATCACCAAAGACTGCCGGACCGGGACGGCGCAGCGCGCGGAGTACTTCGACCTCGAGCAACGGGTGATGCTCATCGGCAACGCCCGGGTCTGGGAAGAGGACAACGTCGTGTCCGGCGACACGATCACGCTCTTCATCTCTCAGGACCGGTCCATCGTCCAGGGCGGCAAGCAGGAACGGGTCAAGGCGGTCTTCTATTCCCGCGACGAGGACAAGCGGGACGGCCAGGCCGTCCGGCGTCGGTCGGCGGAGCCCTGCCGGAACTGACCCATGGAAGGTCTCGTGGCGCAGGGGCTCATGAAATGGTTCAAGAGCCGGAAGGTCGTCGACGCTGTCTCGCTCGACATCCAGCGGGGCGAGATCGTCGGCTTGCTCGGCCCGAACGGCGCGGGAAAGACGACGTCGTTCTACATGATGGTCGGCCTGCTTCCGGCAGACGGTGGTCGGATCTTTCTCGAGGGCAACGAGATCACGTCGTTGCCGATGTACCAGCGGTGCCGGATGGGCGTCGGCTATCTGCCGCAGGAATCGTCCGTGTTCAGGAAGCTGACGGTCGAGGAAAATCTGCTCGCAATCCTCGAGACGCTCGACCTGTCGAGCGCTGAGCGCCGGGAGCGCGCGCGCGAGCTCCTGGGCGAGCTGGACCTCAGCGCGCTCGCCCGCTACCCTGCCTACACGCTCTCCGGAGGCGAGCGCCGCCGCCTCGAGATCACGCGCGCGCTCGTGACCTCGCCCCAATACCTCCTGCTGGACGAGCCGTTCACGGGCATCGATCCCATCGCGATCGGCGACATCCAGCAGATCGTCGGCCGGCTTCGGGAGCGCGGCATCGGCATTCTCATCACGGACCACAATGTGCGTGAGACCCTCGCCATCACCGACCGCGCCTACATTCTCTATGACGGCAAGATCCTGGTCGCCGGCACCGCGACCGAGATCGCCAACAACTCCGTCGCCCGTGAGATCTATCTCGGCGACCGGTTCGCGCTTTAGGGGGAGGCGAGAGAACCCTCATGGCCATGGAGGCGCGCCTCTCGTTACGGCAGAGCCAGCGTGTCGTCATGACGCCGCTCCTGCAGCAGGCGATCCAGCTTCTGCAGCTCTCCACGCTCGAGCTCCAGGACGTCGTCCAGAAGGAGCTGCTCGAGAATCCGCTGCTCGAAGAGGTCACGCCGGACACGCCGGAGCCCACCGACGCGCCCGTGACTCCCGATTCGCCGCCGGCGCCGACGGTCGAGCAGGTCACGGAGGCGCCGCCGACCACCGAACGCCAGACGGACGAGCTCCCGTTCGATTTCAACGCGGTCATGTCGGCCGATGATGACCACGAGGAGCGCTCGCTGGTCTCGCAGGAGGATCGCGAAGACCTACCGTTCGAGAACGTCGTCCGCACCCACCTCTCGCTGGCCGACCATCTCGAGGAACAGCTGCGCTACGCGTCGGAGGACGCCGCCGTTCGGCGGATCGGCGCGCAGATCATCGGCAACCTCGACGAGGACGGCTACCTCCGGGCCGAGCTCGAGGACATCGCCCAGCGGTGCGGGGCCACCGCCGAGGAGGTGGCCCGGGTCCTCGAGCTCGTGCAGGGCTTCGACCCTCCCGGCGTGGCGGCGCGATCGATCCAGGAGTGCCTCCTGCTCCAGCTGAAGCGCGACCCGCTCCCCGACCCGGTCTCGGTCGAGATCATCGAGGCGTACTTCGACGACCTGAGTCGCCGGCGCTACCAGGACATCGCGCGGGCCATGAAACTTCCCGTCGATCGGATCATGGAGTCGGTCGAGGAAATCATGGGCCTCGAACCCAAGCCCGGCCGCCGATTCGGCGGCAACGACTCGCGCTACATCGTGCCCGACGTCTTCGTGTACAAGCTCGGCAACGACTACACCATCGTCCTCAACGAGGACGGCATCCCACGCCTCCGGGTCAATTCGCTCTATCGATCGCTCCTCCGGGGCGCCGGTTCCGGGGACGAGGCGAAGCAGTACGTCGAGCAAAAGCTGCGCTCCGCGCTGTGGCTGATCAAGAGCGTGGACCAGCGCCAGCGGACCCTGCGTAAGGTGACGCAGTCGATCGTCAAATTTCAGCGCGAGTTCCTGGACCGGGGGTTGCCCCACCTCCGCCCGCTATCGCTGCGCGACGTCGGCGAGGACATCGGGATGCACGAGTCGACGATCAGCCGCGTGACGACGAACAAGTACGTCGAAACCCCGCAGGGGTTGTTCGAGCTGAAGTTCTTCTTCCACAGCGGCATCGCGTCGGGCGACGGGGAGATGGTGTCGTCGGTCTCGGTCAAGAAGATGATCCAGGACATCCTGGCCGCCGAAGACTCGGCAAAGCCGCAGTCCGACCAGGAAGTCGCGCATGCGCTCCAGAAGCGTGGTCTCACGATCGCGCGCCGCACGGTCGCCAAGTACCGCGAGGAGCTCGGCATCCTGCCCTCGCACCAGCGGCGTCTCACGCCGCGGAAGCGGTGAGGCGCCAGCCGCGGGCCACGAGGAGAGAGCCCCCATGCAGCTCATCATCAGCGGGCGCGGGGTGGTGCTGACGACGGCGTTCAAGGCCCTGGTCGGGCGGAAGGTCGAGAAGCTCGCGCGGGTCGGGTCGTCGACGCTCGAGCTGCGGGTCACCTGCGGCTCGGAGCGGTTCCAGCGGACGGCACGGCTCGTCGCGCGCACGCGCCAGCGCAGCTTCTCGAGCGCGGCGAGCGCCGACCATCTGCTGACAGCCGTGGAGGGCGCCATCGACAGCCTCTGCCGACAGATGTGCGAGGCGCGGACGCGCCGGCGGCGCGCGCGATCCCGCCGCCCGGCGGGCGCGATCACGTCCGGAGCCTAGCGCGATGCCGGCGCCCCTGTCGTTCGTGGTCATCACGGGGCTGAGCGGAGCGGGCAAGAGCTTCGCGATCAAGTGCTTCGAGGACATGGGGTTTTTCTGCGTCGACAACCTGCCCACGACGCTCATTCCGACCTTCGCCGACCTGATCATGCGCTCCGAGCAGCCCATCCACCGCGTGGCGCTCGGCGTCGACGTTCGCGAGGGCGCGTACCTCTCGCGTCTGCTCGACATCATCCGTGAGCTCAGGACGCGCGGCCACGCCGTCGAGGTCCTCTTCCTGGAGGCGAGCGAGGAGGCCCTGGTGCGCCGCTATCACGAGACGCGACGGCGCCATCCGCTGGCCGGCGACGGTAACGCGCTCGACGGGATCCGTGCCGAGCGCAAGGCGCTGTCCGACCTCCGCGAAGTCGCCGACCGGATCGTCGATACCTCCGCGCTGACCGTCCACCAGCTCAAGGACCGGCTCGTCGAGCTCTACGTCGCGCCGAAGGCTCGGCCCGGGCTCGCGCCCTCGTTGGTGTCGTTCGGCTTCAAGCACGGGGTCCCGTTCGACGCCGACCTCGTGTTCGACGTCCGCTTCCTGCCCAACCCCCACTTCGTGGATGCCCTGCGCGCGCTGGACGGTCGTGACGAGCGCGTGCGCACCTTCGTGCTGAACCACCCGGAGAGCAAGGAGCTGCTCCGCCGCCTCGAGGACTTCCTGAGGTTCGTCCTGCCCTGCTACGAGCGGGAGGGGAAGGCGTATCTGACGGTCGCGATCGGCTGTACCGGCGGCCACCACCGGTCCGTGACCATCGCGGAGGAGCTCAAGCGGTTCCTCAGCGGCATCGGCTACACGCCGACCGTCGTGCACCGCGACCTCCAGCGGGAGTGAGAGCCGTGCGGGTGTGATGGACCGGCTGGCGTTCTGCTTCGGCGTCCACAACCACCAGCCGATCGGCAACTTCGACCACGTCCTCGTCGAGGCGACGGAACGCGCCTACCGACCGTTCCTCGAGCGGCTCGACGCGCGCCCCGAGGTCCGGATGAGCATCCATTGTACGGGCGGCCTCCTGGAGTGGCTGCGCGACTCGGCGCCCCGCACCTTCGACCTCCTCGGCACCATCGCCGCACGCGGGCAGGTGGAACTCTTGACGGGCGGATTCTACGAGCCGATCCTCGCCGTGCTGCCCGACCATGACAAGGTCGGTCAGATCGAACGGCTGACGGAGTTCCTCAAGGCGCACTTCGGTGTACGCCCCCGCGGGATGTGGCTGGCCGAGCGCGTCTGGGAACCGCACCTGCCGCGCGTGCTGAGTGAGGCCGGGGTCGAGTACGTGCTTCTCGACGACCACCACTTCGCTCTCGCCGGTCTGGACGCGGATGCTCTGGGTGGGTACTACCTGACGGACGAGCAAGGCGCCAGCCTCCGCGTCTTCCCGATCAGCCAGCCGCTGCGGTACCTGATCCCGTTCGCCGATGTGGACAAGACCCTCGACTACCTGGACCGACGTCGGGCGACTGTGTCGGCGCTCACCATGGTCGACGACGGAGAGAAGTTCGGAGTCTGGCCCGGCACCCACGCCCGCGTATACACCGGGGGATGGCTCGATCGCTTCTTCGACCGCCTCCTGTCCACGAGCTGGCTCGAGCTGACGACGCTCGCCGACGTCGTCGAGCGCCTTCCGGCGAGCGGGCGTGTCTCGCTGCCGACCGCCTCGTACCGGGAGATGGGGGACTGGGCGCTGCCGGCCGAGGCTGCGCGCGCGCTCGCGGCGGCCCGGGACGAGATCCGCGGCCTCGCCGACGGCGAGCGGCTGGCGGGCCTGCTCCGCGGCGGCTTCTGGCGGAGCTTCCTCGTCAAATACCCCGAAGTCGCCGACACGCACTGGAAGATGCTCCGCCTCTCGCGGGCGATCCGCGCCGGCCTCGCTCAACGCCCCGATGACGCGCGGCTCGCCCGGGGCCAGGTCGCGCTCTGGCGCGGGCAGGCCAACGACGCGTACTGGCACGGCGTGTTCGGCGGCTGCTACCTTCCGCACCTGCGCCGAGCGGTGAAGACGGCTCTGCTGGAAGCCGAGCGGTCGCTGATCGAGGCGGGCGTCGCGCCCGGGCTCAGCTGGACGCGCGAGGACGGCAACGGCGACGGACGCGCGGAAGTGTACGTTCGGACGAGCGCGCTCGCCGTCACGCTGGAGCCCGACGCCGGGGGCATGATCACCGAGCTCGGCTATTTTCCAGCAGGACTCGACATCGCCGATGTCCTGGCGCGCCGCTTCGAGACGTATCACGATCAGGTGCGGGCGCGCGCCGTCGCGGGCCCATCAGCCTCGGCGAGGACGATCCACGAAGCCGCCACGGCCAAGGAAGCCGGGCTCGACGCCCTGCTTGCCTACGACGAGCTCCGGCGTGGGTCGCTGATCGAAGGGTTCTTCGAGGACGACACCACGCCGCTCGATCCCGTCGCCCCCTGGGCGCTCGCCCGCGCCGTGGTCGGCGGCGAGAGGTTGGACTGTGTCGTGCAGGCGGTGGCCGACGGTGTCGCCGTCGTGCTCGCGCGCGCGCCCACGCCGGAGGCGCCCCTCGCCGTCGAGAAGCGGGTGACGATCCGCGATGCGACGATCGAGGTCGGCTACCGCCTGCGGCCCGTCTCGGGGGGGCGGCTCACCGGACGCTGGGCGGTGCAGTGGAACCTGGCGCTCACAGCGGGGAATGCGCCGGACCGGTATCTCGACCTCGCCAACCGTCCCTCGCTCGGCAGCTCCGGTCGCGTGGAGGCCCTCTCCGCCGTGGCGCTGGTGGACGAGTGGGCGGGCGTCGAAGCCACGCTTCGGTGGAGCCCCGCGGCCGAGCTCGCCTGGGGTCCAGTCGAAACGGTGTCAGTCTCCGAAGCCGGGTTCGAGCGGATCTATCAAGGCACTGCGCTTCTGCTCGTCTGGCGTCTCGACGTGGGCGCCGACGACGAGCGCGAGCTCGTCGCGACGCTGACGCTGGCCCGCCGATGACGCTCGACGACCCCAGCCTCTTCGAGCGCACGGATCCGCACCGGGCGCGCGACGTGCTGGCCGCGTTCCCCGCCCAGTGTCTCGCCGCGCTGGCCCTTCGCGCGGCGCCTCCGCCTTCGATCCCGCGCCCGGCGCTCGTGATCCTCGCCGGCATGGGTGGATCGGCCGCGGGGGCCGAGTTGATCGCCGGGTGCGCCGCCGAACGCCTCGACGTACCGATCGTCGTCCATCGCGGGTACGGTCTGCCTCCGACCGCCGGCAGGCACGCGCTCGTCGTCGCCTCGTCGTATTCCGGCGATACGGTGGAAGTGCTCTCGGCCGTCGAGGCGGCGGGAGAGCGGGCGGTACCCGTGGTGGTCCTCACCGCGGGCGGCCGGCTGGAGGAGCTGGCGACCCGACGGGGCCTGCCGCGCGTGAAGTTGCCCGCCGGGCTGATGCCGCGCATGGCGCTCGGATATTTGTTTTTCCCGGCGCTGCGAATCCTGGGCGACGTCGGGCTCGCGGTCGCGACCAACGCGGAGATCGCGGAGGCCCTCGAGGTCCTGACGGCGCTCGCCCAGGAGCTCGCGCCGATGCGGCCTGTCGCGCAGAACGAGGCCAAGCGGCTCGCGCTCGCCGTCGGCGCGCGCATGCCGGCGATCTACGGGGGTCCGGTGACCGGCGGCGTCGCCTATCGGTGGAAGACCGACGTGGAGGAGAACGCCAAGCGGTTCGCGATCGCGGGCGCCATTCCAGAAATGAACCACAACGAAGTCGAGGCGTGGCGGGCGCCGGCCGCGGCCGCGATGCACGCGGTCTTTCTCAGGGACCACGACGAGTCGTCGGAGATCGCGCGGCGCTTCGCCGTGCTCCGCGAGCTGATCGCGGCGGCCGCCGGCGAGGTCAGCGAGTGCTGGGCGCGGGGCGCGGGGCGGCCGGCGCGGCTCCTGGGACTGGCCTACCTCGGGGCGTGGACGAGCTACTACCTCGCGGTCGGCCTGGGCATCGACCCCTGGCCGGTGCCCGTGCTCGACGAGATGAAGCGACGGCTGCGAGTCCCTTAGCCTCGCTGACGATTCGTGTTACAGTTGCGGCGTTTGCATCGCCGGACGCGATGCGCTGGAGGATGTCGATGGTGCGCGACGAGTATCTCTTCACGTCGGAGTCGGTGACCGAGGGTCACCCCGACAAGATCGCCGACCAGATCTCCGACGCGGTGCTGGACGCGATCATCACTCAGGACCCAACCGGGCGCGTCGCCTGCGAGTCACTGCTGACCACCGGGCTCGTGGTCGTGGCGGGCGAGATCACGACATCGTGCTACGTCGATATTCCGCGCATCGCGCGCGAGACGATCCGCGGGGTCGGTTACACGCGGGCGAAGTACGGCTTCGACTACGAGACGTGCGGCGTGATCGCGGCGATCGACGAGCAGTCGTCCGACATCGCGCAGGGCGTCGACAAGCTCGGCGCGGGCGACCAGGGCCTCATGTTCGGCTACGCGTGCACGGAGACGCCCGAGCTCATGCCCCTGCCGATCATGCTCGCGCACAAGCTGGTGATGCGGCTCGCGGAACAGCGCAAGTCGGGAGCGCTCGACTACCTCCGTCCCGACGGGAAGTCACAGGTGACCGTTCGGTACGTCGACGGCGTCCCGCGCGCGGTCGAGACGGTCGTCGTCTCTACCCAGCACAGCCCCGACGTCGGCGCCGCGCGGATCCGCGAGGACGTCATCGAGCAGGTGGTCGTCCCGACGATCCCGGCCGAGCTCCTCGACCTCCACCGCTGCGTCATCCACGTGAACCCGACCGGGCGGTTCGTGACCGGGGGCCCGATGGGCGACACCGGCCTCACCGGGCGCAAGATCATCGTCGACACGTACGGCGGCTCCTGCCCGCACGGTGGGGGCGCCTTCTCGGGCAAGGACCCGACGAAGGTCGACCGCTCCGCCTGCTACATGGCGCGCCACGTGGCCAAGAACATCGTCGCCGCCGGCCTGGCCCAGCGGGCGCAAGTGCAGGTCGCCTACGCTATCGGCGTCGCCGAGCCCGTCTCGATCATGGTCGACACGTTCGGGACGGGCAAGGCGCCGAACCGGGTCCTCGAGGCGCTGGTCAGGCGTCACTTCGATTTCACGCCGGCCGGAATCATCAAGTATCTCGACCTGCGCCGGCCGATCTACAAGAAGACCGCCGCCTACGGCCACTTCGGGCGCTCGGAGCCCGAGTTCGCCTGGGAACGGACGAACCGCGTCAAGGACCTGCGCGACGACGCGGGCGTGTAGCTCGGCACATCGATGAGGCCGCGCCGGTCCCGACGTCCCGCGGGGGCAGGGGGCAGCCCACGGCACCGGGCAAAGGACGACGCTCCATGATCGAGCACGACGTCACGAACCTCTCGCTCGCCCCCGAGGGGCGCCTCAGGATCGAGTGGGCCGAGCAATCGATGCCGGTGCTGCGTCAGATCCGCGAGCGCTTCACCCGCGAGCAGCCGCTCAAGGGCATCCGGCTCGGCGCCTGCCTGCACGTGACCACGGAGACCGCGGTCCTCATGCTCACGCTCAAGGCCGCCGGAGCGCAGCTGGCGCTCTGCGCGTCCAACCCGCTGTCCACGCAGGACGACACTGCGGCCGCGCTCGTTCGCGAGTACGACGTTCCGGTCTTCGCCCAGAAGGGCGAAGATCACGCGCGGTACTATCGGCACATCGCGGCCGTGCTCGCGACGCGACCCCAGCTCACGATGGACGACGGCGCCGATCTCATCTCCCAACTCCACGGCCCGCGGAAGGATCTCGCCGCCGAAGTGATCGGCGGGACGGAGGAGACGACCACGGGCGTGGTCCGGCTCCGATCGATGGAGCGCGAGGGCGTCCTCGCGTTTCCGGTGATCGCGGTCAACGACGCGGACACCAAGCACCTCTTC
The DNA here is from genome assembly GCA_023249095.1 of Candidatus Rokuibacteriota bacterium. Classification (GTDB taxonomy): domain Bacteria; phylum Methylomirabilota; class Methylomirabilia; order Rokubacteriales; family CSP1-6; genus AR31. The sequence continues at coordinate 28,389 of JAHFDK010000012.1, read as the reverse complement.
GACAATCGCTACGGCACCGGCCAGTCCACGATCGACGGGATCCTCCGCGCGACCAACATCCTTCTGGCCGGGCGCACGGTCGTCGTCGCCGGCTACGGGATGTGCGGCCGCGGCGTCGCGGCCCGCGCCAAGGGGCTCGGCGCCCATGTCATCGTGACGGAGGTCGAGCCCCTGCGGGCGCTCGAGGCGGTCATGGACGGCTTCCCGGTGATGCCGATGACCGCGGCCGCGGCCCAGGGCGACGTGTTCGTGACGGTGACCGGCAACACCTCGGTGATGTCGAGCGACCACTTCGGCCGGCTGAAGGACGGCGCCATTCTGTGCAACTCGGGGCACTTCAACGTGGAGATCGACCTCGAGACGCTCGGCGCGATGGCGCGCAGCCGGCGGGGCGTGCGTCCGTTCGTCGAAGAGTTCACGCTCGAGAGCGGTCGGCGGCTCTACGTTCTCGGTGAGGGGCGACTGATCAACCTCACGGCGGCGGAGGGGCATCCCGCCTCCGTGATGGACATGAGCTTCGCGAACCAGGCGCTGGCCGCCGAGTACGTGGTCAAGCACGGGCGGACGCTGGCCCGGAAGGTATTCGTCGTGCCGCGGGAGATCGATCTGGAGATCGCACGGCTCAAGCTCGACTCGATGGGCGTCGAGATCGACCAGCTCACGGCCGCGCAACGTGACTACCTGGCATCCTGGACCCACGGGACCTGACCGCGCCCCGCCGACATCGTGAACCGCCCGCCGCCCGTCGTGCTGCTGCTCCTCGTGCTCCTGGTGCTCGGCCTGGTCGCCCAGGTCGTGCCGCTGTACACCGACTGGCTCTGGTTCGGCGAGGTCGGCTACAGGGACGTCTTCGTGAAGACGCTCTCGATCCGCGGATCGCTCTTCGCCGCGCTGGCCATCGCCGTGCTCGTCTTCCTCTACGCCAACCTGACGTTCGCGGCCCGCACGGCGGCGCCTGACGTCATCTGGGAGCTCGAAGACCAGCTCGGGCTGCCCAGCCGCGTGATCATCGAGCCGCTGATCCGCCGCTTCCTGCCGATCGTGCTGGTGCTGATCGCGCTGGCCTCCGGAATGCGGGCCACCGTCCACTGGGAGACGGTGCTGGGCTACTTCAACGCGACGCCGTTCGGCGTCACCGATCCGCTCTTCGGCCGCGACCTCAGCTTCTTCGTCTTCGTCCTGCCGCTCTGGCAGCTCGTGTACGGTTGGGCCATCACCCTCGTCACCAGCACGATCGTGCTGACGCTCGCCGTCGACGTGCTCCAGCGGAGCCTCGTGCTGACGAGCCGCGGCCCACGGCTGGCGGCCGGTGCGCGCACGCACCTCCTCCTCCTCGGGGCCCTGGCACTCGCCCTCAAAGCCGTCGGGTTCTGGCTCGATCGGTTCGAGCTGGTCTTCTCGCCGCGCGGCATCGTGTTTGGGGCCGCGTACACCGACATCTACGCGTCGCTGCCCGTGCTCGGGGCCCTCGCCGTGTTCGCGGTGCTCTGCGCCGTCGCGTGCGTCGCCCAGATCGCCCGGTCGGGCCTGCGGCTGGTCGCCGGCGGCCTGATCGCCCTGGTCCTGGTGTGGGTGGTGGGCCTCGGCGTCTACCCGGCGTTGCTGCAGCGCCTGCGGGTCACGCCCAACGAGCTCGCGGCCGAGCGCCCGTTCATCGAACACAACATCCGCATGACCCGCCAGGCGTACGGGCTCGACCGCATCGTCGAGCGCGAATTCCCCGCCGACGAGACCCTGGACGCGCGGGCGCTCGAGCGCAACTCGGCGACGATCAAGAACATCCGCCTGTGGGACTACCGCCCCCTTCTGCGTACGTTCGCGCAGCTCCAGGAGATCCGGACCTACTACAAGTTCATGGACGTGGACAACGACCGCTACGTCGTGAACGGCGAGTACCGCCAGCTCATGCTGTCGCCGCGCGAGCTCTCGTACCAGCACCTCCAGTCCCGGATCTGGATCAACGAGCACCTGACGTTCACCCACGGCTACGGCGCCGTGGTCGGGCCCGTCAACCGCATCACCGCCGAAGGGTTGCCGGAGTTCCTGGTCAAGGACATCCCGCCCCAGTCGACGGGTGGCTTCCCGAAGATCACGCGACCGCAGATCTACTACGGAGAGGTCTCGAACGAGTACGTCCTGGTGAAAACGAAGTCGCAGGAGCTCGACTATCCCTCGGGCGACCAGAACGTCTACACGACCTACACCGGCGCCGGCGGCATCCCGCTCTCGTCGTTCCTCCGCAAGGTCCTGTTCGCCGTGCGGTTCGGTGAGATCAAGATGCTCCTGTCCAACGACCTCACCGACCAGAGCCGGATCATGATCCACCGGACGGTCGTCCAGCGCGTTCGGCAGATCGCCCCGTTTTTCAGATTTGACCGCGACCCGTACATGGTCGTCGACGACGACGGACGCCTGATCTGGATGCTGGACGGCTACACGACGACCAGCCGGTATCCCTACTCGGATCCCGTCCCCGGCGTCGGCAACTACATCCGGAACTCGGTGAAGGTCACGATCGACGCCTACGACGGCACGGTGATCTTCTATCGTGCCGACGAGACCGACCCCATCGTCCGCGCGTACGGCAGCGCCTTTCCCGGGCTCCTCAAGCCGCTGGACAAGATGCCCGAGGGGCTCCGGCGCCACATCCGCTACCCCGAGGACTTCTTCGCCATCCAGGCGCGGAAGTACGCGACCTACCACATGCTCGATCCCCAGGTCTTCTACAACAAGGAAGACCTCTGGGCCGTGCCGCGACGGGCGATCGAGGGTCGCGACCGCGACATGGAGCCCTACTACACGATCATGCGGCCGCCGGGTGAGCAGAAGGAGGAGTTCATCCTGCTCACGCTCTTCAATCCGGCGCGACGCGACAACATGATCGCGTGGATGGCCGCCCGCTCCGATCCGCCGAACTACGGCAGCCTGATCGTCTTCAACTTTCCCAAGCAGAAGCTCGTCTACGGACCGCGGCAGATCGACGCCCGGATCGACCAGGATCCCATCATCGCCCAGCAGCTCGCGCTCTGGGGCCAGCGCGGCTCGACGGTGATCCGCGGCTCGCTGCTGGCGATCCCCATCGACCAGTCGCTGATCTACGTCCAGCCCCTGTACCTCGCCGCCTCCGAGCAGGGGGCGCTGCCCGAGCTGCGGCGGGTGATCGTCGCGTACGGCAACCAGATCGCGATGGAGCCGACGCTCGAGCAATCGCTCTCCCGCATCTTCGGCGGCCGCCCAAGCGTGACTGCCGCCGCGCCGTCGGCGGCCGGGGCGCCGAGCGACGGCGCCACCGGCGTGAGACAGCTCGTCCAGCGCGCCTGGGAGAGCTGGACGCGAGCGCAGGACGCGCTACGCCGCAGCGACTGGGCGGCCTACGGAACCGAGCAGAAGCGCCTCGAAGAGGCGCTCCGCGCCCTCACGCAGTCGAAGTGAAGGACTGGACAGAGTGCCCGTCCTGCCTCGGCGTCCACCGCCACGCCCGGCCGTGACGCACGGGGCGCTGGCGGTCAAGCTCTTCGACCAACCCTAGCGGGGCGAGCATCGCGCGACGGCGCGCGGCCGCGACCTTATGCCAAACGTGCTTGTGACGACGCCCTTCGATGAGGCTCAGCTGGACCGGCTGCGCCAGGTCTCGTCACGCCTCACCGTGACGCAAGGCGATCCGGAGACCGCCGACTACGCGCCCACGGACGTTCTCTACGCGGGAAGTCTCCCGCGCGATCCGTCCCGCGCGCCCAATCTCAAGTGGGTGCAGGTGCACATGGCGGGCGTGAACGCGCTCTACGATCACCCGATCTACGCGAACAGCGCGATCGCGCTCACCACCGCGAGCGGCGTGCACGCGGCGACGGTCGCCGAGTACGCGATCACGGCCCTCCTGGGGCTGGCGCATCGCCTGCCGCGGATGGTGGAATGGCGGGGGAGGGGCACCTGGCCGCCCGACGAGCAGCGGTGGCCGCTGTTCGTGCCGACGGCGGTGCGGGGCGCGACTCTCGGCGTGATCGGCTACGGCAGCATCGGACGCGAGCTCGCCCGCATCGCCAGGACCGCCTTTGCGATGAGCGTGCTGGCGTGCAAGCGGGAGCCCGCGCGCCGCGCCGATCCCGGATACTGCCCGCCCGGCACGGGCGATCCTGAAGGCGTCCTGCCGGACGAGTGGTTTTCGCCCGAGCGCGTGTCGGAGCTGCTCGCCCGATCAGACGTCGTCGTGATGTGCGCGCCGCTCACGCGCGAGACGCACCATATGATCGGCGCGCGCGAGCTTCGTGCCATGAAGCCGACGGCCTACTTCATCAACGTGGGGCGCGGCGCCAGCGTCGACGAGATGGCGCTCGCGCAGGCGCTGGCGGAGCGGCGCATCGCCGGCGCGGCGGTCGACGTCTTCGCGCAGGAGCCGCCGCCGGCCGGGCACCCGCTGTACAAGGTCGACAACGTCATCGTCTCACCGCACGTCTCGGGCTTCGTCGCGAGCTACGACGACGACTGCTGCACCCTCTTCGTCGAGAACCTGCGGCGGTACCTGGACGGCGCGCCGCTCCTGAACCTGGTGGACCGCGCGCAGGGATACTAGCCCGTCACCGCGCCCCGCAGCGGCGGGCGGGGGACGGGGATCGGCGCGCCGCGGTCCCACAACTGCCGCAGCAGGCGGAGCCGCGCCTGCTCAAGCTTCTCCATGGCCTCCACGGCCGAGGCTGCCTCGGCGACGCAGCCGGGTAGCTCCGGATACGACGCGCGCCGCAGCCACTCACCGCCGCGCTCGACCGACTCGACCACGAGCAGATAGGGCACGGCCTCGTAATACGCGAGGCCCGGGGCGGGGGCGGGCGGCACCGCGCTCACGGGGCGAACGGCACCCAGGCGATGGGCACGCCCGCGTCCGACTGGCGCGCCTTCTCCGTCGCCGTGATCCAGCTGTCGCCCTCGGGCAGCAAGATGGAGGCCGGACGCACGCGGCACAGGGTCGGGTCGTCGACGTTCGCCGGCACCACGCTCTCGTCGCGGAGCGCCCTGGCCGCGTCGATCAGCCGCTGCCGCACGTAGATGACCATCGCGTCGGTCGTCCCGAGGTGCTCCTGGGTCCGGTCGTAGATCGGGCCCATCGTCTCCGTCATCGCCCGATCTTGGAGATTGACCAGGAAGGGAATGCCGATCATGAGCTCGCTCTTCGCGAGCCGGTGGTCGACCAGGTAGTCGTTGTGGATATTCGCCTTCGTGTAGTGACGCGTGAGCGCATCGCTGGTCGGCTCGAGGTATCCGCCCCAGGCGGCGAACGGGTTGCGCACCTGCTCCCGCTCCTGCTCCGTCACCGGCCGGTCCAGCCGCCCGCGCATCATGATCTGGAGATTGTAGTGGTCGTCCAAGGGGACCCACGCGCGCGCCGAGACGAGATTGGGGTCGCTGGCGGCGATCATCGAGAAGAAGGGCACGATGAACTGGGTGATCCGATGCCAGTAGAGGCCGTCGACGTCCCAGCGCCGCCGGGCCGAGTAGCAGGCGCCGTAGTCCGTCGGCAGCAGCTCGAGCCGCGGCCGCTTGTCCCGGTGGAAGGTGCCGCGTTGCTTACCGTCGAGCCGGAGCTTGGCGTGGACGTAGTCGATGTGGGAGGAGTCGATGTCGCCCTCGAGCGCTTGCACCCAGTTGCACTCCTCCAGCATGACCAGCGGCGGGTAGACGTGCTCGGGCGGCAGCGTGTTGATCTCGAACGCTGGGAACGGCGGCGCCGCCGGGCGCGGGCCCATGTAGGTCCAGATCACGCCGTTCACGTCTCGGCAAGGGTAGGCGCGGGCGCGCACCTTGTCCTTGAAGGGGCTCGCGTCCGGCTCGTTCGGCATGTCGACGCACCGGCCCGTCACGTCGAACTTCCAGCCGTGGTATACACAGCGGAGCCCGCACGCCTCGTTCCGGCCGAAGAAGAGCGAGGCGCCGCGATGAGGGCAGTTGGCCGAGAGCAGCCCGACCTGGCCCTGCGTGTCGCGAAAGGCGACGAGGTCTTCGCCGAGCAGACGGACCTTCTTCGGCGGGCCATCGAGCGCCGGCAGCTCCCTCGAGGGCAGACACGGCAGCCAGTACTGGCGCAGCAGCTCACCCATGGGCGTGCCGCGTCCCACGCGGCACATGAGCTCGTTGTCTTCTCTCGAGAGCATCGCCTTACCCCCTCGTCGTCCTCACAGCCGTCATCGCGTGCCGTCCTCGACGGTCGCGCGCTCGATCGCCAGGAGTTTCTCGAGATCGATGACGGCCAACATGTCCTTCTCCACCGGGCTCCAGTCCGGTTTCGTCCTCACGTTGGCGCCGAACCCGTCGGCCAGCTCCGCGTAGACCTTTTTCCACGCCACATACGCGGCCAGCAGCGGGGTGGAGGGATCGGCGACGATCTTGTAACCGAGGCTGCCGAGATCCGCCAGCGTGAGGCCCAGGCCCGCGAGCCCACCGCGCCCAGCGAGGTACATCAACGGTCCGCCGAGCCGCTCGCCGATCGCCCGCAGCTGCTCCGGCTTGTGCGCCATCGAGAGCAGCAGCGGGTCGGCGCCGGCCTTGCGGTACGCGTCGCCGCGGCGCAAGGCATCGTCCATGCTGCTCGCCCGAATCGCGTTCGTGCGCGCGACGATCAGGAAATCCGGGTTACGCCGGGCTGCCACGGCCTCTTTCACCTTGGCCGCCATCATCTCGGTCACGTTCAGATTCGCCTCGAGCGCGACCTTCTGGTAGCCGGTCGAGCCGCCGCCGAGATAGCCCGCCGGGAAGCCCGCCGCCTCGGCCATGCGGGCCATCAACGGATTGAGGACCAGCGGCGCCGTCACGGGCATCGGCCGCTGGATCAGCGCGCGCAGTGATATGGGACGTTCCCTTTTCGCGGCCACGAGGCGTTGGCAAAGGTGAAATCGCGGGAGTCCTCCGCGGGGCTGCGATGACTGTTGCCGTCCACGGGACCTCCCTGACGGGATGATACACCGAGCCGCCGCTCATCGAGGGTCACGTGCCGAGCCGCGACGAGGATCCGCTCGCGTGGATCGCGTGAACGCCGTCACTCAGGTGCGCGCGCGGAGCAGGAGGGAAACGCCGATCCCCATGAAGATGACGTTCGCCGTCCACGCGGCAATCAGGGGCGGTAGGAAGTCGGCCCGTGCGAACGCGAGCGCGACGTAGTGGACGACCAGATAGCCCGCCATGATGGCAAGCGCGAGACCGATCCCGTAGAGACGACCCCCGCGCGGCGACTGGAGCGCGAAGGGGATGGCGACGAGCACCATGACCAGATTGACGAGCGGGAACGACAGCTTGGCGTAGAGCTCGACGAGATGTTTGCGGACCTTGAAGCCGGCCGCCTCGAGCCGGGCGATGTAGTCCTTGAGCTCCCGGAAGCTCATCGCATTGACAGGCTTCTGGATGCGGATGAAGTCCTCCATGTCCTCCGTCAGGTCCAGCGCCGTCCGGAGAAATGGCACCGTCTGCACCGTGCCATCGGCGCCGATCTCCCGGTACGCGCCGTCGCTCAGCTCCCAGCCGGCCGGCGTCCAGTGCGCGCGCCGCGCGTCCAGCCGACCGACGAGCCGGAAGTCGTGGTCCACTTCGAGAATGGTCACCCCGAACATGTCGTTCGTCCCCGGGTGGAGCAGCTCGACGCGGTAGAAGCGCGAGTCTGAGCTGCGCACCCAGAGGCGCTGGCGCGACTGGAGATGACGGGGGGCGAGGCCACGGATCTTGACCCGGTCAACTTCGTCCCCCCGCTCGTTGAGGGCGGGCAGCGCGAGCTCTTGAAAGAGCCCGGCCCCGATGGCGACGGCCAGCCCGAGGCCCAGGATCGGCGCGCTCACCCGGTAGAGGCTGATGCCGGCGGCCTTGAGCGCGGTCAGCTCGTGATTACGGCTGAGCGTCAGGAAGCGGAAGATCGTCGCGACGAGCATGACGACCGGCAGGTAGGTATGTAGCCCCGCCGGCAGCCGGTAGACGAAGTGCTCCAAGATGTACACGAGAGGCGGCTTCACCCGGAGGTACCTGTCCAGGGTCTGCAGGAGATCGATCATGATGAACAGGGTCGCCGCCACCGCGAGTCCGACCCCCATGAACGCCAGGTACTCGCGCACGAGGTAGCGGTCGATGATGTGCGTCGAGTCGCGCGCCGCCCCTGGTCCAGGCCCCCGGACGCGCCTCACGCCGCGCGCGGGGACGGCGCGCCTCAGGGCCTCAAGCGCGCGCCACACGAGCGGCATCGCAGGCCACTTCCACTCGCGCGCGGTCGCCACGAGGAACCCGAGGCCGACGACGCCGAACAGGACGTTCGGCGTCCAGATCGCGACGGCCGGGGGAATCTGCCCGCGGAGGGCAGCCCCCTCGAGCGACGTCATCACCAGATAGTAGGTGACCAGGATCACCAGGCTGCCGATGAACGCGATACTCCGGCCGCCACGGTGGGAGCGGACGGCGAGCGGAAACCCGATGAGACCGAAGACGAGCGCCGCGAGCGGCAGCGCGTAGCGCTTGTGGCGCTCGACCTGAAATGGCCGTCGGCTGGTCGGATCGTGTCGATACTCGGCGATCTTCCGATCGAGCTCGCGCAGGGTGAGGTCCTTTTCCGGCTTCTCGACCCGCGGCGCGCCCTTCACCGGCGACGTCATGGACAGGCTCATATCGTAGATATCGAAGCGCGTATATCGATAGCGGGACGCGCCGCTCGCCCGCGCCGTCGGCGATGGCTGGTCCCTCGACGCGTCGACAGGCACGACGTCAGCCTCATTCACGGCGCCCTTCACCAGGCGGAGCGTGATCCGCTGGTTCACCTCGTCGGTGAGCAGGCGGCCTTCGCGCGCGGTGATGATCCGCGAGAGCGTCGCGTCGCGCTCGTCGGAAACGATGAGCCCGTGCAGCGCGACCTGAGAGGTGCTGACGTCCTCGACGTAGATCGTCAGGTCACCGAACACCCCGAGGAACACGCGCTCCTGGAGGCCGCTCGCCGCTCGCGCCTGGAGGATCCGGAAGAGCTGGCGTTGGAACTCGAGGTTCGCCACGGGGTTCAGGGCAAGCGTGAGCCCGGCGGTGGCCAGCGCGACGACGATCGAGGCCAGCAGGACTGGACGGAAGAGCCGCAGCGCGCTAACCCCGGCGGCCCGGAAGGCGACGATCTCGAAGTCGCTCGCCAGCCGGCCTCCGGCGAGGAGCACCGCGGACAAGAGGGCCATCGGGAGCGTGTGAGCCAGGAACGACGGCAGCATGAAGACGAGGAGCTGGACGACGAGATAGAAGGGCACACCTTTCGTGATGACGAGGTCGGTCAGCTGGTAGATCCGGTCAATGACGAGGAAAAACGTGAGGAGCGCGCAGCCGAACGCGAGCGGTGAGACGAGCTCGCGCACGATGTACCGATCGAGAACGAGAAGCCGCACGGGTCTGTTGTACCATAGGCGCGTGAGTCGTCTATCGGGGTGCCCGACGCGGACACTGCTCGTCGGCCTCGCGATGCTCGGCGCCGCAGCGCTCGTGCCCGAGCGGCCCGACGCCGCCGATCCGGTCGACCGCCTCGACCAGTTCCGCCAGCTCGCGCGTTCGCACGCCTTGCTCGGGCACGGCGACGCGGCCGAGTCGCCCGACGCCTATCGCGACATGTACGCGCTCCTCGACGAGGAAATCGTCGAGAGTCTCGGTGCCGGCGGTCTCTACGCGTCGGCCGGCTTCCTCCAGGATAGGCTCGACGCGTTCGGCGAAGCGTGGGGCGCTGCCGCAGTCGACGTCCTCCGCGTCGGGCGGCTCGTGGTGGGCGCGTTCCAGATGAGCGATGCGCCCGGCGTCAACTCCGTGCGGGTGTACGGGCGACTCGGCGGGGAGGCCGCGTTGCTGACGACGCTCTTCCGCGAGGGCCGCCCGACCGTGTACCCGTGGTCTCCGGCGCCGAGCGGCGCCTCCCAGTTTGTCGCCGCCTGGGAAGGTCCAGCGACGGGACAAGGGATCCGCCCGCTCCGGCTCGACCTCATCCGCCAGCAGGGCGACGGCGTTCGTGTCGTCTGGTCCACGACCGACCTGTTCCCCGACCGCCTGATGGCGCGCGCATATTCGGTGCGCGGAGAGGAGATCCGAGTGCGCTACGAGCTCCACTATCCGGGCTGGACGCCGGGGTGCGACGGACAGACCGAAGCCGAGGACGTGTTCCGATCCTCGCACGAGAGCGGGGCGCTCGTCCGGAAGGCCGGACGCCAGCTCAACGGCTGGCACCGCGAGCTACGCACGACGGTCGCCCAGCTCTTCGACGCGCTCGAGTCGAGAGACGAGAGCAGCCTGGCGAAGCTGGTGCCCGACGTCCAGATCCGCCGGCGGCTTCCGGCCACGTTGCGCCCCGAGGCCGCGTGCGACGCTGCCGACGGCACCGCCAACCCCCAGACGGTGTCGGTCGCCGCGACTGCAGAGCACACGCCTTGGGCGCTGATCTTCCAGCGCGGCGGCGCCCGGTGGCGTCTCGCGGCCGCCGCGCCGGTGCTCGAGTGACGTCTCGCCGATGAGCGCGCCGACGAGCGAGATCTCCGACCGGTACGATCCCTCGGCCGTCGAGGAGCGCTGGTATCCGCGCTGGGAGGAACGGGGTTACTTCCGCGCCGATGCCGCGGCCACCGGCAAGCCGTTCTCGATCGCGATGCCGCCGCCCAACGTCACCGGATCGCTCCACTGGGGTCATGCGCTGACCATGACGCTGCAGGACACGCTGACGCGGATGAAGCGGATGGACGGCTTCAATACCCTCTGGCTCCCCGGGACCGACCATGCGGCGATCGCCGTTCACGTGGTCCTCGAACGCCAGCTCGCGTCCGAGGGAAAGACGAAGGAAGACCTCGGCCGCGACGGTTTCCTCGCCCGCGCCTGGCGATGGAAGGAAGAGACCGGGGGCACGATCGTCCGACAGCTCAGACGTCTGGGCGCCTCGTGCGACTGGTCGCGCGAGCGCTTCACGATGGATCCCGGGCTGTCGCGCGCGGTCCGGGAGTCGTTCGTCCGCCTCTGGCAAGAGGGGCTGATCTACCGTGACGATTACATCGTCAACTGGTGCCCGCGCTGCCAGACGGTGCTGTCCGACCTCGAGGTCGAGCGGGAGGAGCGCGACGCGGAGTTCGTCTACATCAAGTACGGTCCGGTCACCGTCGGGACGGTGCGGCCGGAGACGAAGCTCGGCGACACGGGTCTGGCCGTGCACCCCAAGGACAAGCGCTACAAGCATCTCGTGGGCACGACGCTCGAGGTCCCATCGGTGGACGGCACCATCTCGGTGAAGGTGGTCGCGGACGACGCCGTCGATCCGAAGTTCGGCACCGGCGTCATCAAGGTGACGCCGGGGCACGACCCGGTGGACTTCGAGATCGGCCGGCGCCACAACCTTCCCGTCAAGACCGTCATCGGCTTCGACGGTCGGATGACCGCCGAGGCCGGACGCTACGCCGGCCTGGACCGCTTCGAGTGCCGCAAGCGGATCGTCGAGGACCTGAAGGCGCTCGGCCTGATCGAGCGGATCGAGCCCTACCGGCACGCGGTCGGCGTCTGCCATCGCTGCAAGACGGTGGTCGAGCCGCTCGTCTCCAAGCAGTGGTACGTGCAGACGAAGCCGCTCGCCGAGGCGGCGATCAAGGCCGTGCGCGAGGGGCGGATCAAGATCGTCCCGCGCACCTGGACGAAGACCTATTACCACTGGATGGAGAACATCCGCCCCTGGTGCATCTCGCGCCAGCTCTGGTGGGGCCATCGGATTCCCGCGTGGCACTGCGACGCCGACGGTTCCGTGCACGTGTCGCGCGACGACCTCCAGGCGTGTCCCCAGTGCGGCGGGCCGCTCCGGCAGGACCCCGATACGCTCGACACCTGGTTCTCCTCGGGACTCTGGCCGTTCTCGACGCTCGGCTGGCCCGACGACACACTCGAGCTCAGAACCTACTATCCGACCTCGGTGCTCGTCACGGCACCGGACATCCTGTTCTTCTGGGTCGCCCGAATGGCCATGCTCGGCATCCACTTCACGCACCACGTGCCCTTCCGCGACGTGTACCTCCACGCGATCGTGCGCGACGCCGAAGGACAGAAGATGTCGAAGTCCAAAGGCAACGTCGCCGACCCGCTGGAGGTGATGGGGAAGTACGGCACCGACGCCTTCCGCTTCACGCTCGCGGCGCTGGCGCAGGGCCGGGACATCCGGATCTCCGAAGACCGCATCGAGGGCTACCGAAACTTCGCCAACAAGATCTGGAATGCGGCGCGCCTCGTCCTGTCGAACCTGGATGGCTTCGACGCGGCGCTGGCCAAGAACACGCCGCCGGCGCTCGCCGACGTGTGGATCGAGAGCCGGCTGGCGGCCACCATCGCGGAGGTCCGCACCGCGATGCGGCGGTACCGGTTCAGCGACGCCGCCTCGTCCGTGTACCAGTTCCTCTGGCACGAGTTCTGCGACTGGTACCTCGAGATCGCCAAGCTGTCGCTCTACCGCGCCGAGAGCCCGGCGCGGCGCGCGCGCACCCAGGCGACGCTCGTTCGGGTCCTCGAGGCAACGCTCCGGCTCCTGCACCCGTTCATGCCGTTCATCACCGAAGAGCTCTGGCAGCGGCTGCCGCACAAGGGCGAGTCGATCATGATCGCGCCGTATCCGCGGGTGGCGAGGAAACAGCGCAACGCCGACGCCGAGCGACAGATGACCGCGGTCATGGACCTCGTCACCGCGGTGCGCAACATCCGCGGCGAGATGCGGATCGCGCCCGGCGTCACGCTCGCGGCGACGCTCCGCCCGAGCCGGGACGGAGGCGAGCTCTTCACCGCGAACGGCGCCCTCATCGACACGCTGGCGCGCGCCCGGTTCGCCGTCGATCCTCGGGCGACGCGGCCGCGAAACTCGGCGATGGCGGTCATCGACGGCTCGGAGCTCTACGTGGATCTGGCGGGCGTCGTCGACCTCGCCGCCGAGCGCCAGCGTCTCGAGAAGGAGATCACGCGTGCCGCCGAGAGCGTCGAATTCCTCAAGGGCAAGCTGGCGCGGCCCGAGTTCGCCGAGCGGGCGCCCGCCGAGATCGTGGCCCGAGAGCGGGAGCGGCTCATCGAGCAAGAAGCGCTTCGCGCCAAGCTCCTGGCGAGCCTCGCCTGGGTCGATGATGGCTCGCGATAGCGCCCCGGCCGCGATCGTCCGCCTCGATACCGTCGATTCCACCCAGTCGGTCGCCTTCGGGCTCGCAGAGCGCGGCGCGGCGGACCGCACCGTGGTGGTCGCCGATCAGCAATTGTCGGGCAGGGGCCGGCGCGGACGCGTCTGGCAAGCGCCGGCCGGAACGAGTCTCCTCGCCTCCATCATCGTCCGCCCCCGGCTTCCACAGGCGCTCCTGCCGACCTTCTCGCCGATGACCGCGGTCGCCACGGCGGAGGCGCTCCGGCGCGTCGCCCCGGTTGCGGCACGGGTCAAGTGGCCGAACGACGTCCTCGTCGGGGGCAAGAAGATCGCCGGAATCCTCCTCGAATCTCGCGCCCCCGTGATCATCATCGGCATCGGCGTTAACCTCGGTCAGCGCGAGTTCCCGCTGGAGCTGGCGGGGCATGCCACCTCGGTCGCGCTCGAGACCGGACGCGCGCCCGACCGCGAGACGATGCTCGCGGCCTTGCTCGAGGAATTCGACGCGTGGCGCGTGCGCCTCGAGCGGGAGGGCTTCGGCGCCGTCCGCGAACAATGGCGAATGCTCAGCGACACCCTCGGCCGGCACGTCACGCTGGACGGCGTCACCGGCATCGCCGTGGACCTCGACGTCGACGGAGCGCTCCTGATCGACGCCGGGGGCACGGTCAGGCGCGTGATCGCCGGAGAGATCGCCTGGGACGAGGCGGCCGCCGGCTCGCGCGCCCGAGGCCGATGAAAGGAAGAGAGATTCATGCTGCTCGTCGCTGACGTCGGCAACACCAACACGAAGATCGGCGTGTTCGACGGGCAGCGCCTGCTCGTCTCGTGGCGCCTGACGAGCCGGCGGGAGCAAACCGCCGACGAATACGGGTTGTTCATCGAGATGCTCCTGCAGACGCGCGGCATCCGGCCCGCCGCCATCCACGGCGTCGCCATTTCGAACGTGGTGCCGCCGGTCCACCAGACGCTCGAATGGATGTGTGACCAGTACTTCGGACGGTCGCCGTTCTTCATCGAGCCCGGCGTGAACACGCGCATGCCCCTCCTCGTCGAGGCCCCCCGTGAGGTCGGCGCCGACCGCTACGTGGACGCCTTCGCGGCGACCGCGAAGTACGGGCCGCCGCTGATCGTGATCGACTTCGGTACGGCCACGACCTTCAACTGCGTGAACGACCGCGGCGAGTTCATCGGCGGCGCCATCGCCCCCGGGATCGCCACCTCGGTGGAGGCCCTCGTGAACCGCGCGGCTCGCCTCGCCCGGGTCGAGCTGGCGCGGCCGAAAGAGGCGATCGGCCGCAGCACCACGACCAATCTCCAATCGGGCGCGATCTACGGCTATGCCGGTCTGGTGGACGGCCTCGTCGGCCGGATGCGAGCCGAGATGGGCGGGACGGCACAGGTGATCGCCACCGGCGGCAATGCCGGGCTCGTCGCGGACGCCGCGCGCTGCGTCGAACGCGTCGACGAGCACTTGAGGCTCGAGGGACTGCGCATGCTCTACGAGGAGGCCCATCCCGTGGACCCGCAACGTTGACATCCCGGATCCCGGCCGTTATAATCCACGAAATCTAGTAGGTCGGACGCGGGGCGATCCCTATATACGGGACCCGGGCCGAAACCCAGTGCACGAGCCGACGGGAGGGTGACCGATGGGGATGTGGGTCGGGCGAGGGCGCAAGGCCAGGGTGGCGTACGGGTTCGACGACATCGCGCTCGTTCCCGGGACCGTGACCGTCAACCCGAACGAGGTCGACATCTCCTGGGAGCTCTGCGGCCATCGCTTCGAGCTGCCGATCATCGCCGCCGCCATGGACGGCGTCGTCGGACCCCGGCTCGCCGTCGAGATGGGGCGCCACGGTGGCCTCGCGGTGCTCAACCTCGAGGGCATCTTCTCCCGTTACGCGAATCCCGATGAGGTCCTCGAACGGATCGTCTCGGCCAGCCAGGAAGAGGCGACCAAGATCATCCAGTCGATCTACGGGGAGCCGATCAAGGAGGAGTTGATCCACCAGCGGATCCAGGCGATCAAGAAGGGCGGGGGACCGGCCGTCGTCTCCTCGATCCCGCAGCGCGCCGAGCGGTTCGCGCAGATCGCCCAGGAAGCCGGCGCTGACATCTTCGTGGTCCAGTCGACCGTCACCACGGCCCGTCACATCGCCACCGAGTACATGCCGGTCGATCTCCGCAAGCTGAAAAAGCAGCTCGCTATCCCGCTGGTCATCGGCAACGTCGTGACCTATGAGGCGTGCCTCGAGCTCATGGACGTCGGCGCCGACGCCCTGCTGATCGGCGTGGGCCCGGGCGCGGCCTGCACGAGCCGTGAAGTGTTGGGGCTCGGCGTGCCCCAGGTGACGGCCACCGCCGACGCGTCGGCTGCGCGCGACTTCCACTGGAAGCAGACCGGTCGCTACGTGCCGATCATCACCGACGGTGGCATGTCGACCGGCGGTGACGTGTGCAAGGCATTCGCCTCGGGCGCCGACGCGGTCATGATCGGGTCCGCGTTCGCGCGCGCCATCGAGGCGCCCGGGAGCGGCTATCACTGGGGCATGGCGACGCCCCACGCCAACCTGCCGCGGGGCACGCGGATCCGCGTCGGTATCGCCGGCTCACTCGAGCAGATCCTGTTCGGACCGGCGTTCACGGAGGACGGCACCCTCAACCTCGTGGGCGCGATCCGCACCTGTATGGGCTCGGTCGGGGCGCGGACCATCCGGGAGCTACAGCAGACAGAGTTAATCATCGCCCCGACCATCAAGACCGAGGGAAAGGTGTTCCAGCAGGCTCAGAAGCTGGGCCGTCCCCGCTAGGACGTCGTGGCCGACAAGATCGCGGTCCTGGACTTCGGATCGCAATACACGCAGCTGATCGCTCGCCGCATCCGGGAGATGTCCGTGTTCTCGGAGATCCTCCCCCCCACCCAGCCGCTCCAGGCGATCCTCGCCGGTGGCTACAAGGGAGTGGTGCTATCAGGGGGCCCCTCAAGCGTCTACGAGGACGGCGCGCCACTGCCGCCGAAGGCGCTCTTCGAGTCGGGCATCCCCGTCCTCGGGATCTGCTACGGGATGCAGGCGATGGGCTACCTTCTGGGCGGCCATGTGGTGCCCGCCGACCGGCGGGAATACGGCAAGGCCGAGATCGTGCTCCAGGGATCGAGCCGCCTTCTCCGGGGCGTCGAGCCCGAGAGCAGCGGTCGCGTCACGGTCTGGATGAGCCACGGCGACACGGTGCTCCGCCCGCCCAAGGGCTTCACCGCGCTCGCTCAGACCACGAACTGCCCGGTCGCGGCGATGGCGGACGAGGACCGCCGGCTCTACGCCGTTCAGTTCCACCCGGAGGTCGTCCACACACCGCAGGGGCAGAAGATCCTGGACAACTTCCTCTCCGAGTGCGGCGTGGCCCGGACGTGGTCGATGCAGGGCTTCATCGACACCATGGTGGACGCGATCCGCGTCGAGGTGAGCGGACAGCGCGTGCTCTGCGCCCTCTCCGGCGGCGTGGACTCGGCGGTGGTTGCCGTGCTCGTCCACCGCGCCATCGGTGACGGGCTCACCTGCGTGTTCGTGGATAACGGGCTCCTGCGCAAGGGTGAGGCTCAATCGGTCGTCCACACCTTCCGCGACACCTTCAAGATGAGCCTGATTCACGTGGACGCATCTCGGCGATTTCTTGATGCGATACGCGGCGTGACGGACCCGGAGCTCAAGCGAAAACGGATCGGCGCCGAATTCATCGCGGTCTTCGAGGACGAGGCGCGCAAGCTCGGTGACATCCCGTGGCTCGCCCAGGGCACCCTCTATCCGGACGTCATCGAGTCGGTGTCCTCCCGAGGGCCGTCGGCCACCATCAAGACCCATCACAATGTCGGCGGCCTCCCGCTGAAGATGCCGTTCAAGCTCGTCGAGCCGCTCCGGGAGCTCTTCAAGGACGAGGTCCGCCGGCTCGGGGAGCTCCTGGGGCTGCCTCCCGAGATCGTCTGGCGCCAGCCATTTCCGGGGCCCGGTCTCGCCATCCGCGTCCTCGGCGAGGTGACGACGGAGCGGCTCGATGTGCTGCGGGAGGCCGACGCCGTCGTGCAGGAGGAGGTGCGCGCCGCCGGCTACGAGCGGCAGGTGTGGCAGGCGTTCGCGGTGCTGCTGCCGATCAGGACGGTAGGCGTCATGGGCGACTTCCGCACCTACGCGCACGTCGTCGCCCTGCGGGCCGTCATGAGCCAGGACGCGATGACCGCGGACTGGGCGCGACTGCCGTACGATCTGCTGGGCACGATCAGCAACCGGATCATCAACGAGGTGAAAGGTGTCAATCGGGTGGTGTTCGACATCTCGTCGAAACCGCCGTCGACGATTGAATGGGAGTAGGAGGTGAACCCGTTCGACGGGTGAGCCGACGCTTCAATGGCTCGAAAATAGCTCATGCAGCATAGCGACTTCGTCCATCTGCACGTCCACTCCGAGTACAGCCTGCTCGACGGTGCGGCCCAGCTCGAAAAGCTCGTCGCGAAGGCGAGGGAGCTCCGGTTCCCGGCGATCGCGCTCACCGACCATGGCAACCTCTTCGGCGCGATCGATTTCTACCTCGCCGCCCAGAAGGCCGGCGTCAAGCCGATCCTCGGGTGCGAGCTCTACGTGGCGCCCGGGAGCCGTCGCGAACGCGGCTCGCAGGACGGCGGCTACGAGGGTGCCAACCACCTGACGGTCCTCGTACGAAACCGCACCGGGTACAAGAACCTCGTCAAGCTCGTGTCGAAGGCGTACCTGGAGGGGTTCTATTACAAGCCCCGGGTGGATCGGGAGCTCCTTGCGCAGCATGCCGAGGGGCTGCTCGTCCTCTCCGGGTGCCTGAACTCCGAGGTCTCGAGACTCTTGAGCGCCGGCGACGCCCTGCGGGCCAGAGAAACCGCCGGCTGGTATCGGGAGGTCTTCGGCAAGGACCACTACTTCATGGAGGTCCAGGCCCACGGGCTCGACGAGCAGGCGCGAGTCATGGCCGAGACGCTCCGGATCGCCACCGCCATCGGAGCGCCGGTCGTCGGCACGAACGACTCGCACTACCTCGAGGCCGGCCACGCCCGGGCCCACGAAGCGCTCCTCTGCATCCAGACCGGCACGAATCTCCACGATCCGAGCCGCTTCCGCTTCTCGACGCAGGAGTTCTACATCAAGTCCGCCGAGGAGATGGCGCGCGTCTTCGCCGACCTCCCCGAGGCGTGCCGTAACACGCTGGCGGTCGCCGAGCGGTGCAACCTGACGCTCGACTTCGGCGAGTTCCACCTGCCGCGCTACGTCGTCCCCGACGAGCACACGCTCGACAGCTATCTCCACGAGCTGGCGCATGATGGGCTCCGGCGGCGGTACGGGCCCAGTCCGGGCGACGCCATCGAGGCGCGGCTCGCCCAGGAGCTGGCCGTCATCGAGAAGATGGGATTCGCGGGCTACTTCCTCGTCGTCTGGGACTTCATCCGCTACGCGCGCGAGCAGGGCATCGCGGTGGGACCCGGTCGCGGCTCGTCCGCGGGCTCGCTGACCGCGTACTGTCTGGCCATCACGAACATCGATCCGATGCGCTACGGGCTGCTGTTCGAGCGATTCCTGAACCCGGAACGCATCTCGATGCCGGACATGGACATCGATTTTTCAGACGATCGGCGCGACGAGGTCATCCGCTATGTGGCGGAGCGCTACGGGCGCGACCGGGTCGCTCACATCATCACGTTCGGGACACTCGGCGCGAAGGCGGCGATCCGCGACGTCGGGCGCGTCCTCGGCATGCCGTACGGCGACGTCGACCGGATCGCAAAGCTGGTGCCGAATTTCCCGCTGAACATCACGCTCGACGACGCCCACCAGAAGTCGCTGCCGCTGGCCGAGATGGTGCGGAGCCAGGCGTCGGTGCGCGAGCTGTGGGACATCGCCCGCACCCTCGAGGGTTGCACCCGCCACGCCTCGGTGCACGCCTCCGCCGTGGTGATCTCCGACGAGCCCCTCGAGGAGCACATCCCGCTCTACAAGGACCCCAAGCGTCCGGAGCTCATCACCGGCTACGCGATGGGCCCGATCGAGAAGCTTGGGCTGCTCAAGATGGATTTCCTCGGGCTCCGGACGCTCACCGTCCTCGCCAACACGGTGGCGCTGATCAAGGAGTCCCGGGGCATCGATGTCGACCTGGACACGCTGCCGCTGGGCGACCCCAAGACGTACGAGATGCTCTCCGAGGCGAAGACGTTCGGCGTGTTCCAGCTCGAGTCGTCCGGCATGCGGGACGCGCTCCGCGGTCTTCGGCCCGAGCGGCTCGAAGATCTGATCGCCATGGTCTCGCTCTACCGGCCCGGGCCGATGGAGCTCATCCCCGACTTCATCCAGCGCAAGCACGGCCGGTCCAGGATCACCTACGAGCACCCGGCGATGGAGAAGTTCACCCGGGAGACGTACGGGATCATGGTGTACCAGGAACAGATCATGCAGATCGCCTCGGAGATGGGGGGGTTCACCATGGGCGAGGCGGACATCCTGCGCCGCGCCATGGGCAAGAAGGACCGCGAGCTGATGGCCAAGCAGCGCGAGAAGTTCGTTGGCGGCTGCCGCGAGCGCGGCACCGCCGCCGCGAAGGCCGAGCGCGTCTGGGAGCTGATGGAGAAGTTCGCGGGATACGGCTTCAACAAATGCCTCAGTTCGGACGCCTCGATCGAGATGGCCGACGGCAGCCTGAAGCCGATCACCGAGGTGCGGACCGGGGACCTCGTACTCACGAAGGACGGCGCATTCCGAGCGCTCGGAGTCCGGCCGAGCGGCAGGCGCCAGGTCGGTCGCCTGACACTGGCCAACGGGATGACTCTTCGGTGCACGCCCGATCACCCGATCTTCACCCAACGAGGGTGGGTGAACGCGGAGGACGTCACTCCCCACGACTTTGTCGCCGTCGCTCGTGAGCTCCCCTGCGGAGCGACGACGGTGCCCGAGCATCTGCCCGCGCTGCTCGGCTACGCCCTATCGGAAGGAAGCCTCGGATACGACAGCCACTTCTATCTGTACTCGACGGTCTCGGACGAACTCGAGGACATGAGCCTGATCGTCTCGGCGTTCGCCAACACGGTTGCACGCATCGAGCATCGCCCGAGGCCCAAGGCTTCGTCGGTCCGTCCCGTCCGCATCGATCGGACGACTCCTTCGGAGGCCGTCGATTTTCTCTTCCGAGACTGTAGTCTCCAAGGAAAGATCGCTGTCAACAAGCGGATCCCGGTGATCGTCGACGGTTGGGATCGAGATGCCATCTCGGTCCTCGTCGGAAAGCTGTTCCAGGGGGATGGCTGCGTTCATCGCAAGACGCTGTCGGTCTACTACGCGACATCCTCCGAGGGACTGGCCAATGACGTTCGCCGCTTGCTCCTGAAGCTCGCCATTCCGTGCACGATCCATCGAAAGACCTTCGCGTACCGTGGCGGGCGCCGCGTCGGCTACACGGTGAATCTCATTGGTGGGCGACGGACCCATGTGCGCTTCGACGAGCTCGTCGGTTGCCATCTGGTGGGAGAAAAGCGGGCGGCCCTCGCCGCGCTCAGAGCCTCATATGCGAGCACCCGAACCCTCCTCGCGCGGGGGACCGTCGATGTCGTCCCGGCGGATCTCTACCGAGAGCCCTTGCGCGAAGCGATTCTCAAGCGCTTCTCCACTTTGACGGCAGGCTGCAGAGCGCTGGGGCTCGCCTACCGGCTCGTCGCGAGGGATCGCCGCAAGAGGGGGATCCGTCGAGACACCTTGGAATATCTGGCGGAACGCCTCGAGTCGCCGGCGCTGCACGCCCTGGTCGATCCGTCAATGGGCTGGTCGAGGCCGAAACGGTTCGTCCT
The DNA here is from genome assembly GCA_023249095.1 of Candidatus Rokuibacteriota bacterium. GTDB lineage: Bacteria > Methylomirabilota > Methylomirabilia > Rokubacteriales > CSP1-6 > AR31. Next base: position 7,423 of record JAHFDK010000012.1, on the reverse strand, counting down.
GGATGGCGTCGAGCCGACGTACGACTTCGAGGTTCCGGGCGCTCGGAGCTTCATCGCGAACGGCATCGCCGCCCACAACTCCCACGCCGCGGCGTACGGGCTCGTCGCCTATCAAACGGCGTACTTCAAGGCCAACTATCCGGTCGAGTTCATGGCCGCGCTGCTGACCTCGGAGATGGGCGACACCGACAAGATCGTGAAGTACATCGAAGAATGCCGCGCGATGGGGCTTCGGGTCGAGCCGCCCGACGTCAACGTATCGGCCGTGCAGTTCAGCGTCGCCGGCGACACGGTGCGCTTCGGTCTGGCCGCGATCAAGAACGTCGGTGAAGCGGCGATGCAGTCGATCTTGAGATCGCGGAGCGACCAGGGTCTGTTCCACACGCTCGAGGATTTCTGCGCGCGCGTCGATCTCAGGCTCGTGAACCGCCGCGTCGTGGAGAGCCTCGTCAAGGCGGGGGCGTTCGACTCGCTCGGCCTTACCCGCGCGCATCTCCTGGCCACCACCGACGCGGCGCTCGAGAGCGGAGGGCGCCAGCAGCGGGACCGGGCCGAGGGCCAGGCGTCCTTCTTCGAGCTCTTGCCGGTGGCGCCGGGCCGGGCGAGCGCGCCGGCCGCGGTCACGCCGGAATGGGAAGCGGATCAGCGCCTCGCGTTTGAGAAAGAGGTGCTCGGCTTCTACATCTCTGGCCATCCCCTTGCCCGATACCGCGAAGTCGTCGAGCCGCTCGGCATCACGACGTCCGCTGACCTCGCCGCCAAAGGGCACGGCGCGCGCGTCGTCCTCTTCGGCCACGCCGTCGGGCTCAAGGAGACGTCCACGAAGGGCGGCAATCGCATGGCGTTCTTCACCCTCGAGGACATGGACGGCGCCGTCGAGGTGACGGTATTTCCGGAGCCGTTCAAGGCGGCGGCCGCCTGTCTGCGCTCGGGCGAGGCCGTGCTCGTCCGGGGGCGCGTGGACGACGGTGACAAGGGCCGGGTCGTGCTCGCGGAGGACGTCCGCCTCCTCGAGCAGGCGCTGGCGGAGTCCGGTGGGCGCCCGCGCAACAGCGCCACCGCCGGCGAGCCAAGCGCTTGCCGGATCCGCGTGACACCGGGTGAAGACCCGCGCGGCGCGCTCGCCGCCGTGCGGCAACTCTGCGGCGAGCATCCCGGGCGGGTCCCCGTGTTCCTCCACCTGGTGCTCGGCGCCCAGGAAGTGGTCGTCCGCGCGCGGGGTCTCTCCGTGGACGGCAGCCAGGAGCTTGTTGCCGAGGGCGAGACGGTTCTCGGCCGCGGCGCGATCAGCGTGGACTATGCCCGACGCGCTTGACTTCGAGCAGCCGCTGCTCGAGCTGGAAACTCGGATCGCGGCCCTCCAGTCCGAGGAGAACCTGCCGAGGACGCGTGACGAGATCGCGAAGCTCGAGGACCGGCTCGCCCGCTTGCGCCAGAAGACCTACGCCAGCCTGTCGGCCTGGCAGCGCACGCAGCTCGCGCGTCATCCGAAGCGTCCCCACACGCGCGACTTCTTGAAGCTCCTCCTCGAGGACTTCATCGAGCTGCACGGCGACCGCCTCTACGGCGACGATGCCGCGGTCGTCGGCGGTCTGGCCCGGTTCGAAGGGCAGGGGATCGTCGTGATCGGCCACCAGAAGGGCCGTGACACGCGCGAGAAGATCGCCCGCAACTTCGGGATGCCGCACCCCGAGGGCTATCGCAAGGCGCTGCGGCTCATGCACCTCGCCCAGAAGTTCGCCAAGCCCGTCGTCACGTTCATCGACACGCCCGGCGCCTACCCCGGGCTCGGCGCCGAAGAGCGCGGCCAGGCCGAGGCGATCGCGCGTAACCTCCGGGAGATGGCCGCCCTCCGCACGCCGATCCTGTCGGTCGTGACGGGCGAGGGCGGCAGCGGCGGCGCGCTCGCGATCGGCATGGGCAACCGGGTGCTGATGCTCGAATACGCGATCTACTCCGTGATCTCGCCGGAAGGATGCGCCGCGATCCTGTGGGGCAACGCCGCCAAGGCTCCCGAGGCGGCCGAGTCGATGCGGATCACCGCGCCCGACCTCCTGCGGCTCCGCGTGATCGACGCGATCGTCCCCGAGCCCGTCGGCGGCGCCCACCGCGACTGGGACGGCGCCGCCGGCCACCTCCGGGAGGCGCTGCGCGAGCACTTGCGGCCGCTCGCGTCGATGTCGCCCGACGAACTCGTCGCCGAGCGCTACGAGAAGTTCAGACGGATCGGCGCGTTCGAGGAAGCGTCCGTGCCGGGCGCCAGGGCATAGCGCACCCGATCAGGCGGCACGCCGCAGGAGGGCGGCGGCCACGTCCTCGTCGGTGACGAGCACGTTCATGAATTTTCCGGCCACCGCGCCGCGCACCGCCTCGAGCTTGGCTCGGCCCCCGGCGATCGCCACGACGTAACGGTCGTCACGGCGCGAGAGGGCCTGGAGCCGGTCACCCTCCACCGAGAGCACGCGCCCCATGAGCGCGCGCAGCTCCGGACGGTCCACGATGCGGCCCTCGTGGTCGAACGGCTGGTAGTTGATCTCGCCCACCACCCCGAGCTGGCGCAGACGCTTGACGCTCACGCCGTAGGACTCGGCCAGGGAGCAGAACCCCGGCGTCTGCTCGCCGATGAACCCGATGCCGACCAGGGCGATGTCCACGTCCTGCGCGGCCTCGTAAATCATACGAATCTCGGGATCGCGCAGGAGCCGCCGGCGCGCTCGTTCGATCTCCCGCAGGGACACGAGATGCTGCACGGGCAGGGCATAGGCGTTCACGTGGGGCCGATACTTGGCCGCCATCATTCCCACCAGTGTATTGGGGAACAGGTCGACGAGCTTGAGGGTGCTCTCGCCGGACAGCGGGTAGAGGGCCAGGTCGCGAAAGCGACGCTCGTGGAGCTGGCGAATCGTCTGATAGAGCGTGAACCCACACGAGAGTCCCACGCGGAGGCCGTTGGCGGCGATCTTCTCGAAGTAGGTCGCCGCCGCGGTCCCCAGCTCTTCCTTGACGTCGCCCCGCCCTCCGGCCGCGACGACGACCGCGTCGCGCAGACCGAACCGCTCCACCAGCCCGGCTTCCAGCTGCTCGCGGCGGGGGAGATCCAGCTCGACACGGACCAGGCCCTCGTCGAACGCGCGCTTGAGCAGACGCGAGACCGTCGCCGCCGAGACGCCGAGGGCCCGGGCGATGTCCTTCTGGCTCCGTCCCTGGCGGTAGTACAACTCGAGGCAGTGGACCGTCTGGCGGAGCTCGCGTGAGGCGAGGGAGACCGATTTCATGCCGGCGTCACCCTCCAGAAATAAATTTCACTTCCGTAAATTTCTTGCTTGACGTGACCGAGTGTACCTCGTTATGCTCGAACGCACCCAATTTTCACCCCACGCAAGGAGGCGTGCATGTCTGCGCGTCGCTATGGCCCTCAGGACGGTCAGCCCCCTCTCAAGTTCACGGAGTACCACCAGTCGAAGGACGAGCTCGCGGGACTGCCGGTGACCGTCACCGAGAAGATCCCGGTCACCAACACGCCGAACATCTTCTCGTACAAGTCGTACATCTTCGCGAAGAACCCGGCCCTCGTGCAACGGTACATCAAGGCCACCAAGGCGGACGTCGGCGGGGTCGGGGGTCACGTCGTCGCCGCCGACGAGGTGAAGTCGATCATCGCCAAGTACGTCCTCGACAACAACAGCTACCGCGGCGAGCCCATCTTCACCTCGCTCATCGTGACCCACACCGGCGACGACTGCGCCGTCACCGGGATCATGGCCGAGACCGTGGACATGTCGGTGGTCGACGAGCTCATGTGGGACGCGCTCCAGGAAGGCGCAACCAAGGCCGCCGAGCTCGGCCTGTACGGCCCCGGCCAGGACCTGCTGGCCGACGCCTTCACCGGCAATCTCCGGGGCGCGGGCCCGGCCACGGTGGCCTTGCCGTTCCCGGTGCGGAAGGACAACCCCTCGCAGACCGTACTCGTCTCCTTCGCGGACAAGACGGAGCCCATGGCGTTCAACCACTACGCGACCGGCGCCTACATGCTGCCCCGCTTCAACACCGGTCTCGTCATCGCCGCCTCCAAGATGAAGCGCGGCTACCTCTTCGAGATCGTGGACCTCGACACCAAGGCGCAGGCGGTCGAAGCGGGTGCCCACCCGCGAGACCAGCGGGCGCTCGACGCAAAAATGGAAGAGGTCGCCAAGGGGTTGCAGGAGAAGGTGATCACGCTGGGGGCGCCCGAAGATCTCTACGACATCGAGGGGCTGACGCGCTCCTCACGCTTCGTGATCGCTCGCGTCTGGACCCGAGGCGACAAGGGCGAGAAGGACCAGCTCGGCTACATCTGCTCGGCCGAGCGGCTGCACAACATCAAGACCAAGAAGGGATTCTCGTACGGCGGAAAGGACGACCCGGTGCTCCTCGCCTTCGCCCAGGGCGACTGGCCGGCACCCGGTGAGATCACCTCGCCGTGGGCGACCGCCCCCATGGTGGCCGGCGATTGCCGCGGCAGCCACAACCTGCACATCCTGCCGATGCCGATCAACTCGCAGACCTCGTACTGGTCGGGCCCGATCCTGTCGGCCATCACGCTCTCCTGCAATATCCATACGGGCCGGATCGGAGCCATCTCGGATCAGTTCGCGCTGGGCACGCCCTGGGACGAGGTGCGTCGCACGGCTTCGAAGCTCGCCATCCAGTTCCGCCACGCGCACGGCATCAAGCAGCCGGCGACGCTACACGAGGACGAGCTCGAGTACCAGGAAGGGTGGAAGGAGCGGCGCAACCGCCTCGAAAGGCAGTTCGAGGTCAAGCCGCCGCTCACGTTCGGCAACGGCAACGGGCATCCCGGCGATGGCGGCACGAAGCCCGTGTCCGCGCGTCCCGGTAGCCGGCCGGACGAGATCGACTGATACCATCGGGGGGAGCGCGCGCCGCTGGGCACGTGACCGTCTGTGATGTCTTGACCGTCCCCTTCGCAGGGTTCGTCCGCCGGCCCTAACCCGGCTCTATGCGACCGTGACCGACTCGGCGCGCGTGGCGGCCGTGCTGCTGGCGACCAAGCTCACCCGCGGGCGGCTGGTCAGCCCGTTCACGGCCCGCGAGGTCTATCGCAACGAATGGACCGGCCCGACGGAGGCCCGGGTCGTGCAGGGCGCGCTCCCTTCCGGCCGTGGGCCCGGATGTCGCCCGTGTAGAAGAGTCGCCGGCCGCCGGCTTCGATGAGCAGGGAGTACGCGTCGAAGGCGCAGTGGTCGTTCAGGAACGGGGTGACCCGGAAGGGGCCGAGATCGAAGGCCTGTCGGTGCCGCAGGTAGCCGGACGGCTGCCGGCTGATGCCAAGCGGGCTGAAGAACGCGGCCTCGCTGAGGATTCGCGACGCTGATTCGCCGATGTACACCGGAACAGACGCGCCGACCTTCGGGAGCAGGCCGTAGTGATCCGCGTGTGGATGGCTGATGACGACGCCGAGCAGGCTCGGGTCATGGCCGTCCGCCAGCCCGGCGACACGAGGAAGCGCGACATCCTCACCGTCAACGGCGGTTAACGGCCAGCCCACATCCAGCACAACGCGCTTTCCGCCGGCCTTCACTTCGACGCAGTTGCCCCCGACCTCAGCAGCCCCGCGATGGATCCTCGCGCGCATGCAGCATCCCCTCTGATCACCATACGGCGAAGGGGGTTCCGTCACCCAACAACTTCTCCCTTATTGTGGCGTTCGATATCGTCGATGTCGTGGAGAACACCCCCGACGACGAGGCGTGCCGCGAGGTCCGGGGCGCTGAGGAGCGAGATCCGGCGCGCGGGGTGGTTCAGCTAACATGGGGAGGTCGCGGCCGGCCCTTCGCGATCACCCAGTTGACCACCGGCTAGTGACAATCTAGTCTCGGCCCACGGTTCTGACCTTCACTGGCCCAGACTCCGGAGGGCGGCATGCAGTGTCCCCGGTGCCAGCAGGACAACCCCTCGCACGCCAAGTTCTGCCTGGAGTGTGGGGCGCCGTTCAACGGCACAAACGAGAGCGGCCCGCTGACGCCGTCGCAGGAGGACCTGCAGCGAGCCCTGACCGACGCGCAGGAGCAGCAGACGGCCACGAGCGAGATCCTGCGCGTCATCGGCAGTTCACCGAGCGACCTCCAACCGATATTCGACATCATCGCGGAGCGTGTGACGGCGCTCACCGACGCGGTGTTCAGCGCGGTGTACCTGATCGAAGACGAATCGATCCATCTGCGCGCCTGTTATTCCGACGACATCATGAACACCAGACAATTTGCGGCAGCGTTTCCGATGCCTATCACGTCAGAAACTTTGATCGCCGGGACGTTGCGGACCGGTACGCTGGCTCACATCGCCGACATGGAGGACGTCAGCGTTCCGGAAGTGGCTCGCACGCTGGCGCGCACTCTCGGCGTGCGAAGCACGCTCGCGGTGCCGATGCGGCGGGACGGGCACCCGATCGGAGCGATCGGTGTTAATCGCCGCGAGCCGGGTGACTTTACCCCTGCTGAGATTGCGCTGCTTCAGACGTTCGCCGACCAGGCCGTCATCGCGATCGAGAACGTGCGCCTCTTCACGGAATTACAGGCAAAGAACCAAGCGCTCACAGAAGCTCACGCCCAGGTGACAGAGTCGCTCGAGCAGCAGACGGCGACCAGTGAGATCCTGCGCGTGATCTCAAGTTCGCCGACCGATCTCCAGCCTGTGATGGACGCCGTGGCGGAGAGCGCCGCCCGCCTGTGCGGGGCGTACGACTCCACCATCTTCCGCCGGGACGACGACCAGCTCGTCCCCGTCGCCCATCATGGTGCAATCCCCCAATCCACCTCCCTCCCCATCGTGCGCGGGACGGTCGCCGGCCGAACGATGTTGGACGCGCGGACGGTCCACGTCGCTGACGTGCAGACCGAGGACGACGAGTTTCCCGAGAGTAGCGTGAACGCGCGGCGCCACGGCTGGCGGTCGATACTCAGCGTCCCCTTGATGCGAGAAGGGGGCGCGATTGGCAACATCGTCCTCCGCCGCACCGAGGCTGGACTCTTCACCGAGCGGCAGGTCGCCCTGCTGCAGACCTTCGCCGACCAGGCGGTCATCGCCATCGAGAACGTGCGGCTCTTCAAGGAGCTGGAGGCGCGCAACGGCGACCTCCGCGAGGCGCTTGAGCAGCAGATGGCGACGAGTGAGATCCTTCGTGTCATCTCCAGTTCACCCACCGACGTGCAGCCCGTGTTCGACACGATCGTACGGAGCGCGGTCCGGTTGTGTCGCGCCCACATCGGAGCCGTGTTCCAGTTCGATGGGGAGAGTCTCCACCTTGTCGCGCACCACAACTTCACGCCCGAGATGGTCGACGCCGTCGGGAGCCTGCATCCGAGGCCACCGCAGCGTGACATGGTGTCGGGGCGGGCCATCCTGAGCCGCGCGGTGGTGCAGA
>JAHFDK010000329.1 GCA_023249095.1 Candidatus Rokuibacteriota bacterium | reverse complement strand
AGGAGCGCCTCATCGACGTGCCCTACTGACGGCGGCGGACGTCCGCGGCCAGCAGGCCGAGGGCGACCAGCACCACCGCGGCGGCGCTCAGCGTCAGCGAGAGCTCGACGCCGATCACGGCCCCCAGGATGCCGACCGTCACGCCGCTGCCCGCCCGGAGCCCGAGCATCGACGTGTTGAAGAGTCCCACCACACGCCCGCGGAGCCCGGGCGGCGCCAGGAGCTGGACGAGCGCCTGCGCCATCGACGTGAAGGCGATGTTGAAGATACCGGCCAGCACGAGAAGCGTCACCGCCGCCGCGTAGCCGTGGGCGAGCGGGAAGATCGCCATCACCGCGCCCCAGATCGCCGCGCACACGATGGCTGCTCGCGCGCCCCCCTGGAGGACCGCGACGCTCTCCAGAATGACCGCGCCGATCACGGCGCCGGCCGCGTTGGCGCCGAACAGCACGCTGTACCAGACGTCGGCCTCCTCGGAGCCGTGATGGTGCGCGTACTCCGGCATCTGCGCCTGGAAGGCGGTGCCGACGAAGAACGACGTCGCGCCGGCGAGCACGATCATCCGGATGATCCGCGGCTCGGAGCGGACCTCGGCCAGGATCTGGCGTGCCTCCGTGAAGCTGAAACGCGCCGCCTGCCGCGGCGCGCCGACCTCGCTCCCATGCCCCGTGTACGGCATGCGGAAGAGGTAGAGGGTGAGCGGCAGATACAGGAGCACGTTGACGAGGAGCGCCACGCCCGGACCCAGGGCGAGCAGGAGACCACCCCCGACGGCGGGCCCGACCAGCATGGAGCAATAGCGGCTGATCGCGTTGAGGCGGATCGCGCTCGCGAGATGCTCGGCGCCGACGATGTCGTGGACAATGAGCTGGATCGGCGGCGACGCGATGACGCCGGCCATGCCGTGGACCATCAGGAGCGCGGCCGCGTGCCAGGCGCGCAGCGTTCCCGTCAGGAACAACGCGCCCCAGGCGAGCGACGCGAGCATCAACAGTCCCTGGGCGACCTGGATGAGCCGGCGGCAATCGAACCGGTCGGCGAGGGCGCCCGCGTACACGGAGAAGATCAGGTACGGCACCCAGTGGCTGATGACGGCGAAGCCGCCGAGGGTCGGCGAGTGGAACGACTCGAAGATGACCCAGTAGCTGGTCACGTGCTCGACGCTCTCAGCCGTCATGCCCAGGAGCGCCAGGAGGAAGTAGCGGCGGTAGTCGCGGTGGTACAGCGCGCCGAACTTCGTGGCGACCGCGGGCGCTGCCGCGGTCTCCGGGGCACTCATCCCGCGGCGCTGTCCACCATGAGCACGATCTTGCCGGTCTGCGCGTCGCTCAGCATGTACTTGTGCGCGTCGGTGAGCCGGTCGAATGGGAACGTGCGGTCGAGCACGGGCTTGAGCGCGCCCTTCGCGACGGCGTCGAGCAGGTGGGCGCTGAACCGCTCGCTGCACACGAGCGACTCCTCGGGGGTGCGCGTGCGGAAGGTGACGCCGATGATGCTCGCGCGCTTTCGCGCCACCTCGTCCAGATCGCAATCGCCGACGCGGCCCGCGTTGCGCCCGACGCTCACCAGCCGCGCCTTGAGCGCGAGCACCCGGATGTTGTCGGCGAGCATCGGGCCGCCGACGTGGTCGATGATGACGTCGACGCCGCGATCCGCCGTCGCGCGCATCACCGCGTCCACCCACTTGCCGGCGTCGCGCGTGTCGATGGCCTCGTGGGCGCCGAGGGCGCACAACGCGGCGGCCTTGGCCGGGGTGCGGGTGGTCGCCAGCACGGGGTTCGCACCGATGTGGCGCGCGATCTGGATCGCCGCCGTGCCGACGCCCGAGGGGCCGGCGGTGACCATCACGGACTCGCCCGGCCTGGCGGCTGCGTTGGTCACGAGCGCGTCGTGCGCGGTGACGAAGACGTTGGGAATCGCCGCGGCCTCGGCCCACGGCATGCGGTCGGGGATCCGCATGAGGGCCCGCTGGTGCGCCACGACGTACTGCGCGTAGCTACCGACCGCGCGGCCCATGACGCGGTCGCCCGGCGTCCAGCCGCTCACCCCCTCGCCGAGGACGGCGATCTCGCCGGCGAACTCTGTGCCCGCTCGCGCAGGGCTGGCCGGCGCGGTGGCCACCCGCAACTGCGCGCCTCGGATCAGCTCGCCGCGATTCGTGCCGGCCGCACGAACCGCCACGACCACCTGGCCGGGTCCAGGAGCCGGCACAGGGCACTCGCGAAATTCGAACACTGCGCCGTCGGGACCGGGAACGGTGAACCATGCCTTCATCGTCTGTGTCATCGCGGAGACTCTCCTTGGTCAAGCGTTCGGCCGCGGTTAGTGTAAACGACGCGGGCCACCGCGAACCCGCTGCCATGAAGGGCTTCGGCCGTGTTGGTACCGAAGAAGCCCTTGATCTGGATCATCGCGGGACGAACGCGGTCGAGGATGCCGCCGCGTGCCGCGGTCGATGCTGCCGCCGCCGGGGGCACGGCCTGAGGATGCGGGGCGACGAGCGTTACGCTTTTGCCTCCTCGCGGTAGAGGTCGAGCGCTCGCATCACCGGCGCGTCGGTGAAGCTGAACAGGAAGGCAGGGCGATCGCCGCTGTTGACGTGCTCATGGAAGGTCCAGGTCGGCACCGTGAACACGTCCTTGTCCTCCCAGTCCAACCGCTGGCCGCCCACCACCGAGTATCCGGCGCCCTCGATCACGTGGTAATTCGTGCAGCAGACGTGGCGATGGGCCTGGGTCGCCTGCCCCGGGCGCAGCAACTGGACGTAGCACGCGATGGTCGGCATGACGGGTCCGCCGGTCACTCGGTTTGTGTATTCGAGGATGACGCCGTCGAAGGGGCTGACGGAGTTCTCGGCCGCCAGCCGTTCCAGGGCGGCACGAGCCTCCGCCATCGGGTAGTGCCACCGCGGCGAGCCGGCACCCCCGCCGACGGGTTGCGTCTCCCGGTGGTACTCCTCGTAGAACCCGGCCTCCAGCACACGCACCAACGGGGTGTCCAGGCCGTCGAGCCAGATCATCGGCTCATCGGTGTCGTTCGCGTGGTCGTGCCACGTCCAATTGGGGGTCAGCACGAGGTCACCCGGGTACATGGGAACGCGGTCACCGTTTACGACGGTGTAGCCGCCCTGGCCCTCGATGATCAGGCGCAGCGCCGAGGCAGAATGGCGATGGGCGCGGGCGATCTCGCCGGGCATCACGATCTGGAGATTGGCCACCAGCGTGTTGCTCGCCGACACGCCCGGCAGCTCGGGGTTGGTCAGGCGAAGCACCCGTCGTTCGGCCTGCTCGGTCCCGACGAGCTCGGCTGCCCGCATCGCCTGGGGACGCAGATCGCGCCAGCGCCACACGTGTGGCACGGCCTTGCTTCGGGGCTCGATGCTGATGCCGCCGCCGATCCAGGCGGGCGTCACGTGTCGCGTTCGGAGCTGCGCGTAGTAGTCCCGCAGCTCCTCGTCCGAAGACTTGATGTCGGAGAGTTTCAGCATTGGGCGTCCTCCAGCCACCTTGCCCCCTCGCGCACGGAGCGCGGATTACGCAGGCGAAACCGATGCCGGGGTGAGCTGATACAGCTGCATTCGGGCTTTGATCTGCTCGTCCCAACCCCTGGCGCGCACGTCCATCATGAGCCCATCCGGGCCTTTGTACTTTCGGTTGACCTTGTTGCTGCCCGGGCACTCGGTGCAATGTGCCGCCTCGAGCGTGGCACACGTCTCCTCGAGGTCATCGACGTAGAAGCCGATGTGATGGATGCCCTTGACGGTGGACGGCCCTTCGCCGAGGTTGGGTGTGTCGTCGCCGCCGTACTTGAGGATGGCAAAATAGATGTAACCATCGCTCAGCCACACGCCCTCGGCTCCGGTGCCGGCGGGCTCGCGACGTAGCTCCGTCAGACCGAAGGTATTCTTGTAGAACTCGGCGGTCTTTGCCGGATCTTCGGTCGACAGCGCGATGTGCTTGATTCGAGCCATGGTTCTTTCCTTTCTCTGTCCATCGCCGACGCGGGCGACGGGATGGGCCGATCAGCGGAACGTGTGGTCGTCGGGGGCCTTCACGATGAAGTGTTTTTGAGCCGTCGGCATGTCGACCTCGATCGGCTTCTGGTTGACCGACGTGCAGCCGAAGAGCAGGAGAACGACACCCAGCGAGGCGTACCGGAGAACCACCATTGTCTCCTCCTGCCGCGCGAAACGTGCTCGGGAGAATACGAGTGTCGACACCCTCGTGTCAAGGGCACTCGGCGTTCGCGACACGGACTGCGCGTCGGGCGGGTTCCGGAAAAGACGAGGCGCCATTGCGACCGCGTTGATTCGTGCATACCCTTGCATTGATGTCCTCGGCTCCTCCGGCCGCCACACCGGGGTACCTCGCCGCGGTTCGACACTGGATCGACCGCAACATCCTCGCGCTCGGACGCGAGATGCGGCTCTCCTACCTTCCGCCGCTCATGGTCTATGTCGCGGCGGGCATCTCCGGGCTCACCGGCATCGTCGGGGTGTTCTTCGTCAAGGAGCGGTTGGGGCTTTCGGCCGAATTTCTCGCCGCGCTCGGCTTCTGGGCGGGACTCCCGTGGGCGCTCAAGGTGCCACTCGGGCATCTTGTCGATCTGATCTGGCGGTGGAAAGCCGCGCTCGTCTTCGCGGGCGCCGGCTTGATCGCGGCGAGCCTGGTCATCATGATCGGCTTGCTCGGCCATACCGAGTCGATGCGCGCGATGGGGAGCGTCGAAACGTGGTTTGTGCTCGCCGCGCTGCTCGCGCCCATCGGGTACGTCGTGCAGGACGTCGTCGCCGACGCGATGACCGTCGAGGCGGTGCCGCGCTTCGACGCCGACGGACGGCCGATCGGCATGGCCGAGCGGAAGTCCATGAACACGACCGTGCAGACGCTCGGTCGCGTCGCGATCATCGGTGGCAGCGTCCTCGTCTCGCTCGCGAATGTGTACCTGCTGCGCGGCGCCGGCGCGCTGCCCGAGGCCGAAAGGACCCTCGCCTATCTCCGGGTCTACGAGCTCGCACTCGTCATTCCCTTCGTTTCGGTGCTCGGCGTGGTCTTCGGTGTGAGTCTCGCATGGCGGGCCGCGAGGCGGCTCGGCGCGAGGGGCTTCGCGAGGAGCGACGTGCGCAGGATGCTCGACCCGCACGGCGAGCGCCCCCCGGTCAATTGGTGGATCCTCGGTGGCGGCCTCGCGTTCGCGGTCGTCTCGCTCGGCGTCGGCGTCGGACAGGTCGCCGGCGGTCAGGAGATCGTGTTCGGTGTGTCGATGGCCATCGTGCTGTTCCTGATCTGGCGGCTCACCGGAGAGCTGGAGGCGGATGCGCGTCACGTGCTGGTGGGGACCGCGATGGTCGTCTTCGTGTTCCGGGCCATGCCGGGCCCGGGCGCCGGCTCGACGTGGTGGATGATCGATCAGCTCGGCTTCGATCAACAGTTCCTCGCCACGCTGTCGCTGATCGGCAGCGTGCTCACCCTCGCCGGACTGTTCATCTTTCGCCGCTTCATGGCCGAACGCTCGATCGCCTACATCGTCGGCTTCCTCACCATCGTGAGCACGGTGCTCGGCCTCCCCATCGTCGGCATGTATTACGGGCTGCACGAATGGACGGCGGCGCACACGGGTGGTCTGGTCGATGCGCGCATGATCGTGCTCATCGACACGGCGCTCGAATCACCGCTCGGCCAGATCGCGATGGTGCCGATGCTGGCGTGGATCGCGAATTCCGCGCCCGACCGCTTGAAAGCGACGTTCTTCGCGATCATGGCGTCGTTCACGAACCTCGCGCTGGCGGCGGCGCAGCTCGGGACGAAGTATCTGAATCAGATCTTCACCGTCGCCCGCGAAGTGAAGGACACCACCGGCGCGATCAAGTCGCCGGCCGACTACAGCGAGCTCGGGATGCTGCTGGTGGTGACGACCGTGCTCAGTTTCGTGCTGCCGATACTGGCGATCCTGTTCGTCAAGTCGAGCCGTTTCCGCAGCGCCTGAGAGGCCGCATCGAAGAAACACAGATATCTCAGGCTGCCAAACCGTGATATGGTCGCCTCGCGAAGTCCAATTTTGCTCGACGAAGGAGCCCCGATGCCTGACGACAAGGACACGACCCCCGAACAGTCCCCAGTGAGTCGTCGCGAGACCCTCAAGCTCGCCGCCGCCATCGCAGCCTTCGGTGTCGCCCTCGGCGTCCGTCCCGCCAGCTCGATCGCCCAAGGCAAGGGTGAGGGCAAGGGTGAGACGAAGGGCGAGATGAAGGGTGAGGGCAAGGCTGAGACGAAGGGCGAGGGCAAGGCCGGCGCGAAGGGCGAGGGCAAGGCTGGCGCGAAGGGCGAGGGCAAGGCTGGCGCGAAGGGCGAGGGCAAGGCTGGCGCGAAGGGCGAGGGCAAGGCTGGCGCGAAGGGCGAG
>JAHFDK010000498.1 GCA_023249095.1 Candidatus Rokuibacteriota bacterium | reverse complement strand
GAGGCGGAGGGTCACCATCCCGCCCTCCTCACCGAGTGGGGGCGGGTCACGGTGACCTGGTGGACCCACAAGATCCGCGGCCTGCATCGGAACGACTTCATCATGGCCGCGAAGACCGATGTGCTGGCCACTGAGAGCGGACACCATGCCTGACACGGGCGCTTGGCCGCTCGAGAAACGATGGCTGGCCCCATCTTCGTGTAGACGAACGCCTGCCGCGTGCCGCCAGCGACGTGAATCTCGACCGCTCGCAGGAGATAGCGGTTGAAGTTCGGCGGGAGTCGCTTGTCCCCGCGACAGCCGGCGAGCATGCCCATCGGGATGAAGTGCAGTTCGTGAACGCCGGGATTATCGGCCTCGTCGTAAACGAAGGCGCGCCAGTGTTCGAGGACCGCGCCGTAGCGAGACCGAGGTACCCGAGCTGAGACCCTTCCGCTTTGGTGTGAACGTTTCTCGTGCGGGATCGCGGGCCGACTGGGCGGCGATCGCCCGCAAGGTGGAGGACCTCGGCTACTCCACACTGTCCGTGCCGGATCACCTCGCCGACATCTTTGCCCCGATCCCAGCGCTCGTGGCCGCGGCCGACGCGACGAAACGGCTCCGAGTGGGCACGAACGTGCTCAACAACGACTTCCGCCATCCCGCGCTGATCGCGCGAGAGGCCGCCACGGTGGATCTTCTGACCGACGGCCGGCTTCAGCTCGGTGTGGGCGCCGGGCACATGAAGTCCGAGTACGATCAAGCCGGTCTCCACTTCGATCCTGGAGGCACTCGGGTTGAGCGGCTCGCTGAGGCGGTCGTCATCCTCAAGCGGCTGCTCGGCGGCGAGCAGGTCAACTTCACCGGTCGATACTATCGAGTCACGGATCACACCATCTACCCGCTTCCCGTCCAGCGACCGCGTCCGCCCATTCTCATCGGCGGCAACGGTCCGAAGCTCCTGACCCTCGCCGCGAGAGAAGCCGACATCGTCGGCCTCACCGGGATCACCTTCCGGCGCGGTGGCATTGAGCCTGACTTCTCCGGCTGGAGGACGGCGGGAATCGATGAGCGATTACGGCTCGTGAAAGAGGCCGCGGGCGGCCGATACGACCGTCTCGAGCTGAACGCGCTCGTGCAACGGGTCGTGGTAACAGCCGATCGCCGCCGGGCCGCTGAAGAGCTGGCGACCGGTTGGAAGCAGCTGAGCCCCGACGAGATCCTCCAGAGTCCCTACGCGCTCATCGGCAGCGTCGACCAGCTCGTCGATGACCTCGAGGCCCGCCGTGAGCGCTGGGGCATCTCGTACTACGTCACCTTCGAGCGGTTCGTCGACGCGTTCGCGCCCGTGGTCGCGCGCCTCGCCGGCAGCTGACGGAGCTACCTCTTTGTGCCGCAATCTCGCTTTGAGTTTGCTCGGCATGCAGGTAGGCGCAGTCGGGGACGACCCGATGGTGGGTGGGCGGCGTCGGGGGCCCGTACATGCGGGCCGCCAGCACCTCGTCGGTGAGCGCGTTGAATAAATGCTACCCCCGCGCTCGCGCCAGCACTCCTCGCAGATGCCTGAGACCAACCGGCCCGGCGGATAGAGCACATCACAAATCTCACAAGGGACACGGCAGCGGGCATCGTGGGCGTGTCCCTTGTCTTCGCAAAGGGTCATGCTCCTGGGCATATTCTCCTGCTTGACGACTGGCCCCGTGCCCCCACCGGCCCCCGTGACCCCGGGGGTTTCAGCACGGCCGGAAAGCCTCCGGTATCATGCCGGCCGATGGCGTACGCGGTCCCGCGGCATTCGACGACCCGACGGCGCCGCTGAGCATGGAGATCGTGGCGTCCCTGGAAGCCCTCGCCGCCCGGCGCGGCGGCATGCCAGGGCGGCTCGGTGTGGTGCCCACGATGGGCGCCCTCCACGACGGCCATCTCTCGCTCGTCCGACGGGCCCGCGCCGAGTGCGACCGCGTCGCGGTCACCATCTTCGTGAATCCGGCGCAGTTCGGGCCGCACGAGGACCTCGCCGCGTACCCGCGGGACCTGCCCCGGGACCTCGAGCTGCTGCGGGCCGAGCGAACGGATCTCGTCTTCACGCCGACCGAGTCGATGATCTATCCGGGCGGGTTCTCGACGTGGGTGATCGTCGAGCGGCTCACCGAGCGCTGGGAAGGCACGTCGCG
>JAHFDK010000328.1 GCA_023249095.1 Candidatus Rokuibacteriota bacterium | reverse complement strand
GTCGAGATTCTTCGGCGCTCCGTTCCAGCCTGGCGCATTCCTGTCATCGGGCGTGCCATCTTGGTTGACCGCACTGGTCGCTCCGCCACTCGGACCTCGGCAATGGCGCTTTTCCTCGGAGCGCTCGGGAGATATCGCCGCCAGGTGGGGCTCTACGCTTCGTCGGGGCGAGGGCAACCGGAAGGAATGTGACGGCCATCGTCGGCCCACTTCTGATGGGCAACTCGGTCAGTAGATGCGAAGGTTCGGGCATCTCGATTGCAAACGGAGGCAACAACGTCGCCCCGCTCCACGCCATCGTCGCCAACAACCATGCCTATGCGAACGGTACCGGAGCGGTCGAGGGCAACGGAATCCAGGTGGTGAACGCCGCGCCTGATCGCACGGTGTTCGTAGAGATTACTGGCAACGTGCTTTATGAGAACAGCGGCGCTGGCGATGGATACGGGATTCTGGTGCAAAACGTTGATCATGTCGTCGTCAAGGGGAACATCGTCAGGAACAACAAACGAAGCGGGATTGTCCTGTACAACGTGTCGGGTGGGATCGTCGAAGGCAACTACGTGTTTGGCAACAATAAGCTTGGGACTCCAGAACACTCGGGGATCATGCTTCATCAGGTCCGTCGCATCCAAGTCACCGGCAATTTCGTGTCCGACGATGGACCGATGCCGACTCAGGCCTACGGCCTGTTCTTCAGCGGAACGACGCCGAGCGATCGGGTGTGGGTGTCGAACAACGTCCTCTATCCGAACAAGCGCGGGGCTTGGCAGGGGCACTCGCTGCCCATCAATACAGTCTTCCTCGGGAATCGGACCGCGGACGACTCCCAGCTGGTCCTCGGCCCACCGACACCCCACGGTCAGCTCGAGATCACCGCGACGACATCCACCGGCCTCACGGACGCTGGGGGTGGGACCGCCGGGCCAAGCCTCCCTGCGCTCTACTTGGAGGTCAAGTACGGGGGAAGGATCTACAAGGTACCGCTCTACAATCCCTGACCGGGCTAGCCACGGCCTCTCAATATGGATATGCAGCTGAGCCGCGACCGGCCGGTGGTTCAGAACACCGTGTAGATGAACGGGGCGACGCCGGACGCTGAGAGAACCATGAGCACGCCGAAGCCCAACAGGAGCAGGATCACCGGGAGCATCCACCACTTTCGCGTGCGCCGAAGCAGGAAGAAGAGCTCGCCCAGGGACGAGGTCCGCTTCGCTCGCGCGAGGCGGGCGAACACAGTGGCCGGCTTCGGCGCCTCTTCGGGTTCGCTCATCGTGGAGCCCGACAGTCCATCGTGACCGGTCAGGACTGCCGGAAGTAGCCGACGGGATCGGCGCGGGCCGTGCGCTCACGCCAGTAGGATTCTCCCCGCGGCTTTCGAAGTTGCAGGTGATCGCGCCCGAGCCAGCGAAACGCGATGGCGAGCGGCGTCATGACGCCGAAGAACAGCGCGCGAAGGACGATCTGCGAGGCAAGCCATCCGACAGGCACCGTGAGCGCGGTCATCACCACCCAAAGGGGCCTGAGCGCCGTTGGACGCGCCAACCCGACGACCAACGCCGCCAGGCCGAGCGCGACGAACACGTAGACGACCGCCGCCGAGCTGGTCCAGCGAGCGACACCGTATCCGACCAGCGCCGACCCGGGCAGGCACGCCACGGCGAATTGCCGGAGCTGGCGGACGCTGGGATCCCAGCTGGGCGCGATCACGGCCCGCCGCGCTTGCGTCCGATCATCAAGAAGAAACCTCCCTCCCGATTGCCGGTGAAGACGAGCTTTGCTTGCGCTAGAACGTGGTCGAACGGCGTGCCCCGCTCCGTGACGGCAAACAAACGCTCACGGTCTGTGAAACGATCCCACGGCCGCGTCTTCGGTACCGCATTGACAAAGTCGAGGCCCATCGCATCGAACCAGCCTAACACCTCATCCATGGTGTGCGTTGACTCGTGCGGGTGCTGGTACTGGTCAGCGAACCACGCGTCCCGTTTGGTCCGACTCATCGGCGTCGCGCGGAGATACGGATCGATCCATCTGAAGCGGCCACCGGTTATACGGAACACGCCGCGGCGCGCGTCCAGGAACCAGCGCCCAAAGCGATTGTACAGACCCACGACGACGTGGCCGCCGGGCTTAACGAGACGCACGATCCGCTCGAGCCCTCCGCGAGGATCGCTCGTGTGATGGAGCACGCCGTTGCACAGGACCACGTCGAACTGCTCGGCCGCGAACGCCGGTCGGAAGAGGTTCATCTGAACGAAGCGAGCCCGGGTGAGCCCCTGTCGCCGCCGGAAGTCCTCGGCCAACCGAAGTGAGTTCATGCAGAGGTCGGTTCCGATCACCGTGCGGCAACCGATCGCGAGGAAGTTCGAGAGCTGCCCGGTCCCACAGCCGATCTCGAGGACACGGGCGTTGAAGGGGATCTGATCGGCCAGCAGCTTCGCGTAGACGCCCTTGCGCGACTTCGAAATCAAGGACCGAAGGCTTTCGTGGTCGTCGTAGCTCGGAAATGGATGCCGCTCGTAGAACTCCCTCACGACCTCCGTCACGTCGCCTTCAAAGGGCTCGTGCGGCCAGAACAGCTGCCAGATTCCATCGTCGCACTTGAACATCGTGTGACAGCCAGAGCATTCCGCGGACGATCCGTTCGACTGGAGGGCTCCGCCGCACGCGGGGCATCTCCAGAGCGACTCGATCGCACGGTCGTGCTCAGTTCCGCCTCGCGAAGCGGCCCGGGCCTCGCGATTGGCGGGCTGATCGCTCTTGACGAGCACCGCGTGCTCGAGGACGAGCGCGTCGATGTCCGACTGCATGAAGGTGTCGTAGGCCTCGCGAGGCGAGTTGACGATCGGCTCCCAGCTGAGGTTGAAGCTCGTGTTGACGATGACCGGGCACCCGGTCCGGTCGTAGAAACGCATCATCAGCGCGCGGAGCCGAGGATGGCGCTTCTCGTCGACAGTCTGGATGCGCGCCGAATAGTCGACGTGGGTCACGGCCGGAATGTCGGAGCGCGGAACCTTGAGCAAGTCGATGCCCGCCCGGGAGCGGTCCATCTCACTGAGCGCACGCCGATGGCGCTGGTGCACCGGAGCCACCAGCAGCATGTAGGGGCTGTCCTCCCCCGGCCGCACGTCGAAGTAGTCGGCCGCGTGCTCCTGCAGCACGCACGGAGCGAAGGGTCGGAACGACTCGCGATACTTGACCTTGAGATTCATGATCGTCTGCATCTCGGGATTCCGGGGATCTCCGATGATGCTGCGCGACCCTAGCGCGCGCGGTCCGTACTCCATGCGGCCCTGGAACAGCCCGACGACCTTGCCCTCGGCCAGCAAGCGCGCCGCTCGCTCGAACAGCGCGTCGTCTGTGTCGTAAGTCTCCCAGCTGGCCGTGGTGCCTGCCAGGAAAGCTTCGATTGCCTCACGGGAGTAAACAGGCCCGAGGAGCGAGCCCTCTTGCGAGTCCGCCAGCCGCGCCGTCCGCGGCCGGTCGAGCAGTTGATGCCAGACGAACAGGGCGACCCCGAGGGCTCCGCCGGCGTCTCCTGCCGCAGGCTGGATCCAGATGTTCTCGAAGGGCCCCTCGCGGAGGATCCGCCCGTTGGCGACACAGTTGAGCGCCACGCCACCGGCGAGGCAGAGGTTCTTCGATCCGGTGAGGCGATGCGCGTAGCGCGCCGTGCGAAGCACGACCTCTTCGGTGATCGCCTGGACGGAGGCCGCCAGGTCCATGTGACGCTGGGTGATAGGCTCGTCGGGGGTCTTGGGCGGCCCGCCGAAGACGTCGTGAAACTTGGCTGACGTCATGGTGAGACCCGCGCAGTAATTGAAAAAGGACATGTCCATCCAGAACGATCCGTCCTCTTTCACATCGATCAAGTGAGCGAGGATGAGGTCACGATAGACGGGCCGACCGTACGGAGCCAGCCCCATGAGCTTGTACTCGTCGCTGTTGACCTCGAACCCGCAGTAGTATGTGAACGCAGAGTACAGCATCCCGAGAGAATGCGGAAAGCGGATCTCCCGGCTGATGCCGATGCGATTCGCGCGGCCGTGCCCGATCGTCGCCGTGGCCCATTCGCCCACGCCGTCCATGGTGACGATGGCCGCCTCTTCGTACGGCGACGGAAAGAACGCGCTCGCGGCGTGCGATTCGTGATGCTCCGTGAAGACGTACGGGAGCCTCCGCTGACGCCCGAGACGCCGATCCATTTCGGCGGGGAGGCGCAGCTTCGTGTTGAGCCATAGCGGCAGCCCCCGGCGAAACGCCTCGAAGCCCGCCGGCGCGTGGGCGACCCAGGTCTCGAGGAGGCGCTCGAACTTCAGAAACGGCTTCTCGTAGAAGCCGATGTAGTCGAGCTGCTCGACGTCGATCCCGCCTTGTCGGAGGCAGTACTGCACGGCCTGCTCGGGGAACGCCGCATCGTGCTTCACACGCGTGAAGCGCTCTTCCTGGGCCGCGGCCACGATCTCCCCGTCACGCACGAGGGCCGCGGCACTGTCGTGAAAGAAAGCCGAGACGCCCAGGATGTGCATCTATCGCGCGATGTCGCCCTGGATGGCGTCCGCTACGATCGTGCCGAGCATCACGGATCCCTCTTCAACGAAGTGGGCTGAGTCGGTGAACACGCGACGTCTCTGCGGGTCGTGGAAGAAGGACTCGACGTCGATGATCGGCGTGGCGGTGTCGCGCGCCACCGTGTCGAGCGCTCGGGTGTACGCGGCTTTGAGCGCCAGGTACTTCTGGAGGTGCTTCCCCATGCCCCGGGGAAAGTGCATGCGATGCAACTCGGCTTCGGTGGGCGACTCGACGACGAGGCCCGCGTAGTTCAAGAGCCGGACCAACCGGCCCCGCGCCCGGGCCAGCTCGATGACGGCACGCAGATTTCGCTCGAAATGGATCGGATAGAACTCCCGGTAGCGACGCGCAACGTCGGCCGTCAGCGGCTCTCGCGAGACGTCACCCAGCTGCTCCCAGTAGCCGCGAACGAGATACAGCGAGCGAAAGAGGTAGACGTTGAGGACGATCCGGTCGAGAATGGTGAGCGCGCGCGCATAGCCAAGATCCTGAAGCTTGTAGACGAGGCCGTCGGGGTTGTACTGCCCCATGTCGTTCCACCCCAGGTAGACCAGCAGCATGTCGTGCTCGTATCCGTCGATCTCCCGCTCGTACCAGACGCGTGCCTGCCGCGAATCGTAGCCCGGACAGCTCGCGTTGATGACGTCGATTCGCCGCGTGCTCCGCGCGCGGAGGTGCTCCTCGAGGGCGCGGGGATAGTTGTACCGCGCCGGCATCACCGACGCCGAGTCCCCCAGAGTCACGATGCGCCAGCTGCCCGGAGCCTTGCGGACGTCGAACTCGGGGCCGAGGAGTCCTCGCGAGTTCGTCCGGATATCCCTGTTGACGTAGTTCCGACGAAGCCGGACGCCGAGGTGCGGATCCCATTCCTTCTCGGCGCCCACTCGGAAGAGGAATAGGCTGTTGCGCCCGCCCAGGAATCGAAGACCGCTCTCACAGGCCACCAGGAGGAGCAGGACCGCGGCCCCTAGGATCCAGATCCGACGGCCCCGAGATCGGCCGTCGTCGCGGCTCGCCCCACTCCGAGGTTCGGCGCTCTCACTCATCAGCCGACCACAGCTTAACCGAGTCGCGCCCCCATCCGGCACTTACTCGAGGCACGCCGCCGAACGGCACGGTCTTACGCCGCCGGGCTCCCCGCCAGTGAAACGCGACCCCCTGCACCACGGACACGAGAGCCAGCGTCACGTCCGCCGGTGAGTAGAGCGACACGAAGAGCCCGACGGAACGGCACAGGAAGACGAGGGCCGCGCCGACCACGACGTTCACGAGCAGAAACACGACGATGGTGCCGACCGACTCGAGCATCCTGCCCAGCGCGGCGAGCAACGTCCGAGAGCGTAAGAATTCCAAAGGCCTTTCGCGGTCGCAATCCTTGCCCCCTGCCGCCCCCGGCCGCGAGCCAGGATCGCGCCCTCGGAGACCCCCGTCAAGACGCCCCGGCAGGAGCAGGACCATCGGCCGGGCTCACAGAGCGGAGAGCCGCCGACACGCCGGCCCTCGGGGCGGCGGACGGCGGACGCGGCAGGCGCGGGAACCGAGGCAGCAGACAGATGGCCGCGAGCAGGCCCGAGCCGTCGGGCCGAGAGCCGGCTACGCCGTAGGCCCGAGCTCGAGGGGCTGGTGCGCTTACTCGTCCCGTCGCGGGGGCGAGCGCGATAGGCCCGCGCCGGGCGACGCGATCCCGAGCGCCAGAGCCGCTCGGGGCCCTTGCTTTCTCCGCCCGTGACGCGGGGCGTGTTTCGGGGCTGACATGACCACGGCGAAGCATCGCGCGATCACCCTCATCCTCCTCTCCGTCAGCTTCCTCACTCCGGCCAGGCGCTGGGGCCGGTCGACCGACCGGAGGC
>JAHFDK010000327.1 GCA_023249095.1 Candidatus Rokuibacteriota bacterium | reverse complement strand
CTAGACACAGCGCAAGGCACAGCTTATAGTCGCGCTCACGCACCAGCCTGAGTACCAGGAACTGGCGCGGGAAAAGCGCACGACAGAGGCTTCACAGTGGGCAGCGGAAGCCGACATGCAGCACGCGGAGCACCGGATGCGGGGTGCGCGGCTGCGGTTGGAGTGGAGCCAAGCATGGGTGAATCGCCTATCGGCCGCGGAAGGCCGGGGCGTTGAAAGGAACACCAGTGACTAGCAAAACGGCAGAACAGGGTGGATTGATTCCCCCCGCAGAAACGGGCGGCATGGCGTCGCTTCAAGTCCGCGACGAGAACAACAAGATTGTGTTGTGGGAAGACTTCGGCGGTGCCGATTGGGAGGATGATGGGACCGAGGAAATCCAGCCGTCATTCCCCTACATCAAGATGGTGCAGGGCTCGTCGCAGATGGACGGCGCTGGCAAGCACGGCGGCGATTTCTGGCATTCGGACAGCGAGGGCTACACCTCTGAGATCGTCGGTGTAGCCCTCGTCATGCGCGATACGCGGGCACTTTTCCGCGACGGCATCGAAGGGCCGACCTGCCTCAGCGTGGACGGCGTACAGCCGCTCCCGGACCAGCCGGAGTGGGGCGAGGCTAACGGCCCTCAGCCGTTGAAGTGCGCCGATTGTCCGCTGTCGCAGTGGGGCGAGGACAATGAGAAGCCCGCGTGCAAGGCGTCGAAGGTGCTCCTCATCGACCGCGGCGACGGCGACCTGGCTCAGCTGCGCGTAAGCGGAAAGAGCATCAAACCGCTCCGCCAGTTCGTAGCGCGGCGCTGCAAGCCCAAGCGCATCCCCCTGTACGCCTTTCGGTTGGCCCTGACGACGCGAGAGCTGGCAGAGATGGGCAAGGACGGCAAGCCGCACAAGTGGCACGAGTTGGTTGTCGCTGGCGACTTGATGCAGCCCGCCGAGGCGATGCGCTACAGCGACATGCTGCGGCTCCAGCGGGAGAAGTTCACGGAGTCGCTGAAGATAACGACGGATACCGTCTCCACGGAATGGCCGGACGACGTGCCCGCCGATCCAGGCTGGGAGACCGCTTAGCGGCTCCTAAGCAGGGAGAGCGAGCCGACTCTTATCGGAGTGTCGACACGGCTCGCCCTCCCATCGGGGCACGTAACGGCGTTGGGAGGCTGTCCCGTTACGTGCCCCGATGGGAGGCTGTAAATGCAAATCAAGGCGATAGAGACGGACTACAACGGGATCCGTTTCCGTAGCAGACGGGAAGCGCGATGGGCAGTGTTCTTCGATGCGGCTGGCATTCCTTGGGAGTACGAGCCAGAGGCATACGACCTGTCGGCGGCCCCTTGCCCAACATGCACGTCCGAAGGAAAGCTGGGCGCAGATGAAGGGGAATGTGAGGAGTGTCACAATACTGGCACCGTCTCGAGGGGCAGTTACTTGCCGGATTTCTGGTTGCCGAAACAGAAGATGTTCTGGGAAGTCAAAGGGGAGTTGGTTAACGATAATCGGCTCGAGGCCCTAGGTGCGATGACAGATACGCGCGTCATCCTGGCATGGGGGCCAATCGAGCCGGACCATGCGACGAACGATGATGATTGGCACCATAAGGTCTACCCAGGATGGGATCACTACTACAACTGGGCGCAGTGTTCGGCGTGCGGAGCCCTCGACTGCACCTACAGTGGCAGAGCGGATTACGTAGGCTGCTCTTGCCCTAACGGTTGGGATCGTCCGCGCTACGGTGCTTCCTCGGTACTGGAGCGGGCCTTCGCTGCCGTGCGCAGCCACCGCTTCTGGGACCCTCGATGAATCAGCGGGATGCCGTCGCAGCCATCGAGGCAGCGCTTGCAGGTCGCAAAGGCAAAAAGCACGGTACAGAAATCCTATTTCAGTGCCCGGCCCACGATGACAAGAACCCCTCCGCGTCATGGAGCACTGTCAAAGAAGCGTGGAACTGCTTTACCTGCGGTGAGGGGGGGAGCTGGCGAGAGCTTGCCAAGCGCCTCCAGATCGACGTAGAGGACAGCAAGGCCCCCGAGGGACGGATAGTCAAGGAGTACAGCTATCGCGACGAGGCGGGCAAGGAGTTGTACCAGGTCGTTCGCATGGAGCCGAAAACGTTTCGGCAGCGGCGGCGGGTTGGCCCTGACTGGTCATGGTCGCTCGGGAACACGCGCCGGGTCCTGTACCGGCTACCGGAGTTGCTGGCCTCTACTGGACGCATCTATCTGTGTGAAGGCGAAAAGGATGCGGACGCGGTAGGGGCGCTGGGGTTCACTGCGACGACGAACAGCGAAGGCGCTGAGCGCTGGCGGGCGGAGTTCTCAGCACTGCTTGCGGGCCGCGAGGTCGTCGTGCTGGAAGACAACGACGACGCTGGACGAAAGCGGACAGCCCTTGTTGCCTCATCGCTGTCAGGACACGGTTGCGCTGTCCGTGTCCTTGCCCTTCCTGGCCTCGAAAAGAAAGAAGACATCTCAGACTGGCTGGCCCGCGGCGGTTCGGCGCCCGACCTCGACGCGCTGGCTGATGCGGCGCCTGAGTGGGCAGAGAAGGCGCGGCCACTCGGGATCAACGGCTTCCAGCAAACGGATGCTGGCAACGCTGAGTTGTTTGCCCACCTCTACGGCGACCGGCTGCGGTTTGACCATATGCGCGGCCGCTGGCTTCTCTGGCACGGGCACAGGTGGGGGGAGGATGGTGATGGGCAGCTCCATCGCTGGGGCAAGGACACGGCTCGTGCGCGCTACCAAGCGGCGGTAGACATCGATGAGACAGCGGAGCGGCGTAAGGCGTCCGCGTACGCGATTACGTGCGAGTCCAAAGCGAAGATCGACGCGATGCTGTCCCTCGCCCGGAGCGAGTATCCGGTAGCCGACAGCGGCAATGGCTGGGATGCGAATCCGCGGGTTCTCGGTGTCGCGAACGGGGTGGTGAATCTCACAACGGGCGATCTGCGGTCTGGTCGACAAGACGAGCGGATCACCATCTATACCGGCATGGACTTCGACCCGGAAGCCCGTTGCGATCGCTGGATGCAATTTCTGGAGGAGGTTTTCGACGGTGACGAAGGGCTGATCAACTTCATCCAGCGAGCTGTGGGCTATTCGATAACCGGCCTCACAACTGAACAGGTGCTCTTTCTGTGCCACGGGTCTGGGAGTAACGGCAAGAGCGTGTTTCTCTCGACTATCCGTGCGATGTCGGGCGACTACGGCGCAAACATGGCATTCGCGACACTGGAAGAGCGCGGCGACCGCGGTGGGGCGACACCAGAGCTGGCCTCGCTGGTAGGGAAGCGGCTGGTCACGGCCAGCGAGACGGCGGAGATGTCCAAGCTCAACGAAGCGCGGGTGAAAGCGCTCACCGGGAGCGACATGGTTACAGCACGGGAACTCTATCAGAAACAGTTCACCTTCCGCCCCGAGATGAAGATCTGGTTGGCGGTCAACCACCTTCCCCGCGTCGATGACGACTCAGAGGGGTTCTGGCGGCGTGTGCGACTCATCCCTTTCGGGCGCCAGTTCTCTGGGCCAGAGCGCGATCCGGACCTCGAAGAGAAGCTCCACGCTGAACTGCCTGGCATCCTTGCGTGGGCAATACGCGGCGCGATTGAGTGGCAGCGCGAGGGGCTGCAACCACCAATCGGGGTGATGCTGCGAACGCAGGAGTACCGCCAGTCCAGCGACCCGCTGGCCGAATTCATAGCGGAATGTTGTATTTTGGGGGCGAGCGTAGGGGTCAGCCGAGGGGTGCTTTACAAGGCATATTGGGCGTGGTGCGACACCCAGGGGATGCAGCCCAAGGAGCGTTTAGGGGCGCAAACCTTTGGCCGGCGCATCGGTGAACGGTTCGAAAATCGCAAGTCAAACGGCGTCAGGGTCTATCGAGGGCTCACGCCCAAGGATAGCGATTTTGAGCAAGAAATGGTGTTTGAACAGGGACGTAACGTCCCTAAAGGGACGTATCCAGTCGTGGACGTAACTTTTTCGAGTAACTTTTCAGAGCTCATAGTGCCTCGCGTGGAGACTCTTGAAACAGATGTCCCTAGCGACCCTAGCGTCCCTTTTTCGGGTCTTGGCGATTGCGCAGCAAAACACCCCGATGGGCGGAGTTGCGACGGACGCGCCGGGTGGCTCGATGAAGAGACGGATGAATGGCACTGCCGGAAGTGTCACCCAAGAAATACGGAGGTGAATATATGACAGCGAGTGCTACTAGCTTACGGGGCATGGCCCGGATTGAGGCGAGGCAAACGGACCTTGCCGAGTCAATCAGCATCGACGCCCTGACGCTGCACGCCTGGTACGGGCGGCAGGTCGCGCACCAGCGCAGCTATATGGACCGGCTCGAGGCGGCATGGAAAGCGGCGATGGTGGACAAGAAGCTGGAGGACCGCGACAGTCCGCTGTGGCGCAAGTTCTGGGTGCTTGAGGCGCGGAGGCGCTACGCTATCATGACGATGGGACTCCTCGCCCAGCGGCAACACGTCATAGTCTGCCCGGTGGACGGCATACCGAGCGTTATCGAGGCCAGCGAGTGGCCGCAAGGACATGATGTCTTTGCAGCATTGTCGCTCCGCGGGATGCTGGATGGTGGCGATCGCTTCTCCTGGGAGCGCTATTGCGAGGCGCACACCCCGGCGATCGAGACGGAATCGGATAAGCTGTACAGGGAGTGGAAGTCGCCGAACCTGAAGCCACACGAGGATGATGCGCTGCTTCCCGTGATCCGCTTCTCGGCGCTGCCGTCATGACTCCCAACACGAACCCCTCCGTAGCCCTACAGGCGCACGCTCTTGTCCACGGAGAGCGTGGAGAGGCGTACGGCCACCCTCGTGACGATTTCGGGCGCACAGCGCGATTGTGGAGCGCCTACACGGGCTTTGAGTTCACCGCTGAGCAGGTGGGCATATGCCTGATGCTTGTGAAGGTGTCTCGGCTGGCTGAGACACCGGGGCACATTGACTCGCTTGTGGACATTGCCGGGTATGCGGAGTGCGTGGGAATGCTGGGGGAGACAAGGGCGCCATTGTGTGGGTATCGAAGGAGCCCAAATCTCACCATCTGTTCGTTGTCAGCCGGGCATGTGGGACCGCATGCGGGGGGCTTGGACATGGGCATGAAAATGGGCGAACTGTCCCCGTGGGGCGCCAGTCACGCTTTCGGATGTGACTTGTCACCAGAGCACGCCGGGGACCATTACAACCGAGTCATCGGGTGGTACTCGTGACCAGCGCCATTGACATGACCCGCGACGCCTATTGGGTCTATCGTGGCGCTCATATCGCCCCGGACCTCCGCCAGCTCGAAGCGGAGATGGCACGGGTGGATGAGGCGTTGAAGGGGCGCACCTTCACCATCGGGGGTGATCGTCTCAGTCACTCCGACAACTGGAAAGACCTGAAAGCGTCGAAGGAGGCGAGTGCCGAATCCGAGGCCGACTTCCAACAGCGGGTCCTCAAGCTGGCCCGCGACAACGGGTGGATGGCGTTTCACCCTTACGACTCTCGCAGGTCCGAACCCGGTTGGCCGGATCTTGTTCTCATCCGAGACGAGTATCTGTTAGCCGTCGAACTTAAGACGGACAAGGGCAAGGTGACGGCGGACCAGCAGAAGTGGTTGGCGGCGTTCGGCAAGGTGGAGGATGTGGACGCTCACGTTTGGAGGCCGTCAGATTGGGATGAGCTGTCGGGGGTGCTGGCGTGACCCCCTGCCCCGCTCACCACTACATGATCGCAGCGCCGTCCCCCGGGGTGGTTAACCTCCCCGCGACGTGCGCGAACTGCGGGCATCAGCGAGACTTTCCCGCAGTGCCACAGGAGATAGCGTTCAACAACGGCAGGCGCCGCCGGCGGAGTACGCCGATCGTGGCGCCGCGGGAGTTCTGGAGATGACGCGACCAAGGTTGCTTGACCTGTTCTGTGGCGCCGGAGGAGCTGCCGTTGGATACCACCGTGCGGGCTTCGACGTGGTTGGCGTGGACATCAAGCCCCAGCCGCGTTACCCGTTCGAGTTCCATCAGGCGGACGCGATGACGTTTCCGCTCGACGGTTTCGACGCTATCCATGCCAGTCCACCGTGTCAGGTGTTTGTGACTCGTGGGCGGACGCAGCGCCGCGCCGATCGACCAGCACATCAAAATCTGGTCGATGCAACACGAGTGCGCCTTGATGGGGCACTCGTGCCGTGGGTAATGGAGAACGTTGCCACCTCAACGCTTCGCCGAGATCTCATTCTTTGCGGCTCGATGTTCGGCCTCCAAGTGCGTCGGCATCGG
Organism: Candidatus Rokuibacteriota bacterium; assembly: GCA_023249095.1. Classification (GTDB taxonomy): domain Bacteria; phylum Methylomirabilota; class Methylomirabilia; order Rokubacteriales; family CSP1-6; genus AR31. The sequence goes on along the minus strand of JAHFDK010000327.1, from coordinate 171 downwards.
CACTTTGAGGGGAACCCCCCACTGTTGCCGTTCACGCCCTGCTGTGACCACAGCCGCCCAATCTTCGGCGTCTACGGCCACGGAGCAGGGCCAAAAAAAGAGCGCACGGATTGGGGAACCGTTGCGGACTGGCGGCGCGCGATGGGAATTGACTGGATGACGCGAGATGAG
>JAHFDK010000326.1 GCA_023249095.1 Candidatus Rokuibacteriota bacterium | reverse complement strand
GGTGGAGTGGCCCATGAGCCGGGACACGTCCTCGATGCGGGCGCCGGGCTTGGGCCAGGGCCCAGGTGGCGAACACATGGCGCAGGGAGTGGAACGTCCACGCCCACCGGCCGTCGGGCCGGCGGGGCCAGCCGGCGGCGACCGCGGCGGGCTCGAAGGTGTTGCGCCGGTAGTTGGAGCGCCGGGCCCAGCAGCCCTTGGGGGAAGGGAACAGCAGATCGCCGGGGCCGATCTCGCCTAGGCGCCGCGCCACCAGGGCGGCCAGGTCGGCCCCCCCGGGGGTGCGGGCCGGGTACATCGTCGTGCGCTTGCGGCGGTTCTTGGGCGGGGCCAGAGCGAGGGCGTGGCGGGTCTCGACCACCTGGCGGTCGACGGTGATGCGCCGCCGGGCCGGGTCGACCCGCTCGGTGGTGAGGGCGGCCATCTCCCCCCAGCGCAGGCCTGAGTAGGCTACCAGCAGGGGCTGCAGCTCTCGCCACCACACCCCCGAGCGCTCGGCGGCCGCGGCGGCCAGGGCGGCCACGGCGCCGGCGGTGGGGATGTCGGCCTCGTCGACGAAATGAACGGCGCTCTCCTCGTCCTCGGGCGCCTCACCGGCCGGGGGCGCCCACCGCACTCCCCGCAGCACGTCCTGGCGCCCCAGCAGCAGGCCCTCCTCCAGCCCTGCGCCGACCATGGCCGACAGGCAGCGGCGCAGGTGGGCGGCCACCGAGGCGGTGGAGGCCTGGGCCAGGATGGCGGCGAAGTGCAACCGGGACAGCCGGCCCAGCTCGACGGTGGCGATGACCGGGCTCACGAAGCGTCGGCAGTAGGCCTCCTGCTCCTCACGGTGGCGGGCCGACCAGGCCCGGCCCCGGACCGGGCGGCGGGCCGGGTCGAGGTAGTGGGCCACGAGCACGTCGCCGTGGGCCTGGGCCAGGTCGGTGGGCCGTCCCTGGGACAGGCGGGCCACCAGGTCCGACGCCTTGGCCACCACCTCGTCATGGGAGGCGGCCGTCGTCTCCCGCCGGCGGCCGGACTCCACCCACCGCAGCCGCCAATGGCCGTCGGGGCCCACCGGGGGGTAGGCCCGCACCCCGCAGTCGAAGTCGAGGGCGTGGCGCGGACCAGCCGGAGCGAATGAGCTGGCGGAACTCATGCTCCTCGTTCAGCGGCCCCGACGCGCCCGCAACGGGCGGGGCGAGTAAACAGCAGCCTGTTCATTCGGCACGGTTGGGGTACGGGTGGCCGAATTCGTCCGCTCGGGCACAGTCCGGCGACGAGCCTCAAGGAACGCCAGGACCTCTGCTCTCGGCCATACGAAGTTCCTGGGCCCAAGGATGACCGGGATTGGAAACCCCGCATCGTGACGAGCCAGTCGCCACGCAGTCGTTCGGCTAATTCGGCAATGGAATTGAATGTCTTCAATATCCCAATATGTGGCGTCTCCTGTGCCAGCACAGCGACGCCGCAATCTCTCGTACGAACCACCCGAAGTTCCCATCATCGACAATCCGCGAACTCGCACCAAACTGAACGTCGGAGTGCTTGCGGTTCTAGATGGCGCTGCAGTCGGCGCAGGCAGTTGGCTGCCGCCGAGACAGCGCCGGCGGGGCTGTCGAGGTCCTTCACGCGTCACCACCGTCCTCGGAGCGCTCCCGTGGATCGCCAGGATTTCGGCGGGCGAATCTGACACTTGACGGTGATCGAGCGCCGGCCGGCCTGCCGCCGGCCGCTTCGGAGGCGTCCGTCAGGAGGCTGCCCACGGCCAACAGCGCGATAGCGCGGCGCCGCGCGCGCCGCGCGCGCCCAGGCCCAGGGTCACGGCCACGGCCGTCGGCTGTCGCCGAAGGCCGGGATGGCGGGGCAACGATGTTGCTCGCGCCGAGCGCTTGGAAAGAGTGTGCCCACACACCCTCTACTGGTGTGCGACCGGGCCAAACGCCACACAGAAATCTCAAATTTCTCGTGGCGTCCCGCTCGCGCGCACAGGGGAGAGGTCCCGCGCCTGCGCGAATTCCGCTGCAGGGATGCCGATGATCCCCCCGGGGCGACCCTGCGATCGATGAACGGAGACGTCGTACGCAATGATCGCTGAGAAGATCAGTGCCGACGCTTGTCGCTTTGCGACCCGCATATTGTCGCACGAGGGTGAGGTAACCCTTCGCGCCGGTAGTCAGGGGACTGGAGGCTCAGAGCAGGAAGCGACACGTTCTTCTCGACGGGATTCAATAGACTAGTGGTCCGTCTTCGAGTTGCCTTCGTCCCGGCGCCGTTGGCAATCACAGAGTTGCGCACGTGGCAGCAGGCGGAAGCCACCAACCCAAATCCGCGACGGACCACTAGCAGCAATCCACCGCTGAAGGCGGAGCTTCTCGGTGAGGCAGTGGCAGTTGTCAGACACCTACTGAACAATCTCGTTAGGCCGGACTCGCCCCGTATACGCCGCAACATCCAGCTACTTTGTCGGCGAGTGAGGTGTCCTCACCTCAGTAGAACCACGCTCTTGGCATCCCGAGGACGAAAATAGCGGCTAGCGCGCCGCAATAGGCGAGGCACCCAACCTTGGCGATCGTCAGGAGAGGGGTGCCACGAGATCCTACTGGCGCTCGCACAGTCAAAAAGGCCGTATAGAACAGTGGTTGAAATGGCAGCACCAGGAGATAGAGAAAGGCCTTGTTCGGGTTGCCTGTGCCAATCACGTAGGCCAACAACGTGCATACAGAGGCCATGAAGGCGAGCCGATGCACTCGATCGCGCACGGGCACCGCTAACGCGACCCAAAGGGTGATCACTGGCACCAGGAGCGCGGTACCAAACCGGATTGCTTCTCGAGTTCCGAGCTGCCACCGCACGGCCTGCCGGGCCACGACGAAAAAGTGCATTGCGTCACCGGGAACGTACCCCTGGTATGTCCGACGGGCGGCCCAGTATGCTCCGGGGTCATGGCTCTTTAGACCGACGAACAGCACCCAGAGGCAGAAGGTACAACAGAGCGTGACAATACCAGCCGCCGACCGGACGGCGAGGCCTCTGTCTCGCCTTCGGGTACCTCCAATGAAATAGACGACGAGGGAAGGGACGACAAGCATGGCCGTGGGCTTGGTCAATACGGCCAGTCCTGCGACGATGCAGATGAGGACTATCGAGCCCGTCGGACGGAGCACCAAGAGCAATAAAACGGACAGGAACAGGAGCGTGGGCACTTCGGGATTGCCAACGCCGAGCGACAGCCCTCCGGGAGTCACGAGAAATAGGAGCCCAACCCACGGGTTCCATCTCTGGGGGAACAGCTCCGGCGCGAGCATCAGCAAGACCGGCACGGCCAAGGCCCCACAGAGCAGTGTGAGGATCCAGAACGCGATCTCACCGTTGACGACCGCAGAGATACCTTTCACGCCGAGCGACAACAACGGATGGAACCAGAGGCTGTCAGGGCTCGCGCGCGTCCAGCGAAAGCCCGCCAACCCGTTCTGCACGTAGAAGGGCCCATCGAGCGGAGCGGCGACACGAATCTTCGAAAGCGGCATCGGAAACGGAGGCGTCGCCGCCCTCCAGCAAGGTTCGATGACGACGACAGCGATGATGAACGCGGCGATTGCAACAATGACAGCGACATGGGCTCGTCCGACGGGCGCAAGCCGTCTGCGTTGGAGCTCAGTTAGGGACACGTCGTCGGTATTGACGACGACGGACGGGCGAAGTAGCTGAGTCCGTAGGAGCTGACGCCTCGGGTCAGCTGGGATAGGAGGCCCAAATTTGGCTGATTGAAATGCTGGCCGTGCAAGGAATGTGCGTACGCTTCGAGGGTCCTGCACTCGCTGGCCTGCAATTCGGCAATACTGATAATAACGACCTCAATGGTCCCTCGCTTATTTGCTGCTTGAATAAGCCGGTCCCCAATCTCCTTTACGAGCGTGTCGTCGCGTGAGTCGCACTGAGGGTCGGGCCGAGACACAATCGCGATGATCTTCTTCCTACCGTCAATGTCCTGCAAGTCCCCGATGGCATCATTCAGAGCGAACGCTAGCGAGCTGTGCCCCTGTGGCTGAAGCGAGCTCAGGAGCATCTCCAGCGTGGCTTGGCTGGCCGAGAGGCTGGACGGTGCCCGAGGCGGTTGGGAAATGTTGCATGTACGCGAGTCGTGGTCTGCTCCGCCATAGATACGAAAGCCTACCTTCGCTTTCGCCGGAACTTGGGCGGCTGCTAGCTGAATGTAGGTGCGTACTGCTGCATACGATTCGGTCGAAGGTTGTTCGGTGGAATCTAGAAGAAAATAGACAATATCCGGGGCCGGCGTCGTCGAGTCGCGGCCCAGCGCGAAGAATACCGATGCCGTAATGAAAAGCACGACAAAGCATTCGCCGGCGAGAACCTTGCTCCCCGTCTGCAGTGCGAGCAGAAAAGCAAGAAAAAAAATGAGGATGACCATCGTGACGTAGCCGAGAATGGTGTTCGAAAAAAATCTGACGACGAAGGCGGAGGCGACGATGCTGGCAAATACCGTAGCGAGAGTCCGAAAGATCGGACTAGTAAAGTAACCCGCAAACGGAACGGTACGATGTCGATCACGGGGCATCTTGGGATCGCGCGCTGAGCGGCGACTTGGTCGGCGAGGGCGCTGAGACTGCCGGCCTTTGGCGCTCACGGGTGTACCCGAGAGCCGACCGGCGGGGCAGATGCCGGACAGCGCTGGACAATGGCCGGCATCTCCCGGGCGGCCTCGCGGCAGATTTGCAGCATCGTTCGAAGTGTCCCGCCAGTCGCAGACCCCGAGCGGCGCGGGCGATGCGACACCGTCATCTGGCGCACGGAATCTGCGCGAAGCCCGAGCGTCCGCAGCAACTCGGTACTGAGGAAGCCGCCGGTCGATCGCAACTTGAGAGGGCGTAGGTCTGCCGTGTAAAAGAGCTTCAATCCACAGTTGACGTCGAAGACCCGGAACCCGACGATGGGCTTCGCCAACCAGTTGCCGAATCTGCCGAGGCACCGTCGATAGAGGTTGTCGGCGCGGGGGGCGCGTATGCCGAGGACACACCGTGACGTGTTTAGGGCCATAAGCGCTGGGACGACATCGGAAGCGTCGAACTGGCCATCGGCGTCAAAGATGAGCGTCACAGCAAAGCGGGCGGCGGCAATGCCGGTGCGAACTGCGCTTCCATAGCCCTCGTTCACGGCATGGCCAACTACGCGCACGTTGCCGTTCTCGGCCGCAAGAGTCCGGAGAATGGTAGCGGTCTCGTCTGTACTGCCATCGTCGACGGCGATAATCTCAAACTCGGCGAGAACTGTAGCGAGTGTATTGACGAGGCATTCAATCACTTCGCGGATTGCACCGTCTTCGTTACAGATCGGAAGCACTGCCGAAACCGATGCTGGAAGCAGAGTCAGTTCCCGTAGCGACGAGTCACTACGGTGGTAAGCGGTGGAACCCGAGAGAGCCATCCCGATCCTCAGCCTTACGTGCTAGCGGACAGGCTGCCCACTACGGTTACGCAGTGCGGCAGCCAGGATACCGGCCAGGAGTGACTCTAGCGTGACGGAAGCTACGGCCCAACCCGAGTTGATACTCGTCATGCCGACGTACAACGAGGGCGCACTCGTCGCGAGAACCGTTCGGGATTGGCTGGACGTTCTGAACCGCGTGGGAGTCGTGAGCGAGATCCTAATCCTCGATAACGGATCGACGGATGGTTCGACGATCGACCTGCCTCTGCCGGGGGGATGTTGTGGCGTCGCCGTGCTTCATGAGCCACGCAAGGGGCATTGCCGTGCCGTTCTGGCGGGGTATCGTGGCGCGCTCACCGCAAACGGCGGGACCGTCGCGTGGGTTGTTCAGGCAGATGCCGACGCCGAGGTCCCACCCGATGCCTTCGCCGAGTTGTGGCGACGCCGGTATGACGCGGACGTCGTTCTCGGTCAGCGGATGGGGTCTCGTTCGCCGATTCGTGGAGCGCTGAGTTCGTGCGGGGCCCTCCTTCTGTCGTGCCTCTGGCCCGACGCGTCTCCGCAGGTCGGTGATCCGAACGTTCCGTTCCGCCTGATGCGTGCAGGATGGCTGCGCGCCGCCCTCAACGAGTTGCCGCGGTCACCCGCTTCTCCGAACCTTCTCCTTGTAGCAGTGGCGCGACAGCTTCGCTCGTCTGTCGCGACCGTACCGGTCCCATTCGTGGCGCGTCCGACAGGTCAGACATCAGTGCGCCGCCTCTTCACCATGGGCGCCCGTTGCGGCTGGCAGATGGTGCTGCTGCGCGCACGCGGGCTGAATCGAAAGGCGCTACCGGTCCATCGCGAGTGCCACGCGGACGGCCCTGGCGTCTGATGGATAGCGTTTGATCCTGACTAAGCGCCTCAACCTCGAGTCCGACGCCGGTGGCGTGCGGGGCACGCTGCCAATACAGCGCGAGCTTGTGCTCCTCACCCCGTTCCCGGCCGAGCCTGAGTTCTCGCCGGGGTCGTCC
>JAHFDK010000073.1 GCA_023249095.1 Candidatus Rokuibacteriota bacterium | reverse complement strand
CCACGAGACTCGCCCGGTGGCCAGGTTGGCGGCCAGCCCCGCCAGGACGCCGGGGACGGTGATCACGTCCGGAATCAGCTGATGCTCCAGGTCGATGACCGTGATCGCGATGAGCGCCGCCAGGAGCCCGGCCGCGACGACGAATTCCGGCGTCGGACCGAACGCGAGGTACGCCAGCGCGAGCGCAGCCGCCGTGACGAGCTCGACGATCGGGTAGCGCCACGAGATCGGCATGCCGCAGGCCCGACAACGGCCGCGCAGGACGAGAAATGACAGCACCGGAATATTGTCGTGCCACGCGATCGCGGTGCCGCACCCCGGGCACGCCGAGCGCGGGCGCCAGAGGCTGCGCCTCGCCGGGACGCGGGCGATCACGACGTTCAAGAAGCTCCCGATCGCGAGCCCGAAGAGCATGACGGCGGCCAGCGTGAAGACCGGACTCGTGTGGGCGAGCGTCTGGAGCATCGTCTTACCAGGCCTGGACGAACGCCGGCCCGAGACGCGCTGCCAGCTTCGCGTCCAGCATGCCGAGGATCCCCCACGCGGTGTGCGCGCCGCCCGGGCGTCCCGACTCGAGGTACACACGGGCGAGCCCGGCCCAGGCGTGCGGCGTGTCGTACTTCAGCGCGATCGCCTGGCGGAACAGGCTCAGCGCCTCGGCCAGCTTCCCGAGTTCGGCGTATGCGTAGCCCATGTTGACGTGGGGCCCGGCTTGGCGGGGCTTGACCTTCATCGCGCGCTGCAAGGGCTCGAGCGCCTCATGGGCGCGCCTGTCGCTCAGAAGAGCGGCGCCCAGGTTGTTGAGCGCGTCGACGTCGTTCGGATACCGCTTGAGATAGAGCTGGAAATGCTCGATGGCGCGGGGAAAGTCGCCGAGCGCCGCATGCGCGCCCGCGATGTTCATATGGATCCTCTCGTTGTTGGGTCGAAGCGCCAGCACGCGCTCGAATTCGGTCTTCGCCAGCCCGAAATATCCCTGCGTCGCGAGATAGGTCCCGAAGTTGCTGCGACAGACGGTACAGGCCGGGTCGGACTCGAGCGCGTACCTCCACAGGGTGTCCGTATCCCGCCAGATCTGGACCTGCTGAGCGCTCAGGTAGGCCAGGCCGCAGAACCATACTACGCCGAGGCCGGCCAGCGCCCTGGCGAGCCACGGGCGGAGCGTGCCTGCCGCGCCCGCCCGGACGACGGCGCCCGCAGCCGCGCCGACGACGAGCGCGAAGCCGAGTCCGGGGAGATAGCTGTACCGGTCGTTCGTCAGCTGGTGTCCAGAATGAACGATCCCGATCACCGGGCCCAGGGCGATCGCGTAGTAGGCCCAGACCGCGAGCCCGGCCGGCCACCGGCGCCTCAGCAGGACCACCGCCGCCGTGATCGCCGTCACGGCCATCGCGGGAACGAGGAACTGGCGGTCGAGCAGGATCACCCGCGGCGGAAGCTCGTAGAGCGGTGAGAGCCCCTGCGGCACCAGGGTCTTCTCGAGGTAGAACCACAGGCTGTAGAACACCATGGCTGGGCGCGCGGACAATGGATACCGCGCGAGCGGGGTGATGAACATGTTCGCGTTCTGCGCGTAGTAGCTGACGGCACTGCCCGCGATACCCAGAACCAGGAAAGGAATCTTTTCGAGCCACACGGCGCGCGCCGGCGCTGCCGTCCACTCCTGCCAGCGCCCGCTGAGCCGGCGGAGGGGGTAGATGTCGAGCACGACGAGCACCAGCGGGAGCACCATGACGCTTCCCTTCGAGACGAGAGCGAGGGCGTACAGGCCGACCGACGCTGCGAGCCGCCACCGCCGATGCCTGCCGCCTTCACCGCAGGCCTTGAGGTACATGAGGACCGTCAGCAGGAAGAACAGCCCGGAGAGCACGTCACGCCGTTCGGTCGCCCAGCCGACGGATTCGGCGCGCAGCGGGTGGACGGCGAAAAAGAGCGTGGCCGCGACCGCCGACACGCGGAGCGTGCCGCCGGCGAACCCGGCCGCCCGCCGGAGCAATCGCAGCGCGACGACGTAGAAGACCGAGGCGTTCGCGGCGAAGATCACCAGGCTCGTCAGGTGGTAGCCCGCGGGCCTCATTCCCCAGATGACAAAGTCGAGGCCGAACGTGAGCCAGGTGAGGGGGATCCAGTGGCCCAGCAGCACCGTGGTGAACATCCATCGGATGTGCGGCCACATGAGCCCCCGATACTCCTGATTCCCGGTCAGCGTGACCTGGTCGTCCCACTCGACGAATCCGTTCCAGAGGGCCGGCAGGAAGACCAGGAACGTGACGAGGGCGAGTGCCAGCGGGATGATCCGCCGACTCAGTAGACGGGTGCTCAGCCTGCGTTCGATCGGTCGCGTGAACGTGCCGACCGCGACCTCGACGCCTTCGATGCCGGGCATGACTCTCCTCAGCGTGCGGATGCGAATCTCAGTGTGCGAACACAGAAGAGCGCACGGGAAGGGAGGGACCCTTCCCGTGCGCTGTGCGACGTTGACCCTTACGGCACCACGGCGCTGGTGCTATCACCCGCCGCAGAGAGCTGGAAGGTGCCGGCCACCGAGTCGGCAGTGTAGAAATATGCAGCCGACGGCGTCCAGTTGGCCGGCGGCTTAGGAAGCGACGCCATGAACGGACCGGCGATCTGGCCCTGGGGGTTGGTGGCCACGCCGGTGAGTAGCCCCAGCGAGGCCGGTAATACTTCCATGTGGGCAGCATAGACCGTCGCCGCGGAGGCGAGAGACCGGGTATCGGCCTGGGCCTTGGCGATCCGCGCGCGCGCCTGCACGTTGGCGTAGAGCGGGATGGCGATGGCCGCCAGGATGCCGATGATCGCGACGACGATCATCAACTCGATCAGGGTGAAGCCTCGCTCGTTGCTTAGCGTAAGCCGTTTCTTCGTCCACCACCGAACCATTGGGATCCTCCTTGTTGTTTTTTCCACTGCGTGAATCGCCATTCGATTCTCGTACCCGGTCGAATTGCAGCTTCGATGCCACTCGACGATCGAGGCACAGCGTCGACTTTTCAGATAGTTAGGACCATGTATTTCCGGAGCTGGCCAACCGATCATGACAGGTCGTGGCAATCCGAGTGACGAAAATCGTCAGGGCTGGTGCGGGTGGCGAGGAGGGCCCTCCTGCTTCAATCCTGGGAGACGGCGCGCTGGCTGTGCTTCTGGAGCTTGTATCGGAATTGCCGGAAGCTCACGCGGAGTAGCTCGGCCGCGCGGGTCTGCACACCGCCGGTACGCGCCAGAGCCATCTGGAGATACCGATGCTCGATCTGATCCAGCATCGCCTCCAGGTCGAGCCCGTCGGAGGGGATCTCCACCGGAACCTCCTGGAGGTCACGGGGTTGATGGAGATCGGGGGGCAGCGCCCCCACTTCGAGGACGTCCCCGCTGCCGAGGACGAGCGCTCGTTCGATCACGTTCTCGAGCTCTCGGATGTTGCCCGGCCAACGGTAGTTCTCGAGGATCGCGAGCGCCTCCGGGCTGACGCGCTTCACCGACTTTCCGAGCTCCGCGGAGATTTTTCTGACGAAGTGCGCAGCCAGCAGCGGGATATCCTCCGGCCGCTCCCGGAGGGGAGGGAGCTGAATCGGAATGACGTTCAGCCGGTAGAAGAGGTCCTCTCGCAGGATGCCGTCGGCGACCGCCTTGGCGACGTCGCGGTTCGAGGCGGCGATCAGTCGTACGTCGACCTTGACGTCGCGGGTGTCGCCGACGCGGCGGATCTCCCGCTCCTGGATCACGCGCAGGAGCTTTACCTGCACCGACTGAGGCACCTCGGTGACCTCGTCGAGGAACAGCGTGCCGCCGTGGGCGGCGGAGAACAGGCCCACCGTGCTGGCGACGGCGCCGGTAAAGGCGCCTTTGACGTGACCGAAGAGCTCGGACTCCATCAGGGTCTCGGGAATGGCGCCGCAGTTGACCGAGACAAAGGGGCCGGTCCGTCGCGGGCTCTCCTGGTGGATGGCCTGGGCGACCAGCTCCTTTCCGGTTCCGCTCTCTCCGGTCACCATCACGGTCGAGAGGCCGTCCGCCGTCTTGCGGATCATTTCGAGCAGGTCGACCATCTGCCGGCTCTTCCCGATGAAGCTCTCGAAGCCGCGCTCCCGCCGGAGCTGCGTCCGGAGCGCCTTGTTCTCGTCTTGGAGCCGCTTGCGCTCGAGCGCGTTGGCGATCGTCAGCTTGATCTCGTCGAGCTTGAACGGTTTGGTGACGTAGTCGTACGCGCCTAGCTTCATGGCCTCGACGGCCGTCTCCGTCGAGGCGAAGGCGGTGACGACGAGGACCACGGCGCTGGGCGAGTGCTCCTTCGCGGCGCGCAGTACCCCGAGGCCGTCGACCTTCCGCATGCGAAGATCGGTGATGACGAGGTCGAACGACTCATTCTTGAGCACTTCGACGGCCTGCTCGCCGCCCTCGGCGAGAGTGACGTCGTGGCCCGCCTGTCGCAGCATGATCGCCAGGAGCTCGCGCATGCTCCGTTCGTCGTCGACGACGAGCACCCGCGTGTCAGGCATGGCGGGAGGGAAGCGTGAGGGTGAATGTCGTGCCGAGGCCCGGCGCGCTGCGCACGTCGATCTCGCCTCCGTGCTCCTGGACGATGCGGTGGACGAGGGCGAGCCCAAGTCCGGTACCCTCCGACTTGGTGGAGAAAAAGGGCTCGAAGACGTGGGAGAGGTCGCCGGTTCCGATGCCGTCGCCGGTGTCGCTCACCGAAACCTCGAGCGTGTCACCCCGGACGGCGGCGGCCACCCGCAGCTCACCCCCATCCGGCATCGCCTCCACGGCGTTCAGGCAGAGATTCCACAGGATCTGCCGGAACTGCTGCGCGTCCACGGGCCAGGGGATGGACGGGGCGAATTCGCGGACGACCTTGAGGCTGCCGGGGCTGGCCCGATGCTCGAGCAGGAGCAGCACCTCTTCGGCAGCGGCCGCCACGTCGAAGGTGGCGATCGAGAGCGGCGCGGGACGCGCGTACTCGAGGAAGTTCTTGATGATGTGGTTGAGCCGCTCGGACTCGCGGGCCACGATCTGCGAGAGCCGCTCGCGGGCGTCCTCGGCCGTGAGCGGGCTCGTAAGGACCTCGATCGCTCCGGTGAGCGAGGCGAGCGGGTTGCGGATCTCGTGCGCGATGTTCGCCGCCATTCGTCCGAGCGTCGCCAGCCGATCGGCCTGACGCATCCGCGTCTCCATCTCGCGAATCGCCGAGAGGTCCTCACACGCGCTGATAAGGCCCAGCCGTTCGCCCTCGCCGGAGCGGAGCGCGGAGAAGGTCATGCGCACGGGCACCGTCGTGCCGTCGGCCCGGCGCAACCCCGTCTCGTGCCGCGTGGATGCTCGCGGGTTGCCGTCGATCGCCGTCTCGATCGACGCGAGCGGTACCGTGGCGCCGAGGAGCGCCGACCAGCGGCGACCGATCGCCTCGGATGCCGCCACTCCGATGATCTCCTCGGCGGCGCGGTTGAACGCGGTGATCCGGTGCTCCCGGTCGAGCGCGATCAGCCCGGTGCCGACGGACTGGAATACGAGATCCTTGAACGCCTGGAGATCGCGAAGGTCCTTGTGTTGTGTCTCGAGCTCCTGCCGGGTGGCGCGGTACCGCTCGCCGAGACCGCCGGCGACGATCGCGACGACGAGGAACGTCACGGCGTTGAGGAACATCGTGAGCATCTCGAGCGTCGTGGTCCCCTGGGGCGCGTCGAAGTACATGCTCAGCGGGAGCACGGTGCGTCCTACGACGATGCCCGTGTACAGCATGCTGGAGACCGCCGCGATGGCGAGGCCGCGCGTGCGGGACAGAAACACGCAAGCGGCGGTGACGCAAAGCACGTACAGGAAGGCGAAGATCGAGCGCGCGCCGCCGGTCGCCGCGACGACCGCCGTGATGAGCACGGTGTCGAGCAGACAGATCAACCACGCGAGGCGCCGCGGCTGGGCCGGCGGGCCGAACAACAGCAAGGCGCCCGCCGACGCGATTGCGACGATGAGCGCCAGGGCCAGGATTTCGCTCTCGCCCGGCATGAGGCCGGGCGAGGCGAACGGGGCGAACGCCAGCAGGATCAGGGCGGCCCCGAGCCGCGCCCAGGAGAACGCCCGGAGCGGCCCGCTGACGTTGAACGCGTTCACTACTTGATCAGCGTGACCAGACGGAAGATCGGAAGATACATCGCGACCACGAGCCCGCCGACCACGACGCCGAGGAAAACGATCATGATGGGCTCGAGCAGCGACGTGAGCGCGGTCACAGCCGTGTCGACCTCGTCGTCGTAGAAGTCGGCGATCTTCGAGAGCATCTGGTCGAGGGAGCCGGTGTTCTCGCCGACGTTGATCATGTGCACGACCATGGGCGGGAACACGGTGCTGCCCTTGAGCGGCTCGGAGAGGGTCCGGCCCGAGGTCACAGCGGTGCGCGCCTGCATGACGGTCTTCTCGACGACGCGGTTCCCGGCCGACCGGGCGGTGATGAGCAGACCCTCGAGGATGGGAACGCCCGAGGAGATCAGCGTGCCGAGCGTCCGAGTGAACCGCGCGACGGCGACCTTGCGAATGAGCATGCCGATGACCGGCACCTTCAGCAAGAACGCGTCGATGACGCTGCTGCCCTGCTCGGTGTTGTAGTAGCGCTTGATCGCGTAGATCACGCCGGCGCCCACGCCCACCATGACAAGGATGTACTTCTGCGTGAACTCCGACAGGAACATGACGATCGCCGTCGGCAGCGGGAGTTCCGCGCCCAGCCCCTCGAACATCTTGGCGAAGGTCGGGATGACGAAGATCATCATGAAGATGATGACCAGCACCGCCACGCTGATGATGGTGAGGGGGTAGACCATCGCCCCCTTGACCTTGCCCTTCAGCTTGGCCGCCTTCTCGATGTAGACGGAGAGGCGCTGCAGGACGACGTCGAGCACACCGCCGGACTCACCGACCTGGAGCATGTTGGTGAACAGATCGTTGAAGACCTTGGGGTACTTCCGGAAGGACTCGGCGAGCGTGACGCCGCCCTCGACCTCGTGCGCGATCTTGCTCGTGACGTCCCGCAGGACCTTGGAGTCGCTCTGCTCCGAGAGGATCGAGAGGCACTGCGCGATCGGGAGGCCGGCGTCCACCATCGTGGAGAACTGCCGTGTGTAGATCGCCAGGTGCTTGTCCTTGACCTTACCGCCGATCTTCTTCATGCCGACGGGCTTGGCCGTTCGCTCCTGGACGGAGGTCGCGACGACGCCCCGCGCGCGCAGCTGGGTGACGGCGGTGGGGCGGTCGTTCGCCTCGATCTCACCGGAGACGACCGCTCCCCCCGAGCGGCCGCGATATGCGTACATTGCCATAGTGCCTTCCTCCTACCGTCTCGCGAACGGTGACGCGCCGGCGCCCGCGCCGGCCGTGGCCGCCGGCCCTTCGTGCGCGAGGAGCTGCAGCAACTCCTCGGCCAGCGTCGACCGGTTCAACGCGTCCTCGCGCGTGATCAAATGCCGCTTCACAAGATCCGACAGGGACTGGTTCATCGTCTGCATGCCGAACTTTTGGCCGGTGGCGATTGCGGAGTACACCTGGTGGATCTTCTCCTCACGGATGAGGTTGCGGATGGCGGGCGTGGCGGTCATGATCTCCAGCGACATCACGCGTCCGCCACCGACCTTGGGAATGAGGGTCTGTGAAAGCACGCCCTCCAGCACCAGCGCGAGCTGCGACCGCACCTGCGACTGCTGGGCCGTCGGGAACACGTCGATGATCCGGTTCATCGTCTGGGCGCACGAGTTCGTGTGCAGGGTGGCGAACGTCAGGTGGCCGGTCTCCGCGATCGTCAGGGCCGCCGCGATCGTCTCCAGATCGCGCATCTCGCCGACGAGGACCACGTCCGGATCCTGGCGGAGGATCGACTTGAGCGCCCTGGTGAACGACTGGGTGTCGGCGAAGACCTCGCGCTGGTTGACGAGGCACTGCTTGTGCGGATGGACGAACTCGATCGGGTCCTCGATCGTCATGATGTGATCGTGGCGCTCGTTGTTGATCTTGTCGATCATGGCGGCGAGCGTCGTCGACTTCCCGGACCCGGTCGGCCCGGTGACCAGGATGAGCCCCTTGGGCCGGTCGGCGAGTTGCTGGACGATCTGGGGCAGCCCGAGCTCTTCGAACGAGCGGATCTTGTAGGGAATGACGCGGATCGCGCACCCCACGGCGCCGCGCTGGCGGTAGACGTTGCACCGGAAGCGCGCCAGGCCCTGGATGCCGAAGGAGAGGTCGAGCTCGTTCTCCTCCTCGAATTTCTGCTTCTGACCCTCGTTCAGAACGCTGTAGGAGAGGCGCTGGGTATCCTGGGGCGTCAGCACCTCGAACTGGTTGAGCTGGGTCAGGCGGCCGTTGACCCGGATCTGGGGATAGGTCCCGCTGGTGATGTGCAGGTCCGACGCGCCGCGGTCCACCATGAGCTGCAGAAGATCGGCCATATTGGCGGCCATTGTGCCTCCCTACGTCGCAATGCCCCTGCTCAGGACAGGGTAACTCTCAGCACTTCCTCGACAGTCGTAGTTCCTTCAAGGACCTTCAAGAGCCCCGCCTGACGCAGGCTCCTCATCCCCTGCGATTGCGCCATCGACCGCAACTCGGCGGTCGACGCGTTCTTGAGAATGGCGTCGCGGAGCTCCTCGCTGATCGGCATGACCTCATAGATCGCGACGCGACCCTTCATGCCCGTGAAGTTGCACGTCGCGCAACCCTTACCCTTGTAGAACTGGACCTTCCCCTTCCCCGAGGGAACGTGGCCATACGGGACGAGGCTCTCCTCGTCGGCGTCGTACGGCTCCCGGCACGCGCGGCACACCTTCCGGCCCAGCCGTTGGGCCAGGAGGAGGAGGAGCGACGACGCCACCAGGAACGGCGGGATCCCCATGTCGAGAAGCCGCGCGATGGTCGAGGGGCAGTCATTCGTGTGGAGCGTGGAGAACACGAGGTGGCCGGTGAGCGCGGCTCGAATGCTGATCTGCGCGGTCTCGAGGTCCCGCGTCTCGCCGACGAGGATCACGTCGGGGTCCTGGCGGAGGAAAGAACGGAGCGCGGCGGAAAACGTCCGGCCGATGCCCTCGTTGATCTGAACCTGGTTCACGCCCTTCAGGTTGTACTCGACCGGATCCTCGGCGGTCATGATGTTGACGTCCGGAGAATTGATCGTGTGGATCGCCGAGTAGAGCGTGGTCGTCTTGCCGGAGCCGGTCGGCCCCGTGATTAAAACCATGCCGTAGGGCTGGTGGATCACGGCGCTGAACTTCTCGAGGCTCCACTCGTCGAAGCCCAGCTGCGTCATGTCGAGCTTCAGCGCGTCTTTGTCGAGGATGCGGAGGACCGCCTTTTCGCCGAAGATCGTCGGAAGCGTCGAGACGCGGAAGTCGATCTCGCGGGTGTTATACCGGAGCTTGATGCGGCCGTCCTGCGGCATCCGGCGTTCGGCGATATCGAGGTTGGACATGATCTTCAGCCGCGAGAGAATCGCCGATTCCAGCCGCTTCGGCGGCGCCAGCATCTCGTGGAGCACGCCGTCCATCCGAAAACGGATCCGGAAGATCTTCTCGTAGGACTCGAAGTGGATGTCGGAGGCACCCTTCTGGATGGCGTCGACCAGCACCATGTTGACCAATTTCACGACCGGCGCTTCGTCGGCCGACTCCTTCAGCTCGAAGACGTCGACCTTGGCCCCTTCTTCGCCGTCCTCCACGACCTCGACGTTGCCGAGGTCGGTTTGCATGTCCGACAGGACGCTGGAGATGGCCTCGGTCTTTGACTCGTAGTTGCGGTCGATCGCCTTCTTGATGGCCGTCTGCGACGCCACCAGCGGCAAGACTTGGAGATTTGTCATGAAGGAGATGTCGTCCAGGGCGAAGACGTTCGTCGGATCCGCCATGGCGAGCGCCAGCGAGTTCCCCATCTTCCTGACCGGGATCACCTCGTACTTCCTCGCGATGGGCGCCGGCACGAGCTTCAGCACGTCCGACTCGATGTCGAGCTGGGCCAGCGTGATCGACGGCACGCCGTACTGCCGCGAGAGGAATCCGATGAGCTGGTCTTCGTTGACGAAGTTGAGCCGGACGAGGACCGAGCCGATCTTCTCCGGGGAGCCCTTCTGCTCCGCGAGCGCCTTCTTGAGTTGCTCCGCGGTCAGAAGGCCATCGGCGACGAGAAGATCCCCGAGGCGTCGGTTGACGGGCTGCCCGAGCTTTACTGGCTGGGCCATTGTAATCTTTTACTGTACCCCACCCAGGCGCTTCAACGTATCGGTAAAGGCCTTGTAGGCGTCGTCCTGGTAGAGCACGAAAACGACCCGTTTCAGGCCGGTCGGCCCCTCCTTCAGGTGGGAGACCACGGCGTTGAGCATGGCGTTCGCCGACACCGCCGGCGGGACGTGGCCGACGCCAGTCCCGAGCGCGGGGAGGGCGAGGGACGTGATGCGTTGCTTGGCGGCCAGTGCCAGGACCGCTCGGGTAGTCGCCGTGATCTTCTCGCCGTCGGTCTTGAGGTCCGGGCCCATGACCGCGGCGTGGATGACGTGGGTGGCGGCGAGGTTGCCGCCAGTGGTCAGCACGGCCTCGCCGACCTCCACGGGCCCTTGCCGCATCGCCTCTTCCTCGATGATGACCCCGCCTTTCCGCTTGATCGCGCCGGCGACACCCGTACCCATGGCGAGCGTCGAGTTCGCCGCATTGACGATGGCGTCGACCTCCCAGTCAGTGATGTCGCCGCGCTCGATCGCGACGGACGACTGACCGATCCGGAGCCTCATGGCCGCTTCTCGCCGCGCTTCTCGGCTTTCGCGGCGTTCCACGCGCGCTCGAGCTCGTCGGGCGCCACCGCGGAGACCGACGTACCGCGCGCGGCAAGCTCCGCCTCCATGTCGGTGAAGCGTTCGCGAAACTTCTCGATCGCGCCGTGCAGCGCCTCTTCGGCGTCGAGCGTCGCGAGACGCGCCACGTTCACGAGCGAAAAGAGCGCGTCGCCGAGCTCCTCGCGAATGCGGTGGGCGTCGCCGGAGGCGAGCGCCTCCGAGGCCTCGCGGATCTCCTCCTCGACCTTGGTCCACGCCGCGCGCGCGTCGGGCCAGTCGAAGTTCACGCGCGCCGCTTTGGTTTGAACGCGCTGCGCCCGCAACAGCGCCGGCAGCGCACGGGGAACGCCGTCGAGGATCGATCGTCGCTGTCCCCGCTCGTCGGCCTCGCGCTGCTTGATCGCTTCCCACTGGGCAAGGGCTTCGGTCGCCGTGCCGACCGACGCATCACCGAATACGTGCGGGTGACGCCGCACCATCTTGTCGATGAGCTGCCGGAGCAGATCGGCCATTGTGAACTCGCCCAGCTCTTCAGCGAGCCGGGCGTGAAAGACCACTTGGAAGAGAAGGTCGCCCAGTTCCTCCTGCAGAGGAGCGCTACGGCCGGACTCGATTGCTTCCAGGACTTCGTACGCTTCTTCGATCAGGTAGGGCTTCAGCGATGTCCGCGTCTGCACACGATCCCACGGGCAGCCGTGGGGTGCACGCAAGCGCATCATGACGTCCAGGAGCCGTTCAAAGAGAACGCCGGGGGACTCGGTCATGTCCGTACCTGAGGCTAACCGATTATACAGCAAGGGTTTTCGCCTGTGCTAGGCTCAAGCCGATGTCGCCGGACGATTGCGAGGATATTTTCAAGGTCACCGACAGGCGGAGACGCCTGGACGCGGACGATGCACCCCGCCCGGGCGCGGCCAGCGACGAGTCGCGACCACCGGTGCCGCCTGGGTCGGGTACCCCGGGCGAGCGCAGCCTGGCCGGGCTCTTCATGATGCTCGCGAGCTCGGCGGTGGTCGCGCTGGGGCATGCGCCTGATCCCCTCACGGGCCAGCGGCAGACGGATCTGGTCCAGGCCGCGGACGCTATCGACCTGCTCGTCCTGCTGCGAGAGAAGACGGAGGGGCACCGGTCTGGTGACGAGAGCCGGATCCTCGACGAACTCATCTACGACCTTCAACTCCGCTACGTGCACGTTACGAAGCAATCCTGATCACGACCATCCGCGTCTCGATCGTGATTGCTTCCACGGTTTCGGGCATCCGCAAGCGAAGCTGACTCAGGATCACCGGATTCAGCAGAAGAAGCGGGAGCACACCTGGCAGCGGCTGGCGCCCGAGCGCGAGCCGCTCAATGTCCAAGCGTAGATAGCGGCGCTGACCACGGGCCGCTCCCACCTCTAGACTTGCGCGCGCCCATAGGTGAAGCCAGACGGGCTGCTCGAGCCAAGTGGCGGGGAGGAGGTTGGCGATTGCGAGGACGTGCCGGAGCGGAACTTGTCCTTTGAACTCGATCATGCCGTCGCCGACTAACCGCACGGCCCCAGGCCCAAAGGGGATCGTGGCCGCTTCAGCCAGATGACGTGAGAGAAAGGCGTTCAGCTCCGGTTCGGACAGGACGATCTGACGGGTACGTCCGGTAGCCCGTCCCGCACCGCGGATGATGGCGTAGATCTTCTGCTGACCGCGAACCCCGTCTTCGGTTGTCCCGGCGGCCACTGGGACTTCCGGCTCCTGGAGCATTCGAGAACCAATCCAGAGCGATCCAGCGACCAGCCCGCACACCACGACGATGGTCGCAACGAGCACCGCGCACCCTACCCGCATCGACCCACCCTATCATCCAGCGCTATGGGGCCCCTTTTAGGATAGGGCGGCTTTCGGCCGACCGGTCAGGTCAGTCGAGTGAACGGAGACTAGCCCCATACTATTTGACATGTTAATACTCAGATGATATATGAAGTATGTACTCAAATATGTTGCCGGAACAAAAGGAGACCGGCCGAGCCAGAGGGGGCTTTACGATGACGATCGAGCGTTGGCGTCCGTTCGGGTCAATCGAGAGGTGGGACCCATTTCGCAACATTTCCGACATCCAGGGAGAGGTCAACCGACTCTTCGGCAGATTTTCTGGACGGCCCACGGCCGTCGCGACCGGCTCAGGCGTTCGCATGTGGGCACCGGTCCTTGACATGCACGCGACCAAGGACGATCTCGTTCTGAACTTTGAGCTTCCTGGGGTCCGTGAGAAAGAAGTATCCCTGTCGATCACCGGCGATCTGCTGACGGTGCCGAGACCTCAGGGACGAGAGCTACCATCACGTCGAGCGTGTCCATGGGAAGTTCGAGCGGAGTGTCCAGCTTCCGATGCCTGTCCAGGCCGAGAAGGTGAAGGCCAGTACCGCGACGGGGTACTCGAGGTCAAGCTTCCGAAGGTGGACGAGGTGAAGCCGAAGGACATCAAGATCGATAACGTCTGAGTCGTCCGCATCGTTCGAAGTGGTGAGAGACCAAGAAAAGGGAGATTCGACATGGCGAAGGTGATCGGCATTGACCTCGGGACGACCAACTCCGTGGTGGCGGTCGTCGAGGGCGGCAACCCTACGGTGATCGCGAACCAGGAGGGCAGCCGGCTGACGCCCTCGGTCGCCGGGTTCACGAAGGACGGGGAGATCCTCGTCGGGCAGGTGGCCAAGCGCCAGGCGATCACGAATCCCGAGAACACCGTGTTCTCGATCAAGCGGTTCATGGGACGGCGCTACGACGAGGTGCTCCAGGAGATCAAGCTCGTCCCGTACAAGGTGGTCAAGGCCAGCAACGGCGACGCCCGGGTCGAGGTGAGGGGCAAGCAGTACTCGCCGCCGGAAATCTCGGCCATGATTCTGAGAAAGCTGAAGGAAGCCGCCGAGGCGTACCTGGGCGAGAAAGTCACGCAGGCCGTCATCACCGTGCCCGCCTACTTCAACGACAGCCAGCGGCAGGCGACCAAGGACGCCGGGCGCGTGGCCGGTCTCGAGGTGTTGCGGATCATCAACGAGCCCACCGCCGCCGCGCTCGCCTACGGGCTCGACAAGAAGAAGGACGAGACGATCGCCGTCTACGATCTCGGCGGCGGCACCTTCGACATCTCGATCCTCGAGATCGGTGAGGGCGTCTTCGAAGTCAAGGCGACCAACGGCGACACCCACCTGGGTGGCGACGACTTCGACCAGCGCGTCATGGATTGGATCTCGGGGGAGTTTAAAAAGGAGCACGGTATCGACCTTCTGAAGGACCGCATGGCGCTCCAGCGGTTGAAGGAGTCCGCCGAGAAGGCGAAGTGTGAGCTGTCGACGACGCTGCAAACCGAGATCAACCTGCCCTTCATCACGGCTGACGCGAGCGGGCCGAAACACCTCGTGCTCACGCTGACGCGGGCCAAGCTCGAGGCGCTCGTGGCGGATCTCGTCGAGCGCACCCTCGGGCCCTGCCGGCAGGCCATGCAGGACGCCGGCGTGAGCCCGAAGGACATCAACGAGGTCATTCTCGTCGGTGGCCAGACGCGCATGCCGAAGGTGCAGGAGTCGGTGAAGCAGCTCTTCGCCAAGGAGCCGCACAAGGGCGTCAACCCCGACGAAGTCGTGGCGGTCGGCGCCGCCGTGCAGGGCGCGGTACTCACGGGTGAGGTGAAGGACCTCCTCTTGCTCGACGTCACCCCGCTCTCGGTGGGGATCGAGACGCTCGGCGGCGTGATGACCCCGCTCATCTCCCGGAACACGACGATTCCGACGAAGAAGAGCGAGGTCTTCACGACGGCGGCCGACAACCAGACCTCGGTCGAAGTCCACGTGCTCCAGGGCGAGCGGCCCATGGCGCGAGACAACCGGACCCTGGGGAAGTTCCATCTCGTCGGCATCCCGCCGGCGCCGCGTCAGATGCCGCAGATCGAAGTGACGTTCGATATCGACGCGAACGGCATCTTGAACGTCGCGGCGCAGGATAAGGCGACCCTTAAGCAGCAGAACATCACCATCACTGCCTCGTCCGGGCTGACCAAGGACGAGATCGACCGTATGGTGAAGGAAGCGGAGACCAACGCTGCGGAAGACTCGAAGCGGAAGCAGGAAATCGAAGTCCGCAACCAGACGGACTCGCTCGTGTACTCCACGGAGCGGACGCTCGGGGAGCACGGCGCCAAGCTGGGAGAGGCCGATCGCAAGGCGATCGACGACGCGCTCGCGGAGGCGCGCGAGGCGCTGAAGGGCGAGGACCTCGAGCGGATGAAGCGCGCCCAGGAGAACCTGACCCGCGCGTCCCACAAGCTCGCGGAGATCATGTACCGCGAGGCCCAGACGCAAGCTCAGCCGGCCGGCGCGCCCGGCGGGCCGAGCCAGGGCTCGACGGGTCCGAAGGAAGGCGAGGTCGTCGACGCGGACTTCGAGGATCTGGGCGACAAGAAAAAGTAGCGGTTCCATGCGTCGCGATTACTACGCCGTGCTCGGTATCGCGGCCACGGCCGGGCCGCGCGAGGTTCGCCGCGCCTACCAGCGGCTCGCGCGGCAGTACTCGCCCGACGTCAACTTCTGGGACGAGAGGGCCCGGGAGCTCTTCGACGAGATCGCCGAGGCCTTCCGCGTGCTCGGGGATCCGACGGCGCGCTCGATGTACGACCGATTCGGGGACGTGGCTGGCGCCGACGACCCACTCGGCGCCGGCCGGCGCGGCGACGACGTCCATGCCGTCGTCGAGTTGTCCTTCGCCGAGGTGGTTCGGGGGACGAGGCCTCGCATAGAGATCCACCGGTTCTCGCCCTGCGCCGAGTGCGCCGCGAGCGGCTCGGCCGAGGGCAGGCGGTGTCCCCTGTGCCTCGGCCGAGGCGTACGGCGGGTCGCCGAGGCGGTCGACGTCGGGATTCCCGCTGGCGTCGATTCCGGGGCTCAGATCCGCATGGCCGGCGAGGGGAATGCGGGCCCGTTCGGCGGGCCGCGTGGCGATTTGATCGTGAGCACGCGGGTGCGTGAGCATCCCTTTTTTCGTCGGAAAGGCGACAGCGTGCACTGCGAGCTGCCGATCAGCGTCTGGGAAGCGCTGCTGGGAGCCCGCATCCACGTTCCGACGCCGTCGGGAGAAGCGGTACTTGTCGTTCCACCGGGCACGACGGGCGGCCAGGTATTCCGCCTGCGCGGTCAGGGACTGCTCAGGCTGACGGGCGAGTCAACGGGCGACCTCTACGTGACGGTTCGTGTCGAGGTCCCGACCGGGCTCGACGCGCGGACCCACGAGCTCGTGCGCCAGCTCGAGCGGTTGATGCCGATCGAAGCACGGACCGCGCTGGAGCACTATCGGGGAGGTGCGCAGTGACCGACCGCGGCAAGCCGCTTTACATGATCGGGGTGGTCGCCGACATGCTGAACGTCCACCCGCAGACGCTGCGCTTCTACGAGAAGAAGGGGCTCGTGCGTCCGAGCCGAACTGTCGGCCGGACGCGCATGTATTCCACCGAAGACGTCGACGAACTGGCCCGTCTGCTGCGACTCACGCGGGATCTCGGCGTGAATCTCGCCGGCATTGAGGTCATCTTAAAGATGAGGCGTCGAATGATCGAGATGCAGAAACAGATCGAGGATTTGGTCGCCTACCTTCGGGAGGACGGCGGCGAGGCGGCGGGGCACTCCCGGCCGGAGGAACCGCGGGAGGCCCTCGTCCGGGCCGCCTCCGGTCACCTCAAGCCGGTTGATCTGTTCTAGTAGGAAAGGAGAATCATGGCTGGCGAGCGCGACGATAGCGAGCTCAACATTCCAGATGTCCTCGCGATTCTGCCGTTGCGCGGGACGGTGATCTTTCCGCAGGCGGTGATGCCGCTCGCTGTCGGCCGTCCCGCGTCGGTCCGGCTCATCCAGGAGGCGCTCCAGGGCAGCCGGATCGTCGGCGCGGTCATGCAGCGGGACCCGGCCGTGGATGACCCGCGTGCCCAGGGGCTTCACGCGATCGGCACCGTGATCATCATCCACAAGGCGCTGAAACAGCCGGACGGCACACTGCGCCTCGTCGTGCAGGGGCTCGCGCGATTCCGTATCACCGACGTCGTCCAGGAGACGCCGTTCCTCCGGGCGCGGATCCAGCGCCTCACCGACGAGGCGCCCTCGGCGACCCTCGAGGTCGAAGCACTCGCGCGGACGGCGAGTGGCCTCTTCCAGAAGGTCGTCGCGCTCTCCCCGACGCTACCCGACGAGCTCGCGAATGTTCTCGGCGCCGCGGAAGGGCCGGGCGCGCTCGCGGACCTGATCGCCGGCTCGCTGCCGACGCTTCCGACGGCCCTGCGGCAGGAGCTGCTCGAGACGATGGGCGTCGCCGAGCGTCTGCAGAGGCTCGTCGCCGCCCTCACGAAGGAGGCCGAGGTTCTCGAGCTCGGGTCAAAGATCCAGTCGGAAGTCCAGTCCGAGATGTCGAAGACTCAGCGCGAGTACTACCTGCGCGAGCAGATGAAGGCGATCCAGAAGGAGCTGGGCGACGCCGACGATCGCACGCAGGAGATCGAGACACTCCGGCGGAAGATCGAGACGTCCGGCATGACGGAAGAAGCGGGCAAGGAAGCGCTCCGCGAGCTGGACCGGCTGGCGAAGATGCCGCCCGCGGCGGCCGAGTACACCGTCGCGCGGACCTACATCGACTGGTTGGTGTCGATGCCGTGGCAACAGGAGACGGCCGACTACGTGGACATCGCCGGAGCTCGGGCGATCCTCGACGAGGACCACGAAGGAGTCGAGAAGATCAAGGAGCGGATCCTGGAGTACCTCGCTGTGAAGAAGATTCGTGCGTCCGGCAAAGACCCCATCCTCTGCTTCGTCGGCCCCCCGGGCGTCGGCAAAACGTCGCTCGGACGGTCGATCGCGCGCGCGCTCGGGCGGAAATTCCACCGGATCTCGCTGGGCGGCATGCGGGATGAGGCCGAGATCCGCGGCCACCGCCGGACCTATATCGGCGCGCTGCCGGGTCAGATCATCCAGGGGCTCCGGCGTGCGGGGACGAAGAACCCCGTCTTCATGCTCGACGAGATCGACAAGCTGGGGATGGACTTCCGGGGCGATCCGGCCTCGGCGCTCTTGGAGGTGCTGGATCCGGAGCAGAACGTGTCGTTCCGCGACCACTACCTGGACGTCGCGTTCGACCTGTCGCGGGTGCTGTTCATCACGACCGCGAACGTGAGCGACACGGTGGCGCCGGCGCTGCGCGATCGGATGGAAATCATCCCGATCGCCGGGTACACGGAGGAAGAGAAGATCGCCATCGCGCAGCGGCACCTGGTGCCCAAACAGGCACGGGAGCACGGCCTCGGTCCGGCGGTGGACATCGAGTTCACGCCCGAGGCGCTGCGGCTCCTGGCGCGTGGCTATACGCGGGAGGCCGGCGTTCGGAATCTCGAGCGCGAGATTGCCAGCGTCTGCCGGAAGGTGGCGAGGCGGCGCGCCGAAGGGCAGACGGAGGCGCTGCGGATCACGCCCGACGTCGTCACGTCGTTCTTGGGCGTGCCGCGCTTCGAGCTCGAGGAGGTGGAGGAGCGGACGCGTGTCCCGGGTGTCGCGATCGGCCTCGCGTGGACGCCGGCCGGCGGCGACATCCTGTTCATCGAGGCGACCCGGATGAAGGGAGCCCGCACCCTGACGCTGACCGGGCAGCTCGGAGACGTCATGAAGGAGTCGGTGCAGGCGGCGCTCTCGTGGGTACGGTCCCACGCGGACGAGCTCGGCATCGCGCCCGACTTCTGGGAGATGTCCGACATCCACGTGCACGTCCCCGCCGGGGCCATTCCCAAGGATGGACCGTCGGCGGGCGTCACGATGACGACGTCGCTCGTGTCGTTGCTCACCGGCCGTCGCGTGCGCTCCGGGCTCGCCATGACCGGTGAGGTCAGTCTCGCCGGGCGCGTGCTACCGGTCGGCGGGATCAAGGAGAAGGTCCTGGCCGCGCATCGCGCCGGGATTCGGACCGTGCTGCTGCCCAAACGGAACGCGAAGAACCTCATCGAGGACGTTCCGCTTCGGGTGCGGGACGAGATGACGATCCACCTGGTCGATTCGGTGCCCGACGTCCTGAGGCTCGCGCTCGAGGATGCGCCGGCCTGGCCCGAGGTCGAGCCGCTGGCGCTATCGTCCTGATTTGGGCCGCCTTTGTGGCGTTTCCGGAACCCGTCTTCTGTCCTTGAAGGGGGAACGTCGGGTCCGCTAACATGGCGGTATGGCCCGTCTTCGGTTTCTCCTGTGTGCGGTGGCGACCACCATCGTGACCGCCGTGCCGGCCAACGCCGAGGTCTACCGGCTCGCCACGAACGACGGGACCGTCCACTTCACCAACGCGCCAACCGATCCCCGTTATCGCGGTCTTGGATACTCGTCCGGCACGGCCGCGGGCTACCTGCGACTGCCCCCCGCAGACACCGGGCGCTATGTGACCGAGATCAAGGACGCCTCGGGGCGCTATGGCGTGCCCGAGCGACTGGTCCAGGCCGTCATCCGCGTCGAGTCCGCGTTCAACCCGCGCGCAGTTTCCATAAAAGGCGCCCAAGGTTTGATGCAGCTCATGCCTGAGACGGCCTCGCTGCTCGGAGTCCGCAACAGCTTTGACCCCCAGCAGAACATCGATGGCGGCGTCCGGCATCTCCGCGGTCTGATCGACCGCTTCGGGAACGATCTGCCGATGGCGCTAGCGGCCTACAACGCCGGTGAGAAGGCGGTGGTCGCATACCGTGGAATCCCGCCGTTTGCCGAGACGCGCGACTACGTGACGCGCGTGCTCTACTACTACTACGACGGCAGCACCAACGGGCTGGCCGGCGCGCCCACCGCGGTCTATCGAACGGTCGGCGACGACGGCACCATCATCTACACGAACATCCCGCCGCGCGGCCGCCGCTAAGTTCCGGCGCCGCCGGTTCAGGCGGCTCCGACGGTAGCCGCTACTTCAGTAGCTTTCCCAGGTCGCGATAGGCATCCGTGTCGTCGAGGCCGAGGAGCTTGAAGACCACGGTCTCCGTCGCCGTGTTCACTGCGCTGGCGTGCGCGCGCAGACGGCGTCACGCGGCGTCCATCGCGTCGAACAGGCGCTCTTGCATGTCGATGACGACCAGAACGACTTGCGGCATCATGGCCTCCCACGCGAGGTGTTTTTCTCGAGCCACCCGATCACCGAGGACACGATCCCCGGCAGCACCCGCCGGTTCAGGACCAGCCCCCAGTGCGAAGCCCCCTCGATACTGACGTGATCTGCGGGGAGTAGGAAGTCGTCGTACCGCTGCCGGGGCCACTGGGTGTCCGCCATTCCGGTGACGATGAGAAGAGGACAAGCGATGCCCTCAATGACGATTCCCGCCTGGCGCTCGTCTCGCGCGAGGCGGGACTCCGGGCCGAGCGATTCCAAGGCGATCACGCGCTCTTCTCGATCGAGATCCGGCATCGTGGGCTGACGGTCGGGATCTCGGTCGACGATGCCATATTCCTCGGCGCCGAAGATGCCTGAGCGGAGCGAGACCGAGGTGTCACGCTGGCGAGCTGGGGTACTCGGCGCGAGGCCCACGCAGGCGCGCGCGCCGCATGCCGGGGCCGCCATCATCGCCACTAGTCCCCCCATGCTCCAGCCCAGGAGGATGGGGGGCCGCCGTAGCGTACGCGCAAGGGTCACCACGTCGTCGGCATAATCGGCCATTCGCATGATACCGACATCGGCCGCCACACTGTGTCCGTGGCCAGCGAGATCGAGGGCATGCGAGGGCCATCCGCGGTGAGCGAGCTCGTTCTGCCAGAACGTCCAGACCTGCGCCGAGTTCGCCGCTCCGTGTACGAGGATGAGCGGGGACAGCGCCTCACCGCCGACCAAGAGGCTGTGTACCTGTAGTATTGGCATTCGCGAGCGTCGAATCGAGACCGAGTCTGGCATGGGACGATATTCTAGAACCAGATTCGAATCCAACGCAGGCTTGAATGACAATAGGCGTGCCGACTGTCCAACAGGACAACCTCCACCGAGCGTCGGGCACAGTCGAAGATGGGAGATCGGAGAGAGCAGTGATGGCCCGTAGGACCGCGGCGACGTTGGCAGTGGGTGTTCTGGCCTTGCTCATCCAGGCAAGCGAATGTGCTCAGCTGATGCGTCCGCCGCCGGATGGGGTGGTGAAACCGGGACCGGTCCGTCGGTCGACGCCATCGACAGGTGAGCCGGAAGGCCGGCGCGCTCCAGGGACCGAGCCAGCGCGTGCCAAGGGCCTGAAGGATGCCGCTTCTTCCCCTCCGTCTGCAGAGCCGCCTCGACCCGAAGAGAGTGCTGCTCCCCGGGAGAGCACGACTCCACGACCTGGGACGCCGGAGGGACCTCCGGCCCTCGATCTGAAGTCGCTCGAGAAGAGACTTCGCGAGACCCAGGCGATCGGTGTGTTCACCAAGCTCTCGCTCAAGAATCAGGTCGATGACCTGCTGGAGCAACTCGCGGCATTCCACGAGGGGCGCGGCCAGACCCCTCTCGCAAAGCTACGGGAGAGCTACGATCTTCTGCTCCTCAAGGTGTTGTCACTCCTGCAGGACAAGGACCCAGCGCTCGCTCGGGACATCGCCGCATCGCGCGAAGCGCTCTGGAATCTGCTGGCGGATCCTGCGAAGTTTGCCAACCTCTGATTCCACTGGGGAGGAAGCGATGAGCAAGCGAATGAAGGTCTGGGCGCTGATCGTCCTGAACGCAGCTCTCATCGCCGGACCCGCGCTCGCTGCGGACGACCCGGCGGTCCTCAAGGATTTGACGGCAGTGATCGCCCTGCAAGGTCAGCCGTGTGGGCAGGTGGTCACCGCCGCCCGACAGGGCGACAACGACTATGTCGCGACATGCCAGGATGGAAGCCGCTACCGCGTGTTCGTAAACTCCCAGGGCAGGGTGGTCGTGCAGAAGCAGTAAGTCTCTCGCGGCCAGCGGGGCCGATCCGCGTCCCTATCGCAAGCTTCCGCTCGAACCTCTACCTCTCCACGCCGCCACCCAGCTCACGCCCGCCACTGCCGATCGAGGCTGCGGTACTGGATGGCTTCCGCGCAGTGCTCGGCCGCCAGTGTTTCGGCGCCGGCCAGATCGGCGATCGTGCGGGCGACCTTGAGCACGCGATCGTGACCGCGGGCCGAGAGCCCCAGGTGGGTCATGGCGGCGGCGAGGAGGCGCTCGGCCTCGGCAGGAACCGCACAAAAGCGCCGAACCTGGCGGGGGCTCATCGCGGCGTTGACGCGGATTCCCGTCGCGCAGAGGCGGTCGCGCTGCCGCTGGCGCGCGGCGCCCACGCGCGTGCGGATCGTCTCGGTTGCGTCGCCTGGCGCGGGTGCCCGAAAGTCCGCGGGAGCGAGCGCGGGGAGCTCGACGTGCAGATCGATGCGGTCGAGGAGCGGGCGCGAGAGGCGGCCGAGATATCGGGCCCGCTCGGCCGGCGTGCAGATGCAAAGGTCGAGGGACGGGCACCCACGCCGGCAAGGGTTGGCGGCGGCGACGAGCTGGAAGCGGGCGGGGAAATCGCTGACGCCGCTCGCCCGCGCGATGGTGACGCGGCCGTCCTCGAGCGGCTGGCGCAGCGACTCGAGCACATGCTGCTGGAACTCGGGTAGCTCGTCCAGGAAGAGGACGCCGAGGTGAGCGAGCGTCACCTCGCCGGGGTGCGGAGGAGCGCCGCCGCCGATGAGACCCGACACCGAGATGGTGTGGTGAGGCGCGCGGAACGGGCGCCGGCTCATCAGCTCGCCGTGACGCGGCAAGAGCCCCGCGACCGACCAGATGGTCGACGCTTCGATCACCTCGTCGCGGGTGAGCGGGGGCAGGATCGCCGCCAGCCGGCGCGCCAGCATCGTCTTCCCGCCGCCGGGAGGACCGACGAGCAGCAGGTTATGGGCTCCGCCGGCCGCGATCTCGAGCGCGCGCTTGGCGTACGCCTGGCCCCGAACGTCGGCGAAGTCCAGATCGTCGGTGGCCGGCGCCGCTGGAGGCTCCGGCGTCGGCGGGGCGGCTGCGTCCGCGTCGCCGTTGAGCAGCCCCACCGCGTCGCGAAGCGTCGACGCGCCGAGCACCCGGAGACCTTCGACGGCCTGGGCCTCCGAGTGGTTCGCGACCGGCACGACGAGCGTGCCGATGCCCTGCCGCCGGCACGCGAGTCCAACGGCGAGCACTCCGCGCACCGCCTGGATCTGGCCGTCCAGCGCCAGCTCGCCGACCACGGCGAAGGGGCCGATCCGCCCGTTCGTGACCGCGCCGGTGGCGGCGAGGATGCCGAGTGCGAT
>JAHFDK010000325.1 GCA_023249095.1 Candidatus Rokuibacteriota bacterium | reverse complement strand
TAGTTGAAGTACTGCCCGGACGTCACGAGCGGGACCAGGTGATGCTGGAGCGTGCCCGGGAACATCTCGGTGAAGCTCTCGGCGGTCCAGCCCTCGGAGTTGTGCACGCGCATGATCGGGCGCTCGTGGCCGAAGAGCATGATCTCCTTGCCTCGCACGCCGAAGATCTGCGCGGTGACGTCCTTGGCCGCGTCGCTCGCCAGGAAGACGGCGATGGGCGCGATGTGGGCGGGGGAGAGCTTCTTGATCTTCTCGACCCGCGTCTTCTGCGCCTGGGTCTCGGTCGGGATTGTGCCGATCATACGCGTCCAGGCGAACGGCGAGATGCAGTTCGCCGTCACGTTGTAGCGCGCCATGTCGAGCGCCGTCGCCTTGGTGAGACCGAAGATACCGAGCTTCGCGGCGGCGTAGTTCGCCTGACCGACGTTGCCGATGAGACCCGAGGTCGAGGTCATGTTGATGAACCGGCCCCACTTCTGCTCCCGCATGAGCGGGGCTGCCGCGCGGGTCACCGCGAAGCTGCCCTTGAGGTGGGTGTTGATGACCGCGTCCCATTCCTCTTCGGTCATGTTGAAGATCATTCGGTCCCGCAGGATCCCGGCGTTGTTGACGACGACGTCGATGCGCCCGAAGGTGTCGACGGCTGTCTTGATGATCGCCTGGCCCCCGGCCATCGTGGCCACCGAGTCGTAGTTCGCGACGGCTTTACCGCCGGCCTGCGTGATCTCGTTTACTACTTCGTCGGCCGGCGCGCTCGCACCACCGCTCCCCGCCTCCGTGCCGCCGTAGTCGTTGACGACCACCTGCGCCCCCTGTCGCGCCATCAGCAAGGCGATCTCCCGGCCGATGCCGCGCGCCGCCCCCGTGATCACCGCCACCTTGCCCTTGAGCATCATGCGCATCCCTCCGCTGCCGAGTGAGAAGCGCCGACGACGATAGCATAGTCGTCCCGGGCGGAGCGGGTCCGGTCGCGTCCGCTCCGCCCAGGACGACGCGGAAGGGCTAGCGGCGGCGCCCGTCGAGGGCGGCGACGAACGCGCCCGAGAGGACGAACACCACCGCCGAATAGTAGACGAACATCACGAAGGCGACCAGAACGCCCAGGGGGCCGTAAATCTGGCTGTAGAGGCTGACTTCCTGGATGTACAGGCGGAAGAGCTGCTTCGCGATCTCCCAGAGGAGGCTCGCGAGCACGGCCCCGGCCAGTGCCGCCCCGACGCCCACGCGGCGACGCGGGACGTAACGGTACGCGAGGTAGAACATCAGCGTGGAGAGGGTGAGGCTCAGCGGGAGGCCCCCGAGCCCAAACCCCGGCGGAACCGGCAACGCGTTGACGGCGAGCGCCCGGAACCAGTGGTAGAGCCACGTCACGGTGCTGACGGCGAAGAGGAGCACGCTCAGCACCAGCGCCATCGCGCTGTCGCGCGCGAGATTCTTTAGCACTCCGCCGTCGCCGCGGACGCCCAGGAGGCGATGCAGGATGAGGCGCGACGCGCTGAGGAGCGGCGTCGAGAAGAACACCAGCACCGCCGTGCCCAGCAGGCCCGACACGGCGCGCGTCTCCACGATCCCCAGCAGGGCTCGGCCGATTTGCTTTTGATAGACGGGGAACTGCTGGGTCAGCTGACCGACGACGTGACGCGCCGCCTCCTCCCCCGACAGCACGAATCCCACCATCGAGACGCCCAGGAGCAGGATCGGGATCAGACACACCAGGAAGAAAAACGCGAGGCCAGCGCTGATGAAGAAGCCGTCGGCGGCGATGAAGCGAGAGAGCGCCCCGCGAGGGCCCGCGGTCACAACTGCCGGAAGAAGTGGGCGCGGTCGCCCCCCTTCACCTCGAACCGACGGACCTTGTTGTCGCGCATCACCTCAAAGGTCAGCGCTTCGCCGGGCTCATGACGCCAGAGGCTCATGTAGAGATCCCGGCGGCTCGCCACTTCCTCGGCGTTGAGCGAGACGATCAGGTCCCCCTCCTGCAGCCCGCCGCGATCGCCGGGGCCGTCGGGCACCAGGCCCGCGACGACCACGCCTTCCTCGATCGCGTGCGCGAAGACGCCGAGCCAGGCGCGGCGAGGCCGGCTGACGATCCGTCCGAACCGAACCATTTCGTCGCGGTGCTCCCGGTAGAAGTCGATCGGGATCGCCAGCGAGCTCCGGGCGATCTCGTTGAGATTCAGGGACACGGTCCCGGCGAGGCGGCCTTTCATCGTGAAGAGCCCGCCGCCGCCATAGCCCGGGTTCGGCGCGTTGGAGACAATGCCCCGGTCGAGGAGATATTCCCAGTACGCCTCGAACTCGCCGATGTAGGTGACGAGACCTCCGGTCGCCCGACGCTCCTGCGGCCCCATGGCGCCCAGCAGCACGACTTCGTCGCACCGCTCGACCGCTTCACCCGTGCCCACGTCGGCCGCCACGAGCCCCTGCCGATTCACCCGGATCAGGGCGAGGCCGATCTCGAAATCCTGCGCGACGAGCTCGGCCTTCACGCGCCGACCTTTCTGGAACGCGACATAGATCGACTGGCCGCCCATGACGACGTAGTTGACCGTCAGGATGAGGCCGGAGGCATCGACCACGACCCCGCTCCCGAGTCGCTCGTTGCCGAGGATCCGTGTGGAGGGATGCTCGCGCCCCACGGTCGTGTGGATGTACACGACGCTCTGCAAGAGGTGCCTGACGAGCTCGACGGAGCAATCCATGGGTCGGGCGCTATCTGGCCTTCAGATGATAGCCGAAGAAGTCAGCGACCCGGCGGCGCGCGTCCGCGAAGGCCCACGCGTCGAAGGCGACGGTGGCGCCGCAGCACTCGTTCGGCTTGTTGCGATTTCCCACCTCCGGCAGGTAGGCGCGCGGCTGGCCGACCACGTCGAAGTAATGGTAGACCCGCGGGTAGAGAACGACGCGCGCGTCCGCGCCGCGCCGGCGCATGGCGTCGACCATCGCGACGCAGGGCCCCGGGATGGTCCAGTCGTCGGCGTCGCCGATCAGCACCAGGAGCGGCCGCGTCACCAGCTCGTCGACCAGCGAGTAGCACCCGCCGGGATAAACACCCACGGACGCCCTGAAGCCGGGC
Source organism: Candidatus Rokuibacteriota bacterium (assembly GCA_023249095.1). Classification (GTDB taxonomy): domain Bacteria; phylum Methylomirabilota; class Methylomirabilia; order Rokubacteriales; family CSP1-6; genus AR31. The sequence continues at coordinate 3,378 of JAHFDK010000325.1, read as the reverse complement.
TCGGGGAGGACGACTCCTCGGCGGCGTTGGCGCTCGAGACTCGGCCCGTTGACGAGAGCGAGGGCGAACACACCGCCGTTCGACCACCCGATCACGCCGATCCTCGAGCGATCGACGTAGGGCCGGCTGTGCAGCCATCGGAGCGCGCCGACGGCGTCGTCGAACCGTTCGGTGTTGGGAATGTCCGGGACGTTCGGGAGGTTCGGTGCACAAGTCTTGTCCTGTCCGCGCGGGCCCCAGCTGTCGACGACCAGCGCGACGTACCCCTGGTCGCGGAACCAGCGCGACCACTCGTGGTTCGACTCGGACACGCCGTGACAACTGTGCAGCAGGACGACGGCCGGGAACGGCCCTGGACCCTGGGGCCGCTCCTCCCACGCCGGCACCGTGAGCGGCTTGCCTGGAGTCGCGTTCGGAAAGGACAGGCTCGTCGTGGCGCAGCCGGCGATGACCGTCGAGGCGAGAAGCGCCGACAGCGCCCGTCGCACCATGGGTTGAGCATACACCGGCCCCCAACGCGGGGCTAAGCGAGAACCGCTAAGTGAGGAGTGCGCGTTCGCGGGGAGCGTCTTCGGCGCCCGAGGCGACAGGGTGCCGGCAGACAGGCTCGCGGTCAGCGAAGCATGCGAAAGATCAGAAGGCCGACGCCCACCAACTCGACCGCGAGCGCCAGGGAGACCGTGGTCTCCAGGAGCGAAGGAATGAGCTCCATGACGTCGGCCCCGAGCAGACTACGTGCCAGTGAGCTGATCGCGGCAAATACTGAACCTCTGACCGTTCGCTGTGATGCGGATTAGCCAAGACTCTGCAAGAGAAGATATCCCTTGCGTAAGAATTTGCATGGAGCGGCGGGTTGAGCGCGGGCCGGCCGCCGGGTATCCTGACGCCATGACACTGCGGACGACGACCCTCATCGTCTACTCCGACTACCCCTGACTAGAGCGGTGCTCACCATCGAGCACACCCCCCTTCTCTTCGGCCGGGACTCGAGCCCGGGGCTCATCGCCTTCGATCTCGCCGAAGGCGGTCGAGCGATTCGCCTCTATCGACGTTCGGGCGGCGCGACCCTCACCGAGATCGTCCCCTTCTCACCGTTCGTCCTTCTCGCGGACGGCGACCTCGTCAAGGATGCCGGAGGCCTCGTCGCCGTCGAACCGCTCGCGGGCCCCGGCGACTTGTGCTGGCGGGCGAGCTTCGGGTCCTGGGGCGACGCCCTCGGCGCGCGTGACCGCTGCCGGGATCGATCCGGCCAGCCCGCGAACGCGCCGCGGGCGCCCTACCTCTTCCTCGGCGACCCCGTCCACCAGTACCTCCTGCAGGCCGGGCGGACATCCTTCGGCGGGCTCGTGTTCGCGGATCTGCGCCACCTCGCTCTCGACATCGAGGTGATGACAACCGAAGGCTACGAGTTCCCGAGCGCCGCGCGCGCCGGGGACCGGATCATCGCGGTCGCGCTCGCCGACTCCACCGGCTTCCATCACGTCGTGCGCGGCGACCGGCTCGACGAGCAGGGGCTCCTCGACGAGTGCTCCCGAATCATCCGCGAGCGCGATCCGGACGTGATCGAGGGCCACAACATCTTCCGGTTCGACCTCGAGTATCTCGAGGCGCGGGCCCGGCTGCACCGCGTGGCGCTCGCCTGGGGCCGCGGCGGAGAGAACCTCCGGAGCCGCGTGGCCCGGCTGCAGATCGCCGAGCGCACGATCGGGTATCGGCGCTACGAGGTCGCCGGCCGCCACATCATCGACACCTGGATCCTCGCCCAGCTCCACGACGCCGGCACCCGCGACCTGCCGGGATTCGGACTGAAGGACCTCGCCCGCCACTTCGGCGTCGCCGCGGAAGGCCGCACGTATGTCGACCCATCGCGGATCACGCGGGAGTTCAGCGAGGCGCCGGAGCGGCTCATGGCCTACGCCGCGGACGACGCCATCGAGACCCTCGCCATCGCGTCCATCCTGGCGCCGCCCTATTTCGCCCAGGCCCAGGCCGTGCCCTTCGACTATCAATCGTGCACGCTGCGAGGTGCCGCGGCCAAGATCGACGCGCTCGTGCTTCGGGAGTACCTCGCCCGCGGCCACGCGGTGCCGTTGCCCGGGCCCGGCGCGCCGGTCGGGGGCGGCTACACCGCGATCTTCCAGGAGGGCGTCGCGCGGCCCGTCCTCCACGTGGACGTCACCTCGCTCTATCCCTCGCTCATGCTGGCACGGTCCATCGCGCCCGCCTCGGATATCCTCGGCGTCTTTCCGGCGCTCCTCTACCACCTCCGCGACTTCCGCGTGCGCGCCAAGCGGCTGGCCCGTGACGCGCGGGAGCCCGCCGAGCGCGCGCATCTCGGTGCTCTCCAGCAGTCCTTCAAGATCCTCATCAACGCGTTCTACGGCTATCTCGCGTTCAGCGGCGGGCACTGGAACGATTTCGACGCGGCCGACCGCGTGACCGCCGAGGGGCGGGCCGTCGTCACCGCGGTCCTGGCCGCGCTGGCGGCGCTCGGCGCCACACCCGTCGAGGCGGACACCGACGGCGTCTACTTCGTCCCACCGCCCGGCCACACGCCGGCGGACGACGAGACGCTGCTCGAGCGAATCGCGGCCGGCCTGCCGGATGGCATCCAGCTCGAGCTCGACGGCCGGTACGCGGCGATGTTCAGCTACAAGATGAAGACCTACGCGCTGCTCGACGAGCTCGGGCGCCTGAGCCTCAAGGGCTCGGCCTTCCGCTCGCGGGGCCTCGAGCCCTTTCAACGACAGATCATCGGCGAGATCGTCCGCTGCCTCGTGCTCGGACGCCGGGCCGAAGTCCGCGCGGTCATCGACCGGTGGCTGGGCGATTTCGCCGCGCATCGCGTCGAGCCCCGCGCCTTTGCTAGAACTGAGACACTCCAGGAGTCGGTCGAGGCTTATCGCGAGAAGGTGCGCGCCGGCGCCCGCGCGACGTCGGCGGCGTACGAGCTCGCCGGCGCGTCAGGACGCTCGGTGCAGCCCGGCGACCAGGTGTCCTACTACGTCACCGGCCGTGGGCCGAACGTCACGGTCAACGAGTACGCGAAGCTGGCGAGCCAGTGGGACCCGGCGCGGCCCGACGAGAACGTCGAATACTACCAGGGGAAGGTCCGGGAGATCTGGGACCGCTTTCGCGCCTTCGCGGAGCTCGAAGGTCTCCGGCCTCCCGCGGAAGAGCCGGAACCGAGTACCCAGCTGATGCTGTTTTAATCGGGGGGAGCGAGCGCCGCTGACAATTGAAGATCGGGGGGAGCGCCGCCGCTGGGCACGTGACCGTCTGTGATGCCTTGAGGGTCCCCTTCGCAGGGTTCATCCCCCGGCCTTAACCCTTCTGGACCGGCCTGACGGAACCCCGGGTCGTGCAGGGCGCGCTCGA
>JAHFDK010000324.1 GCA_023249095.1 Candidatus Rokuibacteriota bacterium | reverse complement strand
GGGAGCTCGCTCGAGGTTCGCCTGATCGACGGCTGGTGGTTCACGTTCGTCGAGCTGACGGCCAGCCGCGCTCAGCAGCAAGCCCCGAAGTAGCGAGGCTCCGGGTCGGGGGAGAGCCGCGTTTTGGGCTTCCGCCGATCAGTGTGGCCAGCGTTCGCGCCGACGACACTCCTGCGATGGGACTGGAGCCCGCGCGCGGTAGTGTCCCGAGTCGTGTGGAAAAGAGAAGTGGCGCATTCTTCCGGTTGGATGGGTTGTCCAGCCACCAACCGGCCGCCCGGCAAGGCGGCCACCGGAGGAATGCGCCATGGCGAAGCGTATCAAGAAGGCGGAGCGGCTGCATGAGGATGGGCCGGTCGCGCTGGGCGAGTTGATTCCACACGCAGGTCCGGGTGGCGATCGAGGCGGCGGTGCACGAGGAGTTGGCGATCGCGCTCGGCGCCGGGCGCTACGAGCGGCAGAGCACACGGACACCGTCCCCTGCCGACTGTGCGGGAACCTGGTCGCTCGCGACGCCACCGTGTGCCCGGCCTGCGGCGCGAAGGAGCCGTGGATCCCTGATGAGCCGAGCATCAACCCGCGCGTCATCCGTCTGGCCATGTGGGGCGGGGGCATCGTGCTCGTCGGATTGTTGCTCTTCGTGGCGGGCCTCATGATGTTCGGTCCACCGGCGCAAGAGAACGAGCGCGACCACCGGCCACCAGGGACTGCTTCCGAAGCTCGCGATTGGCGCTGAGGTTAGCTCGTGGCTCTGCGCGTGCTGGTCCGCGGCGTCGGCGACATCGGGTCGGCCGTCGCACACCGGCTCTTCGTTGCGGGCCACGCGGTCGTCATTCACGACGATGAACGGCCAACCATCACGCGTCGAGGCATGGCGTTCGCCGACGCGATCTTCGATGGCCGAACGACGCTGGATGGAGTCGAAGCGATTCGCGTGGACGAGCTGGATGGCGTACCGGCAATTCTTGCCCGCAGCACCGCCGTTCCCGTCGTGGTCGGGGACTTCACCGTTGTGCTCGGGCTGATCGCGCCCGACGTGCTGATCGATGCGCGCATGCGAAAACGCGACTGCCCCGAGGTGCAAAGAAGGCTGTCGCCGCTCACGATCGGTCTCGGTCCCAACTTCGTCGCCGGGCGAACAACCGACGTCGTGGTGGAGACGAGCTGGGAGCAACTCGGGCGCGTCGTGACGCGCGGCACTGCCCTTCCGCTCAGGGGCGAGCCGCGTGCGATCGCAGGTTGGGAGGCCGCTCAAGTCATCGGACGAGTGCTGGCGCCGGATGCGGACTGTGACACGTGGGTAGTGATGGGGGCCCTTGGGCGGAGTCCCTGACGAAGCGTCACTATGCCCAACCTGGAGACCGCGAGGAGAGCAGGCAAAGATGGGGTGTACACCGAGTGGAAAACGACGCCGTTATTTCACGCGTAGCGGCATCGCGATCGACACGCCCGAGTCGCACCGGCCTGTGCGGCGCACCGGCATAACTACGGTGCGGCATGGGAGGCACTGAGACGTTCGGACGCAACGTCGAGCCCGCGATAGTGAGGGACACACGGAGTGGGCGATGGCAGGACACCTGGTAACGTTCCCCCTTCCGGCACGAGCCTACGAGACCATCATGCGAGAAGCGGTGTTGCGGGGAGATAACTCGACTCTCGCGCTAGAGTCTCGGGAGGCGTTGACGACTGCGGCTCCGCTATCCGACGGGATGTGGGTTGTCGATTGCACCGACGAGGTCAGTCGGGACATCGAGGATTGGTTTGAGATGGCGGCCATGGTCGAGTCTGCTACTCCGAAAGGTGACGAAAGACGGTTCGAGATGTTGAAGAGCGCCGTCAGTGCAGTTCGTGACGGAAGAGCTAAGAGTCGCCTCGAGGAGGGCAGCCGATGATGCGACGCGGACGAAGGGCCTCACTGCTCGTCGCGTTCTCCCTACTCACCTCGGCTGCGACGGCCTCCGCCGAGTGCGCGTGGGTGCTGTGGTTCAAGCCGGAAGCCAACATCCACATGGTCGAGTCGGCCCATGGTCCACTTGCTGCTCGTACTTAGCCTCGTGGCATCGCTTTTCTTCGGGCTGGCGTGCATGGCGATTCACATCCACTCCACGTGGCACCACCCACATGGTTCGACGCTGCCCATCAGGCGATGGCTCGTCAACGAGCCAGCTGGGACGAGGTACACCATGCCGCACTTGATCTATCAGGTGTGGCTGAACTTCGTCGGCGCTGCGGTCGGCTGGATCGCGATCATCGTCCTGTATCAAGACCTCGCCGCGCAGCCGACCGGACGGATGGTCAGCGCGCTCACCTGGTCGCACTGGGGCCTCGGCCTTGTTGGTTTCGTTGGCATTGTTGGGTGGTTGCCGGCGACCCTTTCGGGGCTCGTGAATTCGTTGACGGCGCTCGCTAAGGCAATGAGTGATTGGCTGATGTCAAAATCAGCGAAGTAGGGGACAGCACCGGCCACGCCGCTCGCGGGATTTTCGATATGGATCGGTGCCGCCCCAGTGACGGCGATCGATGCACGCGAAGATCTCCCTGGAGAGGCGCCGAGTCAATTCCCCATACATCCGGTGACTCTGGGCGGAGCACACGATGTATAGCGTGGGCACTGAGTCGATCCCTATACATCCGTGAGGCTATCCGGGGCGACACCATACATGGTGCCGCGACCCCGGCGCGCGTGCGGCGCGAGGCGCCGTGGTACAGCACGAGATTGATCCGGGGCCGCGGGGTGATGGCGGCCAAGCGCTCGAGCAACTCCAGCGGCTCGAAGACGAGACGCTGGGTGCCGTCAGTCCAGACCGTCTTCAGGGTGGGAGCGGAAGGGGTACACGGCGCGCACGGTGGAGACGCCCCGTTGAGCCGCGGCGGCGAATCGCCGGGGCGTCACCTGGTGCGTGGAACCGTCCGAGAGTTCCGAGTTTGGTGGAGGCGGAGGTGCGTTCGATGCAAGGCATCCGTGTTGCGCTCGTGCTCGCGACGATTGCCCTGATGGCCGCTGGCAGCGCCGTGGTGGGGAACTATGCCCAGGAGACCCTCGATCGATACTTCCGGATCGAGTTCCAGGTCACACCAGCGTTCGCCGCGGGCGGTGATCAGCGGGTAGTCTACAACATGCGCGCCGGCGACACGGCGGACCGCATGAGTCTCTCGATCGAGCGCCTCAACGCCTCTGGACAGGTGATCGGGAGCTCGACGACCTGGGTGCTCGGAGGCGTGCCGCCGGGCACTCGCGCCTACTTCAGCGCTCGGGTCGAGCCGGCCGCGTCGTATCGGATCCAGATCCTCTCCTTCGACTGGGTCGGCCGCGGGGTGTGACACTCGCGGACGGCTGGTGAGGGGGCCATCCGCGCCCCACACTCGAGAGGTGACCGCGGCCGGTCGTGAGGTTCATTTCCTGGCCATAGATCCCCGCGCCCCTGGACCCACCACCGATCACGAAGTCACGAGCCACGGTCGCACGGATGGATGACGACGGGACTGCTTTGCGCCGAGGAGGACCATCCAGTGCTGCTCTCGCACGAGGCCCTCCGTGTGTGCCGAATCATCGGACGCCCTCCTTCGTTCCGCGCTTCCAAACGCATTCGCGGATCATCCTGTCGCGGATTCGCTCTCGACGGGGAAGGTCGCTGTCGAATGCGGCGCGCCATAGTGCGTCGCGTTCGCCGCCTCTATTGACCATTCGTTGCCAGGCGGCATCGTACTTATCGGAGGTGTACCCGCGTGACGTTTCGAGTTCGCCCAGCTCGGCTTGCATCGCTTTGCGGAGCGGAGTCGTGGCCCACCGCTCAGAACGGATTACGGCCTCCATATCCGGACGCTTCACAGTGGCAACGTCGGGGTTCGTCGTATTCTCCGAATCTGCCCCGGAGTCCACCACCTCTCCACACTCCCGCGTCAGCCGCTCGCCCGCGTTCTCCCGAGAGCACCCAGTAAACGTGACCGTGACGACGAGAAGAGCCAGGCCGAGCACGCAGCGGATCATTGGTTGCGGTCCTCGGCGGCCGCTCGCTTCACGGTGATGCGCTCGTGGGCGCTCCACGTTCTTATCGCGGTAACGGCTGGCTCGCCGACCCTCTGGACGCGAACGCGGGCGTTCTTCCCGCCTGCTGTCGTGTACGGCTGGCCGATGACCTCCCACTCCTCGGTCTCGTCTGAGAGCCGGTCACCGATCTGGAGCTCCATCGGCAGGACGCGGCGCGTGGTCGGCGCTGACGGCTCACTCTTCTTCTCGGGCCGTCTAGGCACCCGGGCGGGCCTTACTCAGCGCTCGTCGCACGGCGCGCCAGACGAAACGACGAAGACGAGCGACGACGATCTGCATCATTGGCTGTTCCCCGCGGACTGCCTCAGCGCCTCCCACGCCGCTCGCTGCGTCGCGTGCCACGGCGTGCGTTCCCACGCTGAGGCCGTGGCGCTCGTGATCGAGTGCTCCATCCCGGTCGTGTAGAAGGTCGCGCGCCAGCCCTTCTCGGCGTACCGCGTGAGCTGGAGGTCGAAGCCCTGGTGGGCCATGCCGGTGGCGATCGCGCCGATGCCGGCCCAGGAGTCGAGCCAGAAACGCAGCGCCCAGAGGGCACGGTCATACGACAGCATGGGAAGCCCGGCAAAGCCGAGCGTCGCCACGAGGAGTCGGCCACGTTGGTCGAGCACGCGCTACTGGATCACCTGGTCTGCCCGCAGCAGCAGCGTCTGCGGGATCGTGAGCCCGAGCGCCCTCGCAGTCTTGAGGTTGATGCGTAGCTCGAACTTCGTCGGCTGCTCGACGGGCAGGTCGGCGGGCTTTCGCGAGCCATACTCTGACATCCCCCGCTGGTGTCCAGGAAACCGGGTGCGGTACAGTGTTATAGTCTGGACGCCGGAAACGTGTTGCCGCCTGCTCATTTTCTCTGGAGGGGAACATGGCTTCAGGATTTGATAAGAAGGCTGACGACTGGAACATCGCGGCGCACGTCATGCTCAGAAAAACCCCCGAAAGCCTGTCTGGCGTGGCCTTTAAGTTCGGAAGCCCAAGCATCCAGGTCGCTGCGCAGGTATCACTCCTGGGTAGGATTAGCGGGTCGAACATTCCTACTTCATCAGAGGACTATGCACGATTCGTGGCGGTAAGGTTAAGGAACTTTACGTCGAAGCCATTTTCAATACATGATCTCCATGGTCTCCGCGGCAGCGTAGAACTGACTGCTGACCCTGATGTAGCTATGTTCCCGATCGCGCTGCAGAGGCGCTCTACTCGTTTGTTCTTCAACGCGGAAATTGATATGAGTAGTAATTCACATCGATTTGTGATCAGCGGCACCATGAGGACGTCGATTTTTAGCCCGACCAGCTCGGTCGCGAGCGCGACGAGTTGATCCGGCTCGCCCCTCGCGTATCGAACATCAATGCGAATGCTCTGACTCTCAACATAGCCCAGCTCGCGCAATCCCTGCTGGAACGCTTCAACGAAAGGATCCGGTGGCGAACCAGGCCGTAGGAGGCCGATCAGAGGGACACTCCCGGGTCGCTGCGCCTCGGCCACGAGCGGCGCAGACACCGTCCCAAGCGTGAGCCCGCAGAGGAACGTGCGCCGGTTCATTACTGGATGATCTCGTCTGCTCGGACTAGGAGCGACTGCGGGATGGTGAGCCCGAGCGCCTTCGCGGTCTTGAGTAGGGTCGAGGACTGGCGCAAAGCTCCGTAGGCTCCCCTTGGCTGTATCCGCCGTTTCCAGCTTCGTGCCCGTGTAGGTTCGCCGTAAGCCGTTTCCAGCCCCCGCCACCTCAAACCCGGCGTGCCGATTTCCGGCACCGGGCTTACCTGGTCGCTTCGTGTCACGGGTTATGTGACCTGCCGACGGGGAGCACTTTCGGACTCAGCCCCACACGGCCTCGCCGTACTCCGCCTCGTCCCACCTGACGCGGCCTTCGCCGTGACGTAGAGCCTCCGCTTCAGGTCTTGCAGACTGACGGACGCCGTTATCATGACGTCCCTGCCTCCCATATTGTCGGAGACATCGCGATCCAGCAGGGTCCCTTCGCTCCACGGGCATTACCCCGCTTCGTCGCTACTACGGACCCATCCGCCACCCTCTCGCCGTCTGCCCACTTCCCAGGGTCGCTGGTTATAGGGCCAACGTGGCTCCGCCGCTTTCGCGGTGGGGCGAGGAGGGCATCTCCAGTTGCTCGACGTGTCCTCGTCACCGTGCCGTCGCTCTCACCCCGCCGGAGTGTCTCGCCGCGTCAGCCAAGTGCGTCAAGCCATGCTGCCTTCGCCTCTCAACCGTGAGGCTCGGCCTCCGGATCTTTGGTCTTTCGGGGCCACCTCTGCGTTCACTTTCGTTACGGCCCGGGGACTCACTCACCATCCGTTCGATGGCTTGGTCGATGGGCTTCAGGGTCTTGGTTTCCCGCCACCCTGCCATCCAAGTTACGGGGCGCTGGCTCTTACCCCGGCGGGACTGTCTCCCGCTGAACACGTCAGCTTTCTCTGGACGCACGATTGAT
>JAHFDK010000072.1 GCA_023249095.1 Candidatus Rokuibacteriota bacterium | reverse complement strand
CGGGACATGATCTGTTCGCCGAGGATCCGCATGTAGTGGTGTTGCGTGTCGAGGTCGGTCGCCCGCAGACTCACCCACAACTTCTGGGCGCCCGCCTCCGCGATCTGCTCGATCCGCGTGATCCAGTCGCTCGGATTGCCGGCAAGCGCGAAGCGCTCCAGCGCGTAGTCGGTCAGACCAAGCTCGGCCATGCGCTTGGGATTCCTGCCCTCGTGGAGCACGTGGTCGTAGAGCTCGTACCCGTCGACGTACTCCTGGATCTTCCCCCTGAGCGCGTCGGGGACGTGCTTGCCGTCGAGCCCGAATCGCATGGAGTGGTTCAGGATCGACGAGACCGAGGCCTTGACGCCCTGGATCGCCTTGTCTCGATCTTCGTCCAGCGAGGTTCGCGTCGTGAACCAGATGTCGACGTCGGATGGATCGCGGCCCGCCTCGCGGGCGCCGGCGTGGATCCGGGCGATGGTGTCCTGGATCACGTCCGGCAGCAGTCCCGTGCCGGCGGTGACGCCATCTCCGATCCTCCCGCCCAGGTGCAGCATCTTGGGGCCCTCGGCGCAGATCGAGATTGGAATCTGCTGGCGTGTCACGGTGGATGCCCAGCGGACCCGCTGCGGCCGGCCCTGATACGTCGCCTCGCCCGCGGCTAATAGATTTCGCACGCATCTCACGTAGTCCTCGATGCGGGCGCGCGTGGCGACGTCGTAGCCGATGTTGAGCACGGCGCTGTCGCCGCTGGCCATGTCCATGAAGGCGCGGCCGCCGGTCAGACTGTCGATGGAGGCCAGAAACGACGCCATGACCTGCGGCTCTCGCGTGAGCGGGTTCGTCGGACGCAGGCCGACGCGGGCGCGCGACGAGCCCAGCGCGATCAGCGTGGCTCTGACATAGGCGTCGCCCCCGATGAAGGCGGTGTCGTGCGTACCGACGGCTTCTGCGCCGTAATCGTCGGCCATCTTCGCGAGGTCGATGAACCGGCGCGTGTCTTTCTCCTGAAGCAGCGGTGTTCCCGGGCTCAGGCTGATCCCGAACGCAACTTTCATTTGTTGTCCTCGCGGTTGGCCACTCGCGGACCACCGCTCACGTAGACAGTCTCCCCCGTCATGAAGTTCGCCTGGTCTCCGGTCACGATCGCCACCCGATCGCGGAGCGTGTCGGCCGAGAAGGCCATCGCGCCCGCTACTGGATGACCGAGTGGGGCGTCGCCACGAGGCGCGTGACCTTGATCTGCTCCCGGTCGATCATGGTCGGAACCTTCGGGGAGATCTCGTTCTTCCAGTAGTCGCTCTGGTAGACGAGGTCGTAGAGTCGCTTGCGCTCTTGCTCGTTCTCGAACCGGCGGATCCAGACGTAGACGCTCTCGTCTTCCTCGCCGACGAAGCTGCCGAGGATCACCATCCCCATCTTGACCTGGAACGGGATGATCTCCTCCTCCATGCACCTGACCCACTTGTCACGCTGCCCCGGACGGATGTGGTACTGCCGCAGCTCGAAGAACATGCAGGCCTCCTCGGATTGAAGTCGCGCCTCGGTCGGCGGGGCCCCAGCCCCGCGACGACCTGCGGCGCGCACCACTTGGGCTCGGGCTCACGCGCAGCGGCCCGGCGCCCAAAGGGTATACCACGGCCGCGACCCTCGAGAGCGTGTATGATCCTGTCCCTGTGAACGTCAACCTGATCGCGCTCTCGCCGACAACGCTTCCCGAGGCGCCGCCGCTCGAGTATCTCGAGGCCGCGGCCGCGGCCGGATACAACGGCGTTGGGCTCCGCCTCGCCCGCTCTCCCCTCTTTCCGTTCTATCCGGTGGTGGGCAACGCGGTCCTGATCCGCGAGATGAAGCGCGCGCTCGCGAGCTCCGGTCTCGCCGTGCTCGACATCTTGAGCTTCTATCTGCAGCCCGCGACCGACGTTGATTCGTTCGCAGCCTCGCTGGAGCTGGGCGCCGAGCTCGGCGCGAGGTACGCGTTGGTGGCCGGTGACGATGAGAACTGGGCGCGCCTGCGCGACAACCTCGGCCGCTTCTGCGACGTCGCAGGCAGGTTCGGCGTGGCGGCCGCCGTGGAATTCGCGGTCATCCGGCCGCTGGCGACGCTGTCGCAGACGCTGCGGCTCCTCTCCGAGATCGGCCGCAAGAACGCGGTGGTCTGCCTCGACCCCCTCAATTTCGTCCGCAGCGGCGGCAGTGCCGCGCTGCTCCGGGGCCTGGACCCGAGGCTGTTTCCCTATGCGCAGATCTCGGACGGCGTGCTCGGCCCCGGCGAGCCCGATCTCTCGAAGCTCGGGCGCATGAGCCCCAACGAGCGCCGCATGCCCGGCGAGGGCATGTTGCCGCTCCGGGAGATCCTCGACGCCCTGCCGGCCGGACTGCCGCTGAGCGTCGAGCTCCCGATGCCGAAGACGGCTCAGCGCCCGGCTCGCGAGTGGGCCAAGGCGACGGCGGAGAGCACGCGTCGCTTCCTGGACGAGTACTATCGCGCGAAGCGGCGGGAGGCCACATGAAACGCAGTGAGCACCGGATCCTGACCACCCACGTCGGCAGCCTTCCCCGCCCGCCCTCCCTCCGCGATCTGCTCGTGCGCCAGGACCGTGGCGAGGCCGTCGACAGCGGCGCCCTCGCCCGCGAGGCCGAGGCCGCCGTGCGCTACGTGATATCCAGGCAGCTCGACGCGGGCGTCGACGTCGGCAACAACGGCGAGCAGCCGCGGGTCGGATTCTCGACCTACCCGGCCAGACGGATGCGCGGCTTCGGGGGCGCGAGCAAGCGGCGCATGTCGCGAGACATGGCCGAGCACCCGGACTACATGGCGCGGCTGGCCCGCCAGCGGTCCGGCGCCGCTCGCATCAACGACGCGCCCCAGGCGGTGGCCGAGGTGGCCTATACCGACCTCGGCGAGGCCACGGCCGAATGCGAGCTCTTCCAGCGCGCGACGCCCGGGGAGGGCAAGGGGTTCGCCGAGCCGTTCATGACGGCGGCCTCCCCCGGCGTCATCGCGACGATCATGCTCGACGCCTACTACGGCTCGCACGAGCGCTACATCCGCGCCCTGGCCCGCGAGATGCGCAAGGAGTACGAGCTGATCGTCGCGCGCGGGTTCGTGCTCCAGCTCGACTGCCCCGATCTCGCCATGGAGCGCGTCCGCTTCTTCCAGGACGAGCCGCTCGACCGGTTCCTCGACGCCGTCGCCCTTCACATCGACGCGATCAACGAGGCGGTGGCGGCGATTCCGCGTGACCGCGTGCGCCTGCACCTCTGCTGGGGAAACTACGACGGTCCGCACACCCACGACGTCGCGCTGGAGCCGCTTCTGCCGATCATCTATCGCGCGCGGGTGGGCGCGCTCTCCTTGCCGCTCGCCAGCCCGCGGCACCAGCATGAGCTGAAGGCCTTCCGCCGCCATCCCCTCCCGGACGGGATGCTCTTCCTCCCAGGGGTCATCGATTCCACGACCAACGTCGTGGAGCATCCGGAGGTCGTCGCCGACCGCATCACCGCCGCCGTCGAGACCGTGGGCGACCGGACGCGGGTCCTGGCCGGTGTCGATTGCGGCTTCGGCACGTTCGCCGGCTCTCAGCTCGTCGAGGAGAGCATCGTGTGGACGAAGCTCCGCGCGCTCCGCGATGGAGCTGACCTGGCCACGAAGCGGCTCTGGGGTTGATCGCCGCCCGGGCCGCCAGCCTTCAGCCGACGAATACGCCGCCCGACGGGTGCAACAGCTCGCCGGTGAAATAGGACGCGTCGTCGGAAGCGAGAAAGAGCGCCGTCGCCGCGATCTCCTCGGGTCGGCCGTAGCGCGCCATGGGCGTGACGCTCATCGCCCAGCGCGAGCGCGCCGTGTCCTCGCGCAACGCCGTCGTCATGGGCGTGTCGATGAAGCCGGGGCCGATCGCGTTGACGCGAATCCCGTGACCGGCAAGCTCTTGCGCCAAACACTTCGTCAGCATCCAGACCCCGGCCTTGCTCACGCTGTAGGCGGCACTCGTCGAAGGCATCCTCGACATGATGGACGCGAGGTTGATGATGCTCCCCGCGCGCCGGTTCTCGGTCATCCAGCGGGCTACCGCGCGATTCGAGAACAGCACGCCGTAGAGATTGATGTCGATGACCCGTCGAAATTGCTCCATCGGGATCGTCAGCACCGTGTACGGCTCGTACGAGTCGGATCCTGGCACTCGAGGGCCCCCGACGCCCGCGGCGGCCACGAGGACGTCCACGGCTCCGAGCCCCTCGACGCACCGCTTGACCATGACGTCGTTGGCGGCCTCGTTGGTGGTGTCGACCTGAACCGGCAGCGACTTCCGTCCCGCCGCGTCGACCTGCCGCGCGCTCTCCGTGGCGGCCGCCAGATCGATGTCGGCGACGCAGATGTTCGCTCCCTCCTTCGCGAATCGCAGCGCGCAGGCCCGTCCAATACCGCTCCCCCCGCCGGTGATCAACGCGACCTTCCCCTCGAGCCGTCCAGCCATGTCGTCGCTCCTCTCACGCATCGTCTGACGCCAGACTGCTGTCGCCGCTCCGCGCACGAGCCTGCGACCGCTGCCTCTCTTCGTCAAGTCGGTGGACGCAGAGCCGCACGTTGACATGTTCACAACATGCAGATATCTTCTCCACATGTCCAGGATGATCCAGCTTCGCCACGTTCCCGATGACCTCCATCGAAAGCTCAAGGTGCGCGCTGCCATGGAAGGCCTGTCTCTCTCCGACTACCTCGTGCAGGAGGTCCGCCGTGTCGCCGAGCGGCCGACGCTGACCGAGCTTCGGCAGCGATTGGCTCAACGCACGCCGGTCGCCCCTCGCGTTCCGCCGGCCAAAGCCGTCAGAGCGGAGCGGGAACGCAAGTGATCGTGGTCGACGCATCCGCCATGCTGGAGGTCCTCCTCAACACCCCGGCGGGCGCGCGCGTCGCCGATCGACTGTCCGCGGCCGGCGAGACACTCCACGCCCCCCACCTCCTCGACCTCGAGGTCGCCCAGGTGCTGCGCCGCTACGCGGCGTCGGGCGAGATAGACCCGCAGCGAGGTGCGCAGGCGCTGGAAGATCTGGCCGACCTCCCTCTCGCCCGCTATCCCCATGACGTATGCCTGTCCCGGATATGGGAGCTCCGCGACAACCTGACCGCCTACGATGCGGCCTATGTCGCACTCGCCGAAGTCCTGGAGGCCCCCCTGGTGACCCGCGACGCCGCGTTGGCGTCGCCGCGCATCCATCGCGCCAGAATCGAGCTCATGTGATCCGACGGGTGTCTTGACCGCCCGCTCACTCAACCCTACGGGCTCTCTCCGGATCTTGGCGATGTGGTAACGCGACTGTCACGCCGTGACGCGGTTGACGTATGATCGGGGCTCAATGACCGATCATCCTGGTACCGACACCCCCGCGACGCCCCGCCGCCTCCTCGTGTGCGGCTGTTGCCACCTGGGCGGATTCCCCTTCGCGGCGCGCCTGAGGCGGACGGGTCAGGAGCTCGAGCTCGCGACCCGACGCCGCCGAGATCGGACGCCGGCGTCCGCTCACGGCCGGCATTCGGGCGTGAGCCCGGCGCGCGAGGCGCCGGCCGCCACTCCGGCAGTCCGCGGGTATTCTCCGCCTCCGCCACCGGTCAGCCCGATCCGAGGGCTGATCGACTTCCACACACACGCCGCGCCCGACGTCTTCGGGCGCGCGGTGGACGACGACGAGCTGGCGTCGCAGGCGGCCGCGCGGCAGATGGAAGCGGTGGTGTTCAAGAACCACGTGGCACTGACCGCCGACCGCGCGTGGCTGGCGCGCAAGCACGTCCCTGGGGTGAAGGTCTTCGGTGGAATCGTCCTCAACGGCGCCGTCGGAGGGATCAACGCACGGGCCGTGGAGTGGATGTGGCGGATGCAGGGCGGCCACGGCCGAGTCGTGTGGTTCCCGACCTTCGATGCCGACCACCACGTCCGCCGCGCCGGCACGGCGCCCGCGGGCATTCGCGTCGTGGACGAGCGCGGCGCGGTGCTGCCGGCCACACGCGAGGTGCTGAAGGTATGCGCCACCCAGCGGCTCGTGGTGCACACCGGCCATTCCTCGGCCGAGCAGGCGCTGGCGATCATCGCCGCAGCCCGCGAGGAGGGCTGCGATCGCATCGTGGTCACCCACGCGCAGTTCGACGTGGTGGGGATGAGCGAAGCGCAGATGAAGGACGCCGCAGCGATGGGAGCGAAGATGGAGCTCTGCGCGCTCGGTATCCTGGTGGGACCGGAAGCGCCGCTCGAGTGGATGCGCCACTCGAAGCGGGTGACCCTCGCCGAGACGGCCACGCTGATCCGGAACGTGGGCGCGCAGCATTTCATCCTCGGGACGGACCTGGGCCAGACCGGCAACCCGACCCCGGCGGACGGCCTGCAGATGTTCGTGACGGGCCTCGCGGCCGAGGGCATCAACCGCGAGCAAATCCAGACGATGGGGTGCCAGATCCCGGGCGCTCTGCTGATGGGCTAGGCGGTCCATGCCCGACATTCTCAGGGTGCGGACCCGGACGCTGGAGATCGGCTACGAAGCTCACGGTGACGTTGACGGTGTCCCCGTCATCCTGCTGCACGGGTTCCCGGACGACGCGCGCGCGTGGGATAGCGTGGCGCCATCGCTCGCCACCGCCGGGTATCGGGTGCTCGTTCCGTACCTTCGCGGCTACGGTCCGACGCACTTTCTCGAGAGCGTGGAGCCGCGGATGGCCCAGCAGGCGGCCATCGGGCATGACCTGCTCGACTTCATGGACACGCTGGGCTTGCCCGCCGCTGGCCTGGCCGGCTACGACTGGGGCGGGCGGGCCGCGTGCATCGTCGCGCTCATGGCGCCCGAGCGAGTGCTGGCGCTCGTCACCATCGGCGGCTACAACGTCCAGAACACGGTGACTCCATCGCCGCCGGCCTCGGCCGTGGCCGAGCGGGCGTACTGGTACCAGTGGTATTTCAATACCGAGCGCGGACGGATGGGCCTCGAACGCAACCGTCGCGAGATCTGCCGGCTCCTGTGGCAGGAGTGGTCGCCGACCTGGCGATTCGACGACGCGACCTTCGACCGCACCGCCGCTTCTTTCGACAATCCCGATTTCGTGCCGGTGGTGATTCACTCCTATCGCGTTCGCCACGGTAACGCGCCGAGCGATCCGCGCTTCGGCGAGATCGAGCGCCGCCTATCGGCTCGCCCTCCGATCACCGTGCCCACCATGATTCTTCACGGGGCGGAGGACACGGTGGGGCCTCCCGGCCGCTCCGAGGGCGAGCTGTCACGATTTCCGGCGGGAACCGAGCGGCGCGTCGTCCCTGGTGTCGGGCATTTCATGCCGCGCGAGGATCCCGAGGCCGTGGTCGACGCACTCTTGAAGGTTCTCCACTAAGGACATCGACAAAATGCGCATCGAGGTCATCTGCACGGGCGACGAAGTCCTGACGGGGAAGATCGTCAACACCAACTTCAGCTACATCACGCAGAAGCTCGAGGACGTCGGTCTCTCGGTCCAGTGGGAGACGACCGTCGGCGACGATCGGGAGAATCTGCTCCTGGCCTTCAAGCTGGCCGGGCAGCGCGCCGACGCGGTCATCGTCAACGGCGGGCTCGGTCCCACGATCGACGATCTGTCCCAGGAAATCGCCGCTCAGGCGGCGGGCGTCGAGCTGGCGCTCAACGAAGAGTGGCTCACCCGGATGGAGGAGTTCTTCCGCCGGCGCAGCCGCGTCATGGCCCCCAACAACAAGAAGCAGGCCATGCTGCCGACCACCGCCGAGGTGATCGACAATCCGATCGGCACCGCGTGCGGATTCGCGCTCGACATCGGCCGTGCCCGCTTCTTCTTCACCCCCGGGGTGCCGCGCGAGCTCCGCCGCATGATCGAGGAGCAGATCATTCCGCGGCTCCTCGCGAAGAGCGGCATGCAGACGGCCATCTACCTGAAGCGATTCCACTCGTACGGGCTCGGCGAATCGCACGTGGACTCGCTGCTCACCGGCGTCGACGAGCTCGTGACCGACGGGAGCGTGAAGCTCGGCTTCCGCGCCCACTACCCGCAGCTCGAGACCAAGCTGACCGTGCGCGGCACCAACATGGACGACATCCGGGCAAAGCTCGCGCCGGTCGAGCGCGAAGTGCGCAAGCGCCTTGGCAACTTCATCCTGGCCGAGGACGATCAGACACTGGAGGGCGTCATTCTGGCGGAGCTCACGAACCGTCAGGGCTCGCTGGCGATCGTCGAGACGTTCACGGGCGGACAGATCGCCGCCCGCCTCGTGCCGCTCCCGGGCGCGGAGAAGGTCTTCCGCCGCGGCATCGGGTCCCGCGACCTCACCGAGATCTTCGCCGGCGTCGGCCTCGAGGGGACCCCGCCGCCGGGCGAGCTCACCCGCGAGACGGCGGAAGCGGTGGCGCAAGCGGCGCGGCGCCGCACCGGCGCCAGCCACGCGCTGGCGGTGCTGATCGATCTGGACGACGGGCCCGACCGGATCGACTTCGGCGGCACCATCTGCCTGGCGATCGCGACCGCCGAGGGGGCCGATTCCCGGCGCAGTCGCATTCTCGGCGGACGCGAGTGGGTGCGCCTGGGGGCCTGCGAGATGGGGCTCGACTGCCTGCGCCGCCACCTCCAGGGGTTGCCGGTGTACGAGCGGATCGACTTCGAAAAGCCGTGATATGGCCCGCCGCGCGTCGGGCCGGAGCCGAGTGAGGCGACGCTGGGTCATCGGGGCTACGGTCGTCGCGGCGCTGGCCCTCGCCGTCGTCCTGACCGCGCTCGGCTGCCGCGGCGCCGCCGCGTGGCGCGAGAGATTCGACGCCGCCGATGTCGCCCCGCCGACGGGCCACTACGTGGCGACACGCTCCGGACGCATCTTCCTCCAGGAGGCCGGGCCGCGCGACGGGGTCGCGGTCGTCCTGTTTCACGGCACCGCGGCCTGGAGCGAGCTCTGGCGCCATACCATATCCACGCTCGCCAGCGCCGGCTTCCGGGTGATCGCGCTCGACATCCCGCCGTTCGGGTTCTCGGACCGGCCAGGCAGCTACACGCGGACCGACCAAGCGGCGCGCGTTCGCGACGTGCTCGACGAGCTGGCGATCCCGACGGCCATCATCGTCGGACACTCGTTCGGCGCCGGCGCCGCGACCGAGACGGTGCTGCGCTTCCCCGACCGCGTTCGCGGCCTGGTCCTCATCGATGCGGCGCTCAGCCTGACGGCGCCGGCGGTGCCGGCGTCGGCGCCGCCGTTCTTTCTCCGTTACGGTTGGTTCAGAGGGATCATGGTGTCGCTGACGATCACCAATCCGCTCATGACGCGGACGCTGCTGGGCATGCTGCTCGCGAAGAAGGAACGGGCCACGCCGGAATACGTCGCCATCCTCCAGCAGCCGATGGTCATCCGGCACACGACGCGCGACCTCGCCACGTGGCTGCTCTACTTTCTGTCCAACGACGGCAACGCGCTGAGCGCTGACCGCCAGACCTACCCGGCCATTGCGGCGAGAACGGCGATCATCTGGGGGGACAAGGACAGCGTCACGCCGCTGGCGCAAGCGCACGATCTCCACGAGATCATTCCGACGTCGACGCTGTCCATTCTGGTCGGCGTCGGCCACATTCCCCAGATCGAAGACCCCGAGACGTTCAATCGGGTCCTCGTCGGGCAACTGGTGCTGATGACGAAGGCCGCGTGAAGGAAGCTGCCGTTGAAGGAGGCGAACCGATGAAACAGATACTGCTCGAGCGGTACGGCCAGCCGGAAGAGGGTCTGCGCTGCGCCGATGTGCCCGACGTCGGCGCGCCGGGAGCGGGCGAGGTGGTCTTCGACGTCCTCGCGTTCCCGATCAATCCCGCCGACATCTCGTTCTGCCGGGGCAGCTATCGCCTGAAACCGCCGCTGCCGGCGACGCCGGGGGCCGAGTGCGTCGGCCGCGTGACCGCCGTCGGCGCGGGCGTGTCGCACGTGAAACCGGGCGATCTGGTGATCAACCTGCAGCGCGAGAACTGGGCTCAGCAGCGACGCGTGAAGGGTGACGACGTCATCGCGGCGGCGCCCGGTATCGACATTCAACAGGCCGCCATGCTGCGCATCAACCCGGCGACGGCGCTGCTGCTGCTCACCGACGTCGTCGACCTGAAGCCGGGCGACTGGATCGTCCAGAACGTCGCCAACTCGGCGGTCGGCCGCCTCCTGATCCGCCTGGCCGGCCCACGCGGCGTGAAGACCATGAATGTCGTGCGGCGCGATTCGCTCTTCGGCGAGCTCAAGTCGCTCGGCGCCGACGCATGCGTCGTCGACGGCCCGGACCTTGCCGACGCGGTCAAGGCGCACACGCGCGAGGCCCCGATCCGTCTCGGACTCGACGCGGTGTCCGGCCGGGCGACGGCGAGGCTCTCGGCGTGTGTCGGCGAAGGCGGCGTCGTGTGCAATTACGGCTCGATGACCGGCGAGGACCCGGTGATGTCCCGCAACGCCCTGATCTCCGGCGGGCAGACGCTGGTCGGATTCATCCTCGGGCGCGCGCTGGGCACCCGTTCGCTCGACCAGGTCCGCGCGATCTACGCCGACCTCGGCCAGCAGGTCACGAAGGGCGTCCTGTCAGCCCCCGTCGAGACGGTCTATCCCATCGAGGACATCAAGGAAGCGGTGGCGCACGCGCAGCGCGGCGAGCGCAGCGGGAAGATCCTGGTGGCGCCGAACGGGCCGGTGTAACCGAACGGAGGACATCATGGCGAGCTTCACCCTGAGGGTCAACGGTGAGCCCAGGACGGTATCCGTCGAGCCGGACACGCCGCTCCTGTACATCCTGAGGAACGATCTCGAGCTGAACGGGCCGAAGTTCGGCTGCGGGCTCGCCCAATGCGGCGCCTGCACCGTGCTGGTCGACGGCAAGCCCGTCCGGTCGTGCGTGGCGCCGGTGTCGACGGTGGCAAAAGGTCGCATTACCACCATCGAAGGCCTGGGCACCGTCGACCGTCTGCATCCGCTCCAGCGGGCCTTCATCGCAGAGCAGGCGTGCCAGTGCGGGTTCTGCGGCAACGGCATGGTCATGTCGGCCAAGGCGTTGCTCGATCGCACGCCACGGCCGAACGACCGCCAGATCAAACAAGCACTGAACGGTCATTTGTGCCGGTGCGCCTCGCACAATCGCATCGTCCGCGCCGTGCAACGCGCGGCCGAGGAATTGCGAGCCGCAGGCCGTCGCGGGGCTGGGGCCCCGCCGGCTGAGGCGAGCCTATCGAACAAGGAGATGCGATCATGAGCGCGACGTCGTCTGGCGACGTCTCCCGCCGCGCCTTCCTCAAGGCGAGCAGCGGGCTCGTGATCGGCTTCGCGCTCGCGCCGCGACTCGCCATCGGGCAGGATCGACCCGCCCCGCTACCGGGCAGCCTCAACGCGAATCGCATGCTCGACGCCTGGCTGCGCATCGACCCGAACGGGACCGTGACGATCTTCACCGGCAAGATCGAGCTGGGACAGGGCATCGGCACCGCCCTGTCGCAGATCGCCGCGGACGAGCTGGACGTGGACCTCAAGCGCGTCGAGGTCGTCAGCGGCGATACCGCGCGCACCCCGAACGAGGGTCAGACCGCCGGCAGCCTCTCGGTCGAGCACAGCGGCACGGCGCTTCGCTTCGCATGCGCCGAAGCGCGCGACATCCTGGTTTCGGCCGCGGCGGTGAAGCTCGGTGCGCCGGCGGCCGAGCTGAAAGTGAGCGATGGCGCCGTCTCCGCGCCGAGCGGCACGGGCGTGACGTACTGGGACCTCGCGCGTGATACGGATTTCAAGCGCGAGGCCACCGCGAAGGTGAAGCCCAAGCAGCCCGCCGAGCACCGGTGGGTCGGCAAGAGCATTGCCCGCCGCGACATCCCGAAGAAGTTCACAGGCGGCGCCGCCTACGTCCAAGACGTGCGCCTGCCGAACATGGTGTTCGGCCGCGTGGTGCGTCCGCCCTCACCGGGCGCGCAGCTTCTGTCGGTCGACGAGGCGGCGATACGCCGCTTGCCGGGAGTCGTCGCGGTCGTTCGCGACGGGAGCTTCCTGGCCGTCGCCGCGGAGCGCGAAGAGCAGGCCATTCGGGCCCGCGAGGCGCTCGCGCGGAGCGCACGCTGGGGAGAGACCGAGTCGTTGCCGCCGACAGGCGACGCGCTGTACCGCCACATGATGAGCTCGACGGTGCCCGGCGAGACGGTGGTGGAAAAGACGTCGCCGGTCGTCGCGGCGCCGGTGAAGACACTGGAGGCCCTGTACACGCGACCCTACCAGTGTCACGGCTCGCTCGGGCCGTCGTGCGCGGTCGCCCAGTGGCAGGACGGCAAGCTCGCCGTCTGGACCCACAGCCAGGGCGTGTTCCCGTTGCGCGCGGAGCTCGGCAAGGCGTTCGGCATCCCGCCAAGGGACATTCGCTGCATTCACGCCGAGGGCGCCGGGTGCTACGGCCACAACGGCGCGGACGACGTGGCGCTCGACGCGGCGCTGCTGGCCCGGGCGACCAGCGGCCGCCCGGTGAAGCTCCAGTGGATGCGCGACGACGAGTTCATGTGGGAGCCATACGGCTCGGCCATGGTGATGAAGCTGTCGGGCGGTATCGACGCCCAGGGCAACATCGTCACCTGGTCCCACGAGCTCTGGAGCCACCCCCACAGCACCCGCCCCGGCGCCTCCGCCGGCGTCAACCTGCTCGCGGCGCGGCATCTGGCCCCGGCGCTTGCCCCAGGGCTCCCGGCGGACGTCCCGCAGCCGGCGGGTGGTGCGGCCCGCAACGCGATCCCGCTGTACGACTTTCCCAATGTGAAAGTGGTCAAGCACTACATCACCGACGCGCCGCTGCGCACCTCCGCGCTGCGGACGCTCGGCGGCTACGCGAACGTGTTCGCGCTCGAGTCCTTCGTCGACGAGCTCGCGGCCGCGGCGGGCGCCGACCCGGTCGACTTCCGTCTCCGTCACGTGAAGGACCCTCGCGCCCGTGGCGTGATCGAGGCGGCGGCGCAGCGGGCGGGCTGGCGGCCGAGTGCCCGCGGCGACGGTACGCGCGGTCGAGGATTCGCGTTCGCCAGGTACAAGAACCTCGCCTGCTACTGCGCGATGGCGGCGGACGTCGAGGTCGACCGCAAGACCGGCCGGCTAAGCGTCACGCGTGTCGTCGCGGCGGTGGATGCGGGGCAGATCGTCAATCCGGACGGTGTGATCAACCAGATCGAAGGCGGCATCATCCAGTCCACGAGCTGGACACTGATGGAATCGGTGCGCTTCGATCGCACGCGGGTGATCACGCGATCGTGGGCCGACTACCCGATCGTTCGCTTCACCGACGTGCCGGAGGTTGAGGTCGTGCTACTCAATCAGCCCGCCGAGCGCTTTCTCGGCGTCGGCGAGGGCTCGCAAGGCCCCACGGCGGCCGCCATCGCGAACGCGATCGCGAACGCGACCGGCAAGCGGCTGCGCGCGCTACCGTTCACGGCCGAACGGGTGAAGCAGGCCATGGCGTAAGCGCTCAGTCAGTCGCCGTCGTGGTGGTGGTGATCGAGCTGCCCGCGGACTTCGCCGCCCGGGCGCCCGGTCGTGTGCACGTTGACGTACGTGGCTCGGGCGCGAATCGCGCGCACCACTTCGGCGAATTCGCCGCCGGCGACCCCCTGTGCAGCTTGAGCCACGACGTCGGCGGCAGTCAGCGCCCCCGTGATTGTGGCGGGTGCGGGCGGGCAGGCTTGCGGCGTTGGCACCGTAGCCGGTGCGTTGCCGAGGTTCGTGCACAGGAAGAGGACGATTCCTCCGGTAATGGCGGGTCGACCAAGGTGGATATGCGCCTGTGTCACCGTTGACTCGGTGTCTCGATAGCTCAATTCGTACTCGATGCGCGTTCCGTCCGTGATCTTGGCTTTGAACTCCGCGCTTGCCGGTGTCGATAACGTCAAGGGGGTCTCTTCATACCCAGTCATGCCGGTCTGGACCGTCTCCGCCGCTGCTCCCATCGGAGAAGCTAGGATCACACACAAGATCAAGACCACGCCCAATCGGCTCATCTTGCTCCATTCCATCGTGACGTCTCCTTCAGGCTTCAAGGGGCCAGTCATCGGTATGCCGAGAGTTCCCCGCGCCCGGACCGATCACCTCCCTCTGGGCGAGCTTCGACACGACAGCCGGTAAACGCATGAGCTGCCCGCAGGGTTCCCGGACGTCCCCCTGGCTCTTCCGACGTGCAGGTAGGTCGGCCGGCGCCGAACGGCGACGCCGTGTATGATCCTGTCTTCAATGATTGGTCAGTCGCCGCGACGTAAAGAAGACGAGCGCCTCATCACCGGGCGGGGCCGTTTCATCGACGACATCGCCCCTCCCGGCCTGCTTCATCTCGCTCTCGTGCGCTCGACCCACGCTCGGGCGCGGATCGTCGAGGTCGCCGCCGCGGCAGCCCGCGCGCTTCCCGACGTGGCGGTCTTTCTCGCCGGAGACCTTGCCGAGCTGGCCGAGCCGCTGCCGGCGGCGCGCGCGGATCCGACGAATCCCTACGTCCGCCTGGACACGCCTCGCCCGCAGCGCCCGCTCGCCCTCGGAGAAACCCGCTACGTCGGCGAGCCGATCGCCGCGGTCGTTGCGCCCGACCCGTATCAGGCGGCCGATGCAGCCGAGATGGTTCGAATCGAGTACGATCCGCTACCCGCCGTGGTCGACGCCGAGGCCGCGATGACCGCGGAGTCCCCGGCGGTGCACGAGGGCGCGAGTAATGTCGTCGGCCAGGTCAGAAAGGTCATCGGCGACGTCGACCGTGCGTTCGCCGAGGCCGACGTGATCGTCGATGATCATCCCGCGCACGGGCGGGTCTCGTCGATGGCGATCGAGACGCGCGGCCTGTGCGCCGAGTTCGATCCCGCCACGCGGAGCATGACCGTCTGGGCGCCGCACCAGGGGCCGTACAACCTGCGCGCGGCGGTCGCCGCGCGGCTCGGGCTGGCCACCGAGAGCGTGCGCGTCATCGCGCCGGACACCGGCGGTGGGTTCGGCCCGAAGGAAGGCGTCTATCCGGAGGACGTGCTCGTTCCCCTCCTCGCGTATCGCCTCGGCCGGCCCGTCAAGTGGATCCAGACGCGCACCGAATTCATGTCGAGCACTCACCAGGCGCGTGAGCAGGCACATCACGCCCGGCTTGCGGCGACGCGCGATGGGCGCATCCTCGGTCTCGACGTGCGCTTCGTGAAGGACGTCGGTGCCTATCATTACTTCTCGGTGCACGAGCCGACGAACACGATCAATCACCTGCCGTCCCAGTACAAAGTGCCGGCCTTCCGGGCGGAGGGTTTCTCGGTGGTCACCAACAAGGCGCCGAGTGCGCCCTATCGCGGCGCCGGCCGTCCCGAGGCGGTCCTCGTCATCGAGCGGCTGCTCGACCGGCTGGCGGCCAAGCTCGGCCTCGATCCCGCCGAGGTCCGGGCGAAGAATCTCATCGCGCCGGAGGAGATGCCGTATCGTCCGGGCCTCGTGTACCGCGACGGCGTTCCGGTGACCTACGACGGCGGCGACTATCCCCTCGAGCTCCGGCGCGCGCTCGACCTGCTCGACTACACCGGCTGGCGAAAGCGACAGGCGGATCTGCGCGCGGAGGGCCGGCGCGTCGGCCTCGGCATCGCGGCCTACCTCGAGGCGAGCGGCAGCGTCCGTCCCGGCGAATGGGCCACGGTGAAGGTCGACGAGCGCGGCCATGTCGAGGTGCTCATCGGCGTCTCGGGCTCGGGCCAGGGACACGAGACGGTGTTCGCCCAGGTGTGTGCCGACTACCTCGGCGCGGCCTTCGACGATATCCGCGTCCGCGGCGGCGACACCGCGCTGGTGCCCTACGGCTACGGAACCGGGGCCAGCCGCGTGGCCGTCAACACCGGCAACGCGGTGGCCGATGCCGCGACCGCCGTGAAGGTCAAGGCGTGTCGGGTCGCTGCGGGCCTCCTGGAGTGCGCGCCGGCCGACGTGCGCATCGAGGATGGCCGCGCGTTCGTGGTCGGGGCGCCGGCACGCGTGATTTCGCTGAGCCAGCTCGCCAGGGTGGCGCTGCGCGACCGAAGCCTGGTCGAGCTCGGCGGTCCGGGGCTCTGGGCCACGAAGTTCTACTCGCCGCCGACCGTGACGTGGTCGAGCGGTGTCCACGCGGCGGTAGTGGAGGTCGACGTGGAGACGGGACGGGTCAGCGTCGTCCGCTACGTCATCGTGCACGACTGCGGCCGGCAGCTCCATCCCGTGATCGTCGACGGCCAGATCGTGGGCGGCTTCGCCCAGGGCCTCGGCGTCGCGCTCGGCGAGCACGTCGTGTACGGCGGCGACGGCCAGCTTCTCACCAGTACGCTGATGGACTATCCCGTGCCCCGCGCGGACGACATGCCGCCACTTGTCATGGAACATCTTCACTTCGCGACCGATCACAATCCGCTCGGCGTCCGCGGGGTCGGCGAGGGCGCCACCGTGCCGCCCACGGCGGTGATCGCCAACGCGGTGGCCGACGCCTTCGAGGGACGGCTCGACATCAGGAGCCCGGTCTGCACACCGGAACGGGTGTACGCATTGCTGTGCGAGGTGGGACTCACGCAGTGAACGCCCAGAAGGAGGAACTCATGGCACGGCTGACACCGATCACCAACAAGGACCAGGTTGCTCCCAAGGACCAGGCGATCGTCGACTCGATCGTCGCGAGCCGGGGCGCGCTCCAGGGTCCGTTCACGATGTTCCTGCACTGTCCGGAGCTGGCCGGCCGCCTGGCGCATCTCGGCGCCTTCGTCCGGTTCGAGGGCTCGCTCGACATGCGCGTGCGCGTCCTCGCCGCCATGACCGTGGCGCGCGAGCTGGAGGCGGTCTATGTCTGGGGCGCGCAGACCGGCGGCGCTCGCCGACTGGGAGTGCCGGAGTCCACCATCACGGCCATTCGAGAGAACCACAGCCGCGGCATTCCGGCTGAGGACGCGCAGATCGTCGAGTTCACGCGACAGCTCATGCGCAAGCACCGGGTCGACGACGCGACGATGAAAACGCTCATCGGGCGGTTCGGCAACGACGGGCTGATCCAGCTCACGGGCGCGATCGGCTACTACGGCATGCTGTCGATGACGGTCAACGCCTGCGAGCTGGAGGCGGCGCCGGGCGCCGAAGTGTTAAAGGTCTAGCGCGACATCTCGATCTTCCGCGTCACCGACTTCGAGGTGCCGAAGGTCGGGATGAAGCCCGACCTCCCGGGCGTAGGTGTCGAGCCCCTCGGCGCCGATCGCGGCGCTGGGCTTCTGCTTCGTCACGACGCCGGGCTCAGTACGGTGATCCCGCTCATCGTGGATCCTCCCGGGCTGTAGAATAGCGCAGACCAACGCCGGGGAGGATCCATGAGGCCATACGAGGGGATCAAGATCATCGACATCACGCACGTGCTGGCTGGGCCGTTCGCGGCCTATCAGCTGGGGCTGCTCGGCGCCGACGTCATCAAGGTCGAGCACCCGAAGGACTACGATCAGAGCCGCGATTCGGGCGGCGACCGCGCCCTGAACCGCCAGCAGATGGGGACGGGCTATCTCACCCAGGCCTCGAACAAGCGCGCGATCACGCTCAATCTCAAGCACGAGAAGGGGCGCGAGATCTTGAAGAAGCTCGTGAAGGATGCCGACGTGCTGGTGGAGAACTGGCGGTCCGGCGCCTTCCCCGCCCTGGGCCTGGGCTGGGACGATCTGCGCCCGCTCAACCCGCGCCTGATCTACTGCTCGATGACGGCGTTCGGGCAGGAAGGTCCGCGTGGGGAACAGACCGCCTACGATCAGCTGATCCAGGCCACGTCCGGCATGATGGCCATGACCGGCACGCCCGACGTGAACCCGATCAAGACCGGCGCGCCCGTGATCGACTACGCCACCGGCACCATGTGCGCCTTCGCGATCTCGGCCGCGCTCTTCCAGCGCGAGCGCACCGGGCGCGGCCAGTACATCGACAGCGCCATGCTCGACGTGTCGCTCATGCTGATGGGCTCGCACATCACGTCGTACCTGCGCACGGGCCGCGAGCCCAAGCCCAAGGGCAATCGGATGGACCGCGCCAGCAGCCAGCTCTATCAGGCCAAGGACGCGCCACTGATGATCGCCGCCGGCAACCGCGGGCAGCACGAGCGGTTGTTCGACGCCGTGGGCCGACGGGACATCGCCGCGCAATCGAGCCACGACGAGCGCGAGCAGCTGTACGAGCAGCAGACCGCGGAGCTCGAGAAGATCATCGCGCAGCGCAGCGCCGACGAATGGGAGCGTTACCTGCAGTCACGCCACGTCCCCGCCGGCCGCGTGCGACGGCTCTCCGAGTCGCTGACCGATCCCCAGCTCAAGACTCGCGGGGTGCTCCACGAGCACCACAAGATCGAGGGGATCGAGGGCCCGGTGACCGTGCCGCTGGCCGCGTTCAAGTTCGCCGACGGCGGTCCGAGCATCGAGAGTCCGCCGCCTCGCCTGGGCCAGCACACCGACGCGGTGCTCGCGAGCCTCGGCTACTCGAACGCCGAGATCGCGAAGCTGCGCGAGGAAGGCGCGATCTGAGCCGCGGCGGGTGATGGCGCTACCGCTATGGCAGCAGGTCGGCCACGGCGATCTGACCGGGCGTGAAGGCAAGCGGCACGATCACAGCCGGTGGCGCCAGCGCCCTGACGGACCGATATCGCCATCCGTAGATCGCCAGCGGGTCGGCACCCTCGTCTCGATAGACTTCGAGGACGCGATCGACAAGGTTTACGATCCAGTACTCTCGAATTCCTGCCCGTGCGTATAGGCTGCCCTTGTGTTCGCGGTCGAAGTAGAGGCTCGAGTCCGCCACCTCGACGACGAGCGCGGGGCGCTGAGGGTGCGAATGGCGATAGCCGGCGGGATTCCCCGGTACGACGACCAGATCAGGCTCGGGCTCGGATTCGTCGTCGAGTGACACGGGCAGCTGGATCCTCACGATCCAGCCGGGCGGCAGGATGGCTCTCACCGCGTAGTCGACCGCGCTGATGGCCGAGGCATGATAGGTGTCGTGCGGCTCCGCGACGACCAGCTGGCCCCCGATCAGCTCGAGCGGCTCGCCCTCGAACACGCCAAGATCTACGAGCCGGTCGTACTCGAGTCGCTTCCAGCGCCGAAGCGTGAGCGGAGCTTGCACCATGCCCTCACTCTAGCCGGTCCCGATGGCGCGATCAACGTCGAGCCGTGGATACGCCGACGAACGCGCTATCATCCCGGCGGTGCTCCCGGACGCGAGGGAGCGCCCGCGATGATCGCGGATGCTGAAAGGAGCTGGCCATGACTTCCCTGCTGCGACGGCTTTTGGTGGTCCTCCTTGGCCTCGTCGTGACGTCGTTCGCGGCCGGGCTAGCGTCCGCCCAGGCGCCGGCGCGCGGGCACGGCGCCGAAGCCCGCGACATGGAGCTGGTCGGCCACGACGACCTGCAGGGCCGCTCGGCCTATCAGCCGACGATCCACCAGCAGCGCGGGCGCTTCATCGCCTACGTCGGCCATCACGGCGGGCGGGCGCGCAACCCGCTCACCGGCGCCGACGAAGACCACGGCACGTCGATCGTCGACGTCACCGACCCCGCGCGACCGCGCTACCTCGCCCACATCCCCGGCATCGCCGGCGCGGGTGAACAGGGCGGCGCACAGATGGCGCGCGTGTGCGACCGGCAGGGCAAGACCTACCTGCTGCGGACCCTCGGCAACGCGGTCCCCAACTCGGCCCACGAGGTGTGGGAGGTGACCGACCCGGCGAAGCCGCGCAAGGTGAGCACGGTCGTGTCCGGGCTGACCTCTACGCACAAGAACTGGTGGGAATGCGACACCGGGATCGCCTACCTGGTCTCGGGCGACCTCGCCAAGCGGGACCCGCTGCAGCTCGGTCCGTCGGGCTGGCGCACGTGGCGCATGACGAAGATCTACGACCTCAGCGATCCCACGAAGCCCGTGTTCATCCGCGACTTCGGGCTGGCCGGCCAGGAACCGGGCTCCACCGGGACGATCCCGGTCGCCCACGGCGTGCACGGGCCGATCGCCCTGGGCAACCGGGTGTACTTCGCCCACGGCACCAGCGGCGAGGGCATGCTGCAGATCGTGGATCGCCAAAAACTTCTCACCGGTCCCAAGGAGCCGACCCCGGCGAACCTCAACGCGCCCGAGATCAGCCGGCTCTACATGTCGCCCAACTGGGGCGGCCACACGGCGTTCCCCGTGCTGGGCATGACGATCGGCGACTGGGCGCCCAACACCAAGGGACGCGTGCGCGACTTCGTCGTCCTCGTCTCGGAGTCCATCGCGAACGAGTGCCGCGAGTTCCGGCACGCCACGTTCATGGTCGACATCACGACCGAGACCCGGCCGTTCCCGGTGGCCACGTTCGAGGTGCCCGAGTCGCCCGGCAACTTCTGCCGCCGGGGCGGACGCTTCGGCCCCCACTCGAGCAGCGAGTCGTTCGCGCCGATCTTCTACAAGAAGCTCGTGTTCATCGCCTACTTCAACGGCGGCGTGCGGGCCATGGACATCCGCAATCCCTACGCGCCGCGGGACGCCGCGTTCTACATCCCGGCGACCACCGAGCGGACGGCGGAGCGCTGCGTGACGAACGGGACGCGGAGCTGCAAGGTGGCCATCCAGACCAACAACGTCGAGGCGGATGAGCGCGGGTACGTCTACCTGGCGGACCGCGCCAATACGGGACTGCACATCGTGCGGCTCACCGGTGACGCCGCGAAAATCAGCAATTAGATCAGCTGAAAGACCGGGGCAGCGGGCGCCGCTCTCCAAGCATCAATAGCGCCCACTCCCTGAGTGAGCCGTTCTTCGGCCACGCCGCTCTGTCAAATATGGCAATCCATTCTGTCTGACCGCGCCTTGTCAGGGCTCGGAGCTTCGTAAGCAACTGATTTCGAAGATCAGTCCATATTGGCCCTCGTGGCATCGAAGTTGCCGTGTACCTCTCCATGTGCCCGCGCCTCTCGAAGATCAAAGACCGTGGCCGGCCGTCGCCCGAGGGCGACAGGTCGGGGAATGAGCTGAACTGGGAAGGGGCATCATGAAGGCTGAGCACGAGACCAAGTACGGGATCGTGGCGAACCTCCTCGTGCAGGCGGGGATTGCGGACGCGACTGCGATCGCAGGCGCCATCGAGATCCAGGCCGCGAAGGGAGGGACTCTGCCGAAGATCCTGTCGGCGCTGGGCCTGGCCGATGAAGAGGCCGCGTGCTCAGCGATCGCCAGCGGTCTTCGCCTGGACTACATCACTCCGGACGCGGTGTCCGGGCTCGGCGACGCGGTGACGGCGCTGCTGCCGGCCGACTTCTCCCGCGAGCGGCTCGTCCTGGCGCTCGGATTCGACGGCAGGGCCTTCCGGCTGGCGATGGCCAACCCGCTCGACTACCGGACGTTGCAGGACGTCGAGTTCCGCACCGGCAAGCGCGTGGTCGCCGTCGTCGCCTCGGAGACGGCCGTGCGGTCGAAGCTGGAGCGCGGCGCGGCCGGCAACGCGGATGACGACACCTTCGACGTCTTCCAGGACGTCACGCCGGCCGGCGAGGTCGAATGGGAGGCACACAACGCGGCGGATGCGGCGCGGGTCGGCGCCCTGCCGCCGGTCATCCGCGTCGTCAACATGATCCTGAGCGACGCTGCGCGGGTCGGGGCCAGCGACGTGCACATCGAGCCGCAAGAGGGTCACCTGCTGGTGCGCAGACGGATCGACGGGCTCCTCGAGGACGTGATGCGCATTCGGCGCGACCTCCAGAACGCGCTCATCTCGCGCCTCAAGATCATCGCCGGCATGGACATCGCGGAGCGCCGCAAGCCGCAGGACGGCCGCAGCACGCTTCGACTCGGTGATCGCCGCATCGACCTCAGGCTCTCGAGCCTGCCGACGCAGTTCGGCGAGAAGATCGTCGTGCGTTTGCTCGACACCGAACAGCGCCAGCTGGACCTGGCGATGCTGATGGGGACGGGGGATTGTCTCCAGAAATTCCGCGAGCTGCTCTCGCGCCCGCAAGGCATGCTGCTCGTCGCAGCGCCCACCGGCAGTGGCAAGACCACCACCCTCTACGCCGCGCTGAGCTGGCTGCGGTCGACGACCAAGAACATCATCACGGTCGAGGATCCCATCGAGTACCAGCTCCCGGGCGTCAACCAGGTCCAGATCAATCCCAAGGCGGGCGTGACGTTCGCCGCCGGGCTGCGGTCCATCCTGCGCCAGGATCCCAACATCGTGCTCGTCGGCGAGATCCGCGACCACGAGACCGCCAGCATCGCGCTGGAGGCGGCGCAGACGGGCCACCTGCTGCTGAGCACCGTCCACGCGAACGACACGGCCGGAACGATCACCCGGCTGCTCGACCTTGGCATCGAGCCGTTCCTGATCGCTTCCTCGATCGTCGGCGTCCTCGCTCAGCGTCTGGTGCGACGGCCGTGCACCGCGTGCACCGAGCCCGCCGCGCCCGCCCCCGAGGACGTCGAGCGGGTCGGCGGCACCACCCGGCTGCCCGCGGGGGCGGAGTGGAAAGCCGGCGCCGGGTGCAAGGAGTGCGGGAGCTCAGGCTATCGGGGCCGGCTGGCCGTGCACGAGCTGATGTACGTCACCGACGAGCTGCGCGAGCTGATCTTGCGGCGCGCGTCCGAGGACGAGCTGCGCGAGGCTGCGCGCCGTGCCGGGATGCGGACGCTCATGGAGGACGGGATCGCCAAGGCCGCGCAGGGGCTCACGACGCTCAAGGAGCTCGGGCGAGCCGTGCCTCCCGACTCCGGGCGCCCCGCCGCGGCGACGTTGCCGGCGGTGCCCGGTGCGGCCGCCGAAACCCAGCGACCCGCACCGGCGGCCTCCGCGGCGCCGGCGAACGCGCGCGTGCTCGTGGTCGAAGACAGCCCGATCATCGTGACCGTCGTGAAGTACTACCTCGAGCTCGAGGGGTTCACCGTGACGGTGGCGGTCGACGGTGTCCAGGGCCTGGCCCTCGCGCTCCAGGAGCGGCCCGATGTCGTCGTGACCGACCGTAGCATGCCCGGAATGGACGGGATGGCTCTCGTCCGGGCCCTCCGTGCGAATCCCACGACCGAACGGACGCCGATCCTCATGCTGACCGCGGACACCAACCTCGAGCGTGAGGAAGAAGGCCTCGCGGTAGGCGCCGATGACTACATGAGTAAGCCAGTCGAACCCCGCCGGCTGGCCTCTCGTGTGCGCGCCCTCGTCAAGCGGGCGGAGCGGCGTGTCCTTCCAGCGGATTCGATTGCGCCGGCAAGGCCGGCGCTCGAGTAGCGAGTACTCCGGCTCTCCTTTTCGGGCGGCCGCCGGCCGCTCCTCGCGGGGTCTAGTGGTCCGCCAGGGGCACCAGCGCGTAGAGCCGCGGTTGATCCCCGACGACGCGGGTAATATGCCCCTGACCCGTCAGGTCTTCGGCCAGCACCACGTCGCCGGGCCCGACGC
>JAHFDK010000071.1 GCA_023249095.1 Candidatus Rokuibacteriota bacterium | reverse complement strand
TCGTCTTCTTCAAGCACGAGGATTCCGGGTCCGGACCGGCCCTGGCCCAGCGGTTCCTCGCGCTCCGCGAGGGATCGACAGAGTGAATGTCCGGTGAACGAGGGACCCGCGGCGGTGCAGACGGACGGAGCGGCCGGCAGCAGTTCTTCTCATGTTCTAGAGGTGCTGGTGGTCGCGACGCGTCTGGGGCTGACCTCCTTCGGAGGGCCGGTGGCGCATCTCGGCTACTTCAGGGACGAGTACGTGGTCCGACGCAAGTGGCTGGACGAGACGACGTACGCCGATCTCGTCGCGCTCTGCCAGTTTCTCCCGGGCCCGGCCAGCAGCCAGGTCGGCATCGCCATCGGCATCACGCGCGGCGGCCTGCTGGGCGGCGTTGCGGCGTGGCTCGGGTTCACGTTGCCCTCAGCCATCGCGCTGGTCGCCTTCGCGTACGGCCTCCGGGTGCTCCAGGTCGCCGATGCCGGCTGGTTGCACGGACTCAAGGTGGCCGCCGTCGCCGTGGTCGCCTTCGCCGTCTGGGGGATGGCGCGCGCCCTGGCGCCCGACCGCGAGCGGGCTACGATCGCGATCCTGTCGGCTATCAGCGCGCTCCTGTGGCCGACGGGACCCGGGCAAGTGACCATCATCGCCGCCGCTGCCCTGGTCGGGTTGCGGCTCCTGCCCGGCATCCCCGCGCCGGCGACCACACAGAGACAGCTGCCCGTCGGGCGCCGGCTGGGCGCGACCGTGCTCGTGGCGTTCTTCGGCCTATTGGTCGCACTGCCGATTGCCCGTCAGCTCGTGGGAAGCCACGGGCTCGCGCTATTCGACAGCTTCTTCCGCGCCGGGTCGCTGGTCTTCGGCGGGGGCCACGTGGTGCTCCCCTTGCTCCAGGCGGAGGTCGTCCCTCCTGGTTGGGTGACCGGCGAGCAGTTCGTCGCCGGCTACGGAGCCGCCCAGGCTGTGCCGGGCCCGCTCTTTACGTTCGCCGCCTACCTGGGGGCGGTGAGGGGGCCACGCCCGAATGGCCTCGCGGGCGCCGTCGTCGCGCTCGTGGCGATCTTCCTGCCATCCTTCCTGTTGATCGTCGGGGCCCTCCCGTTCTGGGACGCGCTCCGCGTGAGACCCGGCTTCCAGGCCGCGCTACGTGGGATCAACGCGGCGGTCGTCGGGCTGCTCATAGCCGCGCTCTATCAGCCTGTATGGACGAGCGCGATCCGGGGCCCGGCCGATATGGGTCTCGCCTTCGCGGCCTTCGGCTTGCTCGCCCTCTGGAGCGCACCGGCGTGGCTCGTCGTCCTGTTCGCGGCAGGCGGCGGCGCGCTCATGTCCCTCGTCGCCCAGTAGATGGCTCGATCGAGCCGCCGGGAGGAATCGGGCGGCCGAGGAAATGGCGCTACGCGAGGGATCGACGCAGGGCGTCGAGCGTTGCCAGAAAGGCGGCCAGCACCGGCGTCCGCGGCTTGTCGCGGCGGAGCACGATCCCGATCTGGCGGAAGAGTGGTGGGTCGAGCCTCACCGCGGCAAGTCGGCGCGCCCGTACGTCGGCCTTGGCGGCGAACCAGGAGGTCACCGACAGTCCGAGCCCCGTCTCGACGAGCTTCTTGATCGCCTCGGTGTTGCCCAGCTCCATCGGCAGGGCGGGCGAAGCACTCCCGCGCTGGAACCACTCGTCGATCACGCGCCGGAGCGGCGCCCCCTGCTCGAACAGGATCAGCGGCTCGCGCACGAGCTCGGCCGCATTCACGCGCCGACCGCGCGGCCAGCGGCGGCCCGGCGGGCCGATCGCGACCAGCTCATCGCGGTAGAGCGCGGTCACCGCCAGCTCACGCTCGCGCACCGGCAAGCTCACGATCCCGACGTCGAGCTCGTTCGCCACGACCGCCCGCGCGATCTCCGGCGCGTTGCCCGTGACGACGACGAGCTCGGTCTGCGGATAGCGCGCCCGGAACCGGCGTAGTGCCGGCGGCAGCAGATAGATGCTGAACGACGCGCTGGTGCCGAGTCGCACCCGTCCGGCCACGATACCCCGGAGCTGTTGCACGAGCTCGACGCCCCGGTCGAGCTCCTGCAGGGCGCGGCCGGCGTGGGCCAGGAGCACCTCGCCCGCCTTGGTCGTATAGGTCCGCTTGCCGACGCGCTCGAGCAGGGGCAGCCCCAGATCCCGCTCGAGCTGGCGCACCTGCATGCTCACCGCCGGCTGCGTGAGCCGGAGCTCGCGCGCCGCCCGTGAGAAGCTGCCGTGGCGCGCCACCGCCTCGAGCGTGTGCAGGTGGGTGAGCTGGAGATTCATGTCGAGACTAAAAAATAACTGATCGTAACGATCATAACAATTGATTTCCCTGATGATCCGTCCTGCGCGATCATGCGGTCCGTGGACATGAACCCCTACTTCGCCGAGATGGTCGCGCGGGAGCGGCTGGACTGCGCTCGGGCCGTTGCCGCGCGCCGGAGGCTTCTTCGCGGCCCTCGGGCCGTGCCCGGACTCGCGCCCGCGTAGCGCTCGCGACGCGGGCCCCGGCCGGGTCGCGATCCGCGACGCGCACGAGGCGGACCTCGAGCAGATCGCCGCGATCTGGAACCACGAGGTCCTCTGCACCGATGCGACCACCGACACCGAGCCCAGGGATCAGGTCGCCCAGAGCGAGTGGCTGGCCCGGCACACCGAGAGCTACCCCGCCATCGTCGCCGTGGCCGCTGAGGACGTGGTGGCGTACGGCTCCCTCTCGCCCTACCAGCCCCGGCGGGCCTTCGCCCGTACTGTCGAGGATTCCGTCTACGTCAAGCGCGGCCGGCGCGGCACGGGCCTCGGGAGCCTGATCCTCGCCGAGCTGATCCGGCGCGCCGGGGTGCTGGGGCACCACTCGATGCTGGCGCGCATCACGGCGAAGAACGCCGCGTCCCTTCGCCTTCACGAGCGCCACGGGTTCTACCGGGTCGGCGTCGAGCGGGAATCCGCGTTCAAGCTCGGCCGCTGGCACGACGTCACCATCATGCAGCGCCATCTCGATGAAATCCGATGGACCTGATCACAGGAGGATCGAGTGATGACTGAGACGCTCGACCGGATCATGAAAACCGCGGACCGACCGCCCCTCGTCATGGTCAGGGGTGCGGGCTCGTGGCTCTGGGATCGCGACGGCAAGCGCTATCTCGACTTCGTCCAGGGATGGGCCGTGAACTCGCTCGGGCACTCGCCGCGGGTCGTGCTCGACGCGCTGCAGGCGCAGGGTGGCCGGCTCATCAACTGCAGCCCCGCGTACTACAACGAGCCGATGGCGGAGCTCGCGGCCCTCCTCGCCGAGACGTCGGGGCTCGACCAGGTGTTCCCGTGCAACAGCGGCGCCGAGGCGAACGAGGGCGCCATCAAGCTGGCGCGCAAGTGGGGGTCCCGGCACCGCGACGGCGCCTTCGAGATCATCACCATGCACGGGAGCTTTCACGGGCGCACCCTGGCGACGATGGCCGCCTCGGGCAAGCCGGGCTGGGATGCGCTGTTCGAGCCGAAAGTCCCAGGGTTTCGGAAGGTCCCCTTGAGCGACCTCGACGCCGTCACGGGGGCCATCAGCCCCCGAACGGTCGCGGTGATGCTCGAGCCGATCCAGGGCGAGGCGGGCGTCGTCGTCGCCCCCGACGACTATTTGTGCGCGCTGCGGGCGCTGACGAGGGAGCGCGGAATCCTGATGATCCTCGACGAGGTCCAGACGGGCATCGGACGCACCGGGCGCTTCCTCGGTTGCCAGCACGCCGGCATCGCGCCGGACATCGTCACGCTCGGCAAGGGCCTCGGCGGCGGAGTCCCACTCGCGGCGCTCGTCGCCGCCGACAGCGTCAGCTGCTTCGAATACGGCGACCAGGGCGGTACCTTCAACGGCAATCCGCTCATGGCCGCCGTCGGATGCGCCGTGGTCGAGACGGTCAAACAGCCGGAGTTTCTTCAGATGGTCGCCGCGAACGGGACCTACCTGGCGGATCGCCTGCGAGCCCTCGCGGCCGACCGCGGCCACGGCGAAGTCCGCGGCCGCGGGCTGCTGCTCGCGCTCGAGCTGAAGGGGCAGGACTCGAAGAAGGTCGTGACGGCGGCGCTCGACCACGGGCTCTTGATCAACGCGCCGCGCCCTGACACGCTCCGCTTCATGCCGGCGCTCAACGTGTCCACTGACGAGGTCGACGAGATGGTCGCGCGCCTCGAGGCGAGCCTCGGCTAGCGACCGTGGCAACCGCCAGCGGGCTGCCTGACGGGCCGCGCTCAGCGATCCGGCGCGCCCCGGCGCTCGAGCTTCCGGAGGGCGACCGCGACGTCGATCCGCCCGGTGAGCACCGGGGCCAGTGGGTCGCCGAGCTTCTGGAAGCGCGCCGGCGCCGTCTTGATCGTGAAGCGCGCGGGGTCGAGCTTGGCGGTGACCTCCTCCCAGCGGAGCGGGCACGAGACCGGCGCCCCCGGCAGCGGGCGCACCGAGAACGGCGCCACGATGGTCTGGCCCCGGCCGTTCTGGCCGAAGTCGATGTAGACCTTGCCGCCGCGCGAGCGCAGCGGCCGCGCGATCGTCGAGATCGCGGGCTCGGCGTCGACCCCCATCACCGCGAGGAGCCGCGCGAAGGTCCGCGTCACGTCGTAGTCGTACCGGGCGCCGAGCGGCAGGAGGATGTGAAGGCCCGTCGCCCCGGACGTCTTGACGTAGCTCGGCAGCGCGAGCTCGTCCAGGATCCGGCCGAGCGCCTGCGCCACCTTCACGACGTCGGTGAACGGCGCCCCTTTGGGATCGAGGTCGAGCACGAGCCAGTCCGGATGGTCGAGCGATGGCAGGCGTGAGCTCCAGAGGTGCAGGGGGATCGTCCCGAGATTCACGACGTAGCGGAGGCTCTCGCGGTCGTCCACGATGAAGTAGTCGATGTCGCGGCCCACGTCGTGCGAGTGGATCCGCGCGGTCCTGATCCACGATGGGATCCATTCGGGCGCGTCCTTCTGAAAGAAGGACTTCCCTTTGATCCCATCGGGATAGCGCGTGAGCACGAGCGGCCGGTCCTTGAGATAGGGCAGGAGCCACGGCGAGACCGAGTCGTAGTAATCGATCAAGTCCGACTTCGTGTATCCCTCGTCGGGCCAGAACACCTTCCTCGGATTCGTAATGCTCACGCGCCGCTCATCCGCCCCCGGCTCCTGCCCGCCTGCGGACGAAGAACGCCGAGATACCTGCGTGCGAGCACCAGCGCGACCGCGTGGGGGCGGGGCCGGGGCGGAGGGGCCGGCAGGTGTCGCAGGGACCCGTTCCCGAGAAGTGGCGACGGACCGCCCGCGCCGGGATGGAGCCCAGCCGCTAGCGGGCAGCGGGAGCGTGCCGCGTGGTCCCGCGACACCTGCCGGCCCCTCCGCCCCGGCCCCGTCCCCACGCGCCGCCACCGGTACTTCGCGCACGCAGTCTTCCGGGCGCTTATCCTCCCGCAACCCGAGGAACGCAGGATGACGGATACCCCCGTCGCGTGTCCATTCGGTGAAGCGAACCTCGCATACCAACCGGGGCTCGACCCAGTGGTGGCCGCGCCCGCCGGGCGTGCCGCGATCGAAGGGCGAGGTCGCCCGCGCCAGCGGGCGGAGCTCTTCGCTGATGAGCTCGAGCGTCCGGTCGTCGAAACCCGTGCCGACCTTGGAGACGTAGACGAGCTGGCCGTCCTCGTAGAGGCCCAGGTGCAGGGCGCCGAAGTGGGCGCGCGTGCCCTGGGGCGTCGTGTAGCCGCCGATGACGAACTCCTGCCGGAGCTGACACTTGATCTTGAGCCAGTCCTTCGTGCGTCTCGAGAGGTACGGGCTGTCGCGCTTCTTCGCGATCACGCCCTCCAGATGCTGCTCGCAGGCGGCGGCGAGGAATTCGGCGCCGTGGCCGACGACATGATCGCTGTAGTAGACGACTCCGCGCGCCGGCAGGAAGAGCCTCAAACATTCCTTGCGCGCCTCGAGCGGGACTTTGCGCACATCGCGTCCGTCGAGCCCGAGCGCGTCGAAGAAGACCGCGCTGACCGGCACCTCCGCGCGCGCGCGCGCGATGTCGGCCGGGCTCGTGAGCCCCATCCGTTCCTGGAGCCGCTGAAAGCTCGAGCGCCCTTCGGCCTCGAGCGCGACGATCTCGCCGTCCAGCAGGAACCGCGGGAGCGGCAGCGCGCGCAGGGCCGCGGTCACCTCGGGATAGCGGGTGGTGACGAGCTGACCGCTGCGTCCGCGAAGCTCGACGTGGTCATCGGCGCGGGAGGCGAGGACGCGGACTCCGTCGTACTTGATCTCGAAGAGCCACGCCGGATCGGTGGGGGCCTCGTCGACGAGCGTGGCGAGCATCAAGAGCTCGCCACGCGGCGCGATCTCGGCGCGCGGCGCACCGAGCTCGGCCAGGCGCTTGCGCAGCGTCTCGACCCGTCCCGGGCCGTCGCGCAGCTCCTCCACCGTCAGGCCCGAGAGCACCGACTCGGGGAAGCGCTCGGTCGGCTCGGTCTCGCCGGCGTACGCGTCGGCTTTTTTCAGTAACAGCCACTCGCGCTCCTTGCCGCTCATGCGCGCGAGGGTCCACCGCCCACGGAGCTTGAAGCCAAACAGCTCGAACTCGAGCTTGCCGCGCTCGAGCTGCTCGCGCGCAGGCTCCGGCTTCACGAGCCGGAACCGGCCGGCGTCCCACACGATCGACGGGCCCGCGCCGTAATTGCCCTCGGGGATCACGCCCTCGAAGTCCGCGTACTCGAGGGGATGATCCTCGACGTGCACGGCGAGCCGCTTTTCGTGGGAGCGCACCGAGGGCCCCTTGGGCACGGCCCAGCTCTTCAGCACGCCGTCGATCTGCAGGCGCAGATCATAATGGAGCCGTCGCGCCGAGTGCTTGTGAACGACGAACCGGCTGCCACCGGCCTGGCCCGGGCCGCCGAACGGCTCCGGCGTCAGCGCGGGATCGCGCTTTCGCCGATATTCCTGGAGATCGCGGCTAGCCACGCAGCACCAGGATCACGCCCAGCGAGGCCATGAGGTTGTCCACCGCGTGCGACGCGATCGACGGGAGCAGGCTGCCGGTTCGCTCGTACGCCCACGCCCACAGGAGCCCGCTCCAGAAGACGGCGGCGAAGCCGAGGACGCCGTAGCCGTGGGCGACGGCAAAGATCGCCGCGCTCAGCACGGCCGCCACGCTCGTTCCGAACCTTCGGCGCAGGGTCGCGAACAGGAGCCCGCGGAACACGATCTCCTCGAACACCGGCGTGAGGACGACCGTGTCGAGGAGCGTCACGCCGACCACCAGCGGCGCGCCCCACACCAGGTCGCGGTCGAACCACTCGGTCCAGTGCGCGGACAGCCCGAGCCATCGCCCGGCCACGTCCATCACGCCCTCGCCGAGCTGGCCGACCGCGAGAAGCGCGAGGAACACGAGGGCAAGCCTTCGCCACCCGCCGGCCACGGGCACCAGCCCGAAGGTCTCGCCGAAGCGCAACCCCGACGGCCGCAGCAGGCGGCGATGGGCGAGGACCAGCACCGGCACGAAGGCGAGGTTCGTCACGGTACCGAGCATCACCCGGGTGAACGGCTGCTCGGGGCCCACGACGGAATAGAGGTAGAGAACGCTGAGCGTGATCACGCCGAGCGCCCCGCCGCGGACAAGGACGACCACGCCCTCGCGGCCCCGCCAGGCCGGCGGGAGGATCGCGGCGCCCACCCGTGCGAGGCCGCGCCGCCGCGCGAGCCGTATCAGCACGAGCAGCCCCACGCCGAGCAACACCAGCTCGAGCGCGATCATCGGACGCATGCGGAGCAGCAGCCGGTCGGACCGAGCAACCTGCGCCTCCGTCACCCTGCCCAGCAGCTCGCGGTCGCCCGCTCGGGACGCCAGGCGCGTAGCGATCCGGTCCCTGAACCAGCCCAGCTCGAGCGCTTCTCCGAGCGCCTCGTCGAGGGCCGTTCCGTCCGGCGTATCCAGCTCGTCGCCGAGATAGGCAGCGGCGACGAGACGCGCGAGCGCGGGCAGCGGGTCGGGTCG
This sequence comes from Candidatus Rokuibacteriota bacterium, assembly GCA_023249095.1. Classification (GTDB taxonomy): domain Bacteria; phylum Methylomirabilota; class Methylomirabilia; order Rokubacteriales; family CSP1-6; genus AR31. The sequence continues at coordinate 15,537 of JAHFDK010000071.1, read as the reverse complement.
GTGATCCCACTCGTCCGTCCGGCGTTGGACGCTGTCCAGACGCCCGACCTCACCCTCGAGGATCGCAAGGTGCAGATCGACGGCGGGATCGAACGACGCGTCGGCGAGCTCCTCGTACCATCGGATTGCCTCCTGGAGGTCCCCCGCAGGCTCGCTCGACATCACTCGGTAGAGAAACCGCTCCCACGCGGGCGCGCGCGCGATCGCCTCGTCGAAATCCATGGTCCGGCCGACGATCAGCGCGAGCGCGCGCTCGGGCTCCGCCACCGTCTCCACGCGTGACCCGCCGTACTGCAGCCAGGCCATCAGGGCAAAGAAGGCGACGAGGGCGAGCGCCGAAAGGGCGGTCAAGACCCCGACATGTCGCCGCTCGACCGGCGCGGACACGCTATCCATGGGAGAGACCATGCCTGCGCGCATCATAGGGAGCATCGTGCTATGGTGCAAACCATGGCGCCGCACTCCATCGGCTCCGGGACGATCTCCTTCGGCCTGGTCTCGATCCCGGTCCGGCTCTTCACCGCCGCGTCCCCGGCGAGCGTGTCCTTCAACCTGCTCCATGCGAAGTGCGGCTCGCGGATCAAGCAGCAGACGTTCTGTCCCGTGTGCAACGAGGTCGTCGATCGTGCGTCCCTTGTTCGCGGCTACGAGTTCACGAAGGACCAGTACGCGCGGGTCGCCGACGAGGAGCTGAAGTCGCTCGAGGGCGAGGCCTCGAAGGTCATCGACATCGCCGAGTTCGTGCCGCTCCAGTCCGTGGATCCGATCTTCTTCGAGAAGACCTACTATCTCGGACCCGACAAGGGCGGCGACAAGGCGTATCGCCTCCTCGCCGACGCCATGGAGAAGGGCGGGCGGGTCGCCCTGGCCAAGTTCGTCATGCGCGGCAAGGAGAGTCTCGTTCTCATCCGACCGGCCCGGGGCGGCCTGATGCTCCACACGATGTACTTCGTCGACGAGGTGCGAGACTTCGGCGAGATCGACCGTGGACAGTCGGCGAAGATCAAAGCGGGCGAGCTCGAGCTGGCGCTCCAGCTCATCGACGGCCTCTCGAACGACGAGTTCCACCCGGAGCAATACCAGGACGAGTATCGCCACCGCGTCCTCGACCTGATCAACCAGAAGGTCGAGGGCAAGGAAGTCACGGCCGCCGGGCCCCAGGTCCAGCGCGCCCAGGTGATCGACCTGATGGAAGCGCTCAAGGAAAGCCTCGCCAAGCGCGTCGCCGCCGGCGAGAAGAAGCCCCTGGCGAAGGCGAAGCGGGCCGAGCCCGCCGCGGCCGCCCCCGCGAAGAAGGCCCAGGCCGCAAAGAGGTAGCTCTCGGGGGTTGCAGGGTTAGAATGGATCTGGGCCGCCAATGCCCAGAATCACCCTCGAACCTCGATTCCAGGTCGAATACCTGTCGATCCTCGACAGCGACGGCAACCTCGACACCGCGCTCGAGCCCAAGCTGGCCGGGGAAGACCTGAGAGCCCTCTATCGCGCGATGGTGCTCGGCCGCCGGCTCGACGAGCGAATGGTGCGTCTGCAGCGCCAGGGACGCATCGGGACCTTCGCCCCGATCAAGGGTCAGGAGGCCTCCCAGATGGGAAGCGCCTTCACCCTGCGGCGGATCGATTGGATGGTGCCGTCGTTCCGCGAGACGGCGGCGATGATCTGGCGCGGGTGGCCGATCGAGAAGCTCCTGCTCTTCTTCGCGGGCCATCTCGAAGGGGGCCAGCCGGCCCTCGATCAGCACGATCTGCCGATCACGATCCCGGTCGCGACCCAGCTTCCCCACGCGGTGGGTCTCGCCTACGCCGCTCAGTACCGGGGCGACGACGTGGTCGTCATGGCGTACTTCGGCGACGGGGCGACGTCCGAGGGCGACTTCCACGAAGCGCTGAATTTCGCCGGGGTCTGGCACGTCCCCGTGGTCTTCGTCTGCCAGAACAACCAGTGGGCGATCTCGGTACCCCTGAAGAAGCAGACGCACTCGCGCACGATCGCCCAGAAGGCGCTCGCCTACGGCCTGCCCGGCATCCAGGTGGACGGCAACGACGTCCTCGCCGTCTACGCCGCCGCGCGCGAGGCCGTCGATCGGGCGCGCGCCGGCGACGGTCCCACGCTGATCGAGTGCGTGACGTATCGCCTCGGCGTTCACACGACCGCCGACGATCCGACCAAGTACCGGACCGCCGAAGAGGTCGCGATGTGGGAGCAGAAGGACCCTCTGACCCGCTTCCGCGCGTACCTGGAGAAACGGAATCTCTTCGAGGCGAACGTCGAGCAGCGGATCGACGCGGAGATCGCCGAGGCGGTGCGTCGCTTCGAGTCGGCACCGCCCGCCGATCCGCTCACGATGTTCGACCACGTGTACGCCGAGCTGCCGGCGGACCTCAAGGCCCAGCGGGAAGAGATGGCCGCGCGTGAGCCGGCCGCCCCGGCGAGCGCCGGCGAGCCGCCGATGACGCCGGGCCCCACGCCGATGCGGGGCCAGCGGCTGACGCGGCGCTGACGCGATGCCCAAGCTGAACATGGTCAAGGCGCTCAACCTCGCCCTCTTCCAGGCGATGGAGCGCGACGCTGACGTGCTCGTCCTGGGCGAGGACGTCGGCGTGGACGGCGGCGTCTTCCGCGTGACCGATGATCTGCAGCGGAAGTTCGGTTCCCAGCGCGTCATCGACAGCCCGCTGGCCGAAGCGGCCATCATCGGGACCGCCGTCGGCATGGCCCTCTACGGCCTCAAGCCCGTCTGCGAGATCCAGTTCTCGGGCTTCGCCTTCCAGTGCTTCCACCAGATCGAGAACCACTGCGCGCGCTACCGCGCACGCTCGCAGGGACGCTTTCACATCCCGATGGTGATCCGCATGCCATACGGGGGAAGCGTTCGCGCTCTCGAACATCACTCGGAATCAGAGGAGCAGTTCTACGCCCATATTCCCGGGCTGAAGATGGTCATTCCATCGGGCCCGCGCAACGCGCGCGCGCTGCTCGCCGCCGCCATCCGCGATCCCGACCCCGTGATCTTCTTCGAGGCGAAGGCGCTCTACCACGCCGCCAAGGAGGAGGTTCCGGAGGAGAGCGAGACGGTGCCGCTCGGGCGCGCGCAGGTGGCGCGTGAGGGGAGCGCCCTCACGCTGATCGCCTACGGCGCCATGGTCCGCGTCGCCCTCGAGGCCGCCGATGTCCTCCGCGACGAGGACGGGGTCGACGCCGAGGTGATCGATCTGCTGACGATCTCGCCGCTCGATCGCGACGCACTCGTGACCTCGGTCAAGAAGACCGGCCGCGCCGTCGTCGTCCACGAGGCGCCGCGCAGCTTCGGCGCGGGCGCCGAAATCGCCGCCTCGATCATGGACGGCGCGTTTCTCTCGCTCGAGGCGCCGGTCCGACGCGTGGCCGCGCACGACGTGCCGTTCGTCGGCTTCGCGCGCGAGAAGGCGAACATCCCCGACGTGCCCCGGGTCGTCGCCGCCGCGCGCGCGACCCTCGCGTTCTGAGGCAATGCCCCGGCCATTCGCGCTGCCAGACCTGGGTGAGGGACTGACCGAGGCCGAGATCGTCAAGGTCCTCGTCAATGAGGGCGACGTCATCGGCGAGGACGCGCCGCTCCTCGAGGTCGAGACCGACAAGGCCACGGTCGAGATCCCCTCGCCGTTCGGCGGTCGCGTGGCGAGCATCCACATCCAGCCCGGTCAGACCGTGAAGGTCGGCGAGGTGCTCATCACATTCGACGACGCGGCGCTGGCGCCGTCGGGGCGGGGAGGTGGGGCGACCCTGCCGAAACCTGAGAACGACGACAGGTTCCAGCAGGGCCGCCCCACCCCCCCTCCCCGACGGGAACCCGCAGCGGCCGGCGACGTGAGCCCACCCTCCACCACGCCGGCGGCCGCCGCGGCCACGCGAGGTAGCGGGCCCGTGTCGGCGGCGACGAGGGGTTCAGGCGACGCGAGCAGAGGACCGGCGGCGGCCGGAGCGCGGGTGGGGCCGGTGCCGGCGACGCCGGCCACGAGGCGTCTCGCCCGCGAGCTCGGCGTCGATCTCGGTACCGCGAGGGCCACCGGGCCGGGCGGGCGCGTGACCGACGACGACGTGCGCGCCGCCACCGGCGGCGCCGAGCGACGGCCAGTCGCACCGGCCGGGCAGGCTCCCGAGCGCGGCGCCATCGCCAAGCCGCTACGGTCGGTCGGCGTGGAGCCGGCGCTGCCCAGGTTCGAGCAGTGGGGGCCGGTGGAGCGGCAGCCCCTGTCCCACCTGCGTCGCACCATCGCCGAGCGCATGACGCTCTCGGCCACGCTCATCCCGCACGTGACGCACTTCGATCGTGCTGACGTCACCGAGCTCGACGCGATCATCCGCCGCAACGTGGAGCCCGCACGCGAGCGCGGCCTCACGCTCACCCTGACGAGCTTCCTCCTGAAAGCGGCGGCGCTCGCGCTCCACGAGCACCCGCAGTTCAACGCCAGCCTCGACCCGGCCGCGGGCGAGCTGATCCTCAAGCGGTACTGCCATCTCGGCGTCGCCGTGGCCACCGAGCGCGGCCTGATCGTCCCGGTGATCCGCGACGTCGATCGGAAGCCGCTCATCGAGCTGCAGCGCGAGCTGGCGGCGCTCGCCCAGCGCGTCCGCGAGGGCAAAGCGACGCTCGACGACCTGCGCGGAGGCACGTTCACGATCACCAACATCGGCGCGCTCGGCGGCACGGGCGCGATTCCGATCATCAACTACCCCGAGGCGGCCATCCTCGGCGTCGCCCGAGCCCGAGAAGAGCCCGTCGTGCAGAAGGGCCGGATCGTGCCGCGCACGCTCCTGCCGATCTCGCTCACGTTCGACCACCGCGTCGCCGACGGCGCCGACGGCGCCCGCTTCGCCGCGGCCATCGTGCGGCGGCTCGAGCGCCCCGAGCAGCTTCTCCTGGAGTGGTGATCCGACAGGTGGCCATAAAGGAGGCCTGGATGTCCGACCATCGAGATACCTGGTCGAGCGGTGATACCTACGAGCCCTATGTGGGCCGCTGGAGCCGGCTCGTCGCGCGTGACTTTCTGGGCTGGCTCGACGCGCCCGACGACCTTCGCTGGCTCGACGTCGGCTGCGGCACCGGCGCTCTGACCCAGACCATCGTCTCGCGCTGCTCGCCGGACGCGGTCGTCGGCGTCGACCCGTCCGAGGAGTACCTCGCGTATGCCCGCGCGCGCGTCACCGACCCGCGGGTCAGTTTCCGCGCCGGCCACGCCCAGGCGCTCCCCGTCAAGGACGGTGAGCACGACGCCGTGGTCTCCGGACTGGTGCTGAACTTCGTGCCGGACCAGGCGCGGGCGGTGAGCGAGCTGAAGCGCGCGCTGTCGGCCGGAGGCACGGCGGCGGCGTACGTTTGGGACTACGCGGGTGAGATGCAGCTCATGCGCCGCTTCTGGGACGCGGCCGTCGCCCTCGATCCCGGGGCGCTCGAGCTCGACGAAGGACGGCGGTTTCCACTCGCCAGGCCCGCGCCGCTCGTCGAGCTCTTCGAGGGCGCCGGCCTACAGGACGTCCGCGTTCTCGCGATCGACGTTCCGACGGTCTTCAAGGACTTCGACGACTACTGGTCGCCGTTCCTCGGCGGGCAGGCGCCGGCACCCGGGTACTGCATGTCGCTCAGCGAGGAGCGCCGCGCCGCCCTCCGTGAGCGCGTCCGGTCGACCTTGCCGATCCAAGCCGACGGCAGCATCCGTCTGATCGCTCGCGCCTGGGCGGTCCGCGGCGTCGCGGAATGAGGGACTGATCAGGCCGTGGTGATGGGCGACCTCGTGATCGAGGTCGACGTCGCCGTGGTGGGTGGCGGACCCGGCGGCTACTCGGCGGCGTTCCGCTGCGCCGAGCTGGGGCTCGAGACGGTCGTCGTGGACGCTGGCAAGCGCCTCGGCGGCGCCTGCCTCTGGGAGGGCTGCATCCCGTCGAAGGCGCTGCTCCACGTCGCCGCGCTCATCGAGGACGCCGAACGCGCCCGCGAGCTCGGCGTCGACTTCGGGGAGCCGCGGGTGTCGCTCGACCCCTTGCGCAAGTGGAAAGCCGAGCGGGTCGTCGGCCGGCTCGCGCGCGGGCTCGCGTCGGTCGCGAAGGCGAAAGGCGTCGAGGTGATCGGCGGCCGCGCGGTCTTCGAGAGCTCGCGCGAGCTGCGCGTCGAGGGCGACGAGCCGCAAAAAGTGCGTTTCACGCATGCCGTCATCGCCACGGGCTCGGCGCCGGCCGGCCTGCCCGGCCTCACCGTCTCGAGCGATCGCGTCATCGACTCGACCGCGGCACTCGAGCTGGCCGACGTGCCCGAGCGGCTCCTCGTGATCGGCGGCGGCTACATCGGCCTCGAGCTCGGGCAGGTCTACGCCGCGCTGGGCAGCGCGGTCACGCTCGTGGAGATGACCGACGGCCTTCTGCCGGGCGTCGACCGCGCGCTCGTTCACCCGCTCGCCCGCCGGTGCGAGAAGCTCTTCGCCCAGATCCGCCTCGGCGCCAGAGTGACGTCGCTCGTCGAACGAGGCTCGGCGATCGAGGCGCGCTTCGACGGCGACGGTGTCGCCGCTTTCGACCGAGTGCTCGTCGCGGTCGGCCGGCAGCCGGCCAGTGCTGGACTGGGTCTCGAGTACACCCGGGTGAGCGCCGATGCGCGCGGCTTCATCGGCGTGGACGACCACTGCCGCACCACCGATCCAGCGATCTACGCGGTCGGCGACGTCACCGGCGAGCCGATGCTCGCGCACCGGGCAATGCGCCAGGGCAAGGTCGCCGCCGAGGTCATGGCGGGGCGCCCGGCGGCGTTCGACAACGTCGTCGTCCCCGCGGTCGTGTTCACGGACCCGGAGGTCGCCTGGTGCGGGCTCACCGAGTCCGAGGCGGAGCGCGAGGGTCGCACGGTCAAGGTGGCCAAGCGCGAGTGGGCGGCCGCCGGCCGTGCCTTGACGCTCGGGCGAAGCGACGGCCTGACGAAGCTCATCGCGGACCCGGACTCGGGCCGCGTCCTCGGCGTCGGCATCGTGGGCCCGGGCGCCGGCGAGCTCATCGCCGAGGGCGCGCTCGCCGTCGAGACGGCGCTCACCGTCGAGGATCTCGCGGCGACGATCCACGCTCACCCCACACTCTCCGAGACGCTCATGGAAGCCGCCGAGGCGCTCTTGCGGGGCTGAGGACGCTTACCCGACCGCCTTCCTGCCGTCGGAGAAGAGGTACGGCCCGTCGAAGTCGCCTATGTAGCTCGTGTGGCTGACGAGGCCGGTGCCGGGGCGCCAGACATGGAGCTGGCACGCCGGCGGCTCCATGGTGAACATCAGGGGGGTATCGTCCTCGAGGTCGAGCGCGACCTGATGCGCGGTGCTCGGCGCGGTGCTCGCGAGTGTCCCGCCCACGCGCGCCTGGATCGGGCGGTGAAGATGACCGCACACGATACGCTCGACCTGGGGGTGGCGGCGCACGACCTCGGCGAACTCACGGGCGCCGGCGAGGCCGTAGCTGTCCATGTGCGCGATTCCCGTCACGAACGGCGGATGATGCATGAAGATGACGGTCGGGCGATCGGGCCCCTCTTCGAGGCGCGCCGCGAGCCAGCCCAGACGTTCCCCGCAGAGCAGGCCGCCGACCTGGCCGGGCACGAGCGTGTCGAGCGCCACGAGCCTCACCGGATATTCCTCGACGACGTATTGCATGAATCGACCGGACCGCGGAATGTACGCGTGGTCGGCGAACACGGCGGCGAGCGCATCGCGGTTGTCGTGGTTACCCGGGATGAGGTAGACCGGCATGGGGAGCGGCGCCAGCAGCTCGCGAAGGCGCCGGTACTCCTCGTCGGTCCCGGCATCGACGAGGTCGCCCGTGGCCAGCACGACGTCGGGGCGCGGCCTCAGGCGGCGCAGGTGCTCGACGGCGCGGGCGAGGTAGGGAGCCGTGTCCACGCGCCGGTAGGCGAGGACGCCTTCAGGCCGGACGTGCATGTCGGTGATCTGGGCGATGATCACAGCTAGAGAATAGTCCCGAACGAGTCCGAAGGGGAGACGATCGCGACCCTGTGACGTCCCGCTGGCCGATCCTGGTGCTCGTGACACTCACCCACGGTCTCGGCGCCCTCACCGCCCTGGCGGTGGCTCCGCTCGCGCCGTTCCTGCTCGAATCGCTCGTCCTCTCCCGCGTGCAGGTCGGCCTCTTCCTGCCCGCGGTCTATCTGGGCGGCGTGCTGATGGCGCTCCCCGCCGGCTGGCTGACCGACCGCCTCGGCGTTCGCCTCGCCCTTGGGCTCGGTCAGCTCCTCGTCGGCGCCATGATCACGCTCGCGGCCTTGAGCCCGAACCTCGTCTGGCTCCTCACGCTGCTGGTCCTCGGCGGCTTCGGATTCAGCGCCCTCAATCCCGCCACCGGCAAGGCGGTTGTGGAGTGGTTTCCGCCCCGCGAGCGCGGCATGGCGATGGGCGTCAAGCAGACCGGCCTCACGCTGGGCGGGCTGGCCGCGGCGCTGGCGCTGCCGCCCATCGCGCTGGCCTGGAGCTGGCGACATGCGCTCGCCGCCGCGGGCACGCTCTCGCTCATCTCGGCCGCGCTCGTCTCGATCTTCTATCGTCCCGGCCCGACCGGTTCGCCCACGCGCGTGGGCGACCAGCCGCGGCTCGCCGAGCTCGGCACGTTCCTCCGGCGCCCGCCGGTTCTCGTCGTGTTCGGCTGTGGGCTCGCGCTCTCGATCACCCAGTCCTCGCTCCTGGCTTACCTCGTGCTCTACACGAAGGAGACGTTCGCCGTTTCCGCGGTGACCGCGGCGCAGTTCCTCGCCCTGGCGCAGGTGGGCGGGACGGTCAGCCGCGTCGTGTGGGGAGTGGCTTCGGATCGCTCCTTCGGCGGCCGCCGTCGACCGGGCGTGGTGGCCAGCGCGGCCATCGGTGCCGTCGCCTACGCCACGCTCGCCCTCGGGACCCGGCTGCCCGTGTGGCTCATGATTCCGCTGGCTCTGGTCGCGGGAGCCGGGGCGTTCGGGTGGGTCGGGCTCTACTTCGCGCTCGTCGCCGAGATCGGTGGACCGCGCTACGCCGGCCTCCTGACCGGCGCGGCCACCGCCTGCTCGTGGAGCGGGACCCTCATCGGTCCCCCGATCTTCGGCGTGATGCTCGAAGCTACCGGCGACTACACCCTGTCGTGGCTCATCCTGACGGCGATCGCGGTGGCGGTGGCGGTGACGCTACCCCGCCTCTCCCCGCTCGTGCAGCGCGGCTGACGGGCGATGTGGCAGACTGAGCGGTAGCCAGAAAACAGGCCATGCTTGAAGATCGCGTCATCCTCGTCACTGGCTTCGAGCCGTTCGGGGCTCACACCGTCAACCCCTCCGAGGGGCTGGCCAAGGCCGTCGACGGACGTCGGGTCGGCGACTTCGGCATCCTCGGCGCGGTTCTGCCCGTTCACCACACCGACGCGGCGAAGCGGCTCGCGGCAACTCTCACGGACACGAGGCCGGCGGCGGTCGTGCACCTCGGGCTCGCGGGCGGGCGGGCACGCGTCGCCCTCGAGCGCGTCGCCGTGAACGTCATGGACTACGAGCAGCCCGACAACGCGGGTGTTCGAGCGAGCGGGGAGCCGTGCGTTCCGGGCGGACCAGCCGCGTACTTCTCGACGCTGCCGCTCGCCGCGATCCTAAAGGCGCTCGTCGCGGACGGCATCCCAGCCTACGCCTCGAACACCGCGGGTACGTACCTGTGCAATCAGACGCTCTACTGGACGCTCCATGCGGTGCGCCAGCAGTCCCGGCCGCCGAGAGTTGGCTTCGTCCATTTTCCGCTGCTCCCATCGATGGTCGCCGCCTCGGGACTGGAGCAGCCCAGCATGGACTTTCCCCTCATGCTCCGCGCGGTCGAGACCGTGCTGGGCGTGATCGCTCGAGAAGAACCGTGAAGGCGCTGCTCCTCGACCTCGACGACACATTGCTCGACTACTCCGGCGGCGTGGATCAGAGCTGGACCGAGGCCTGCAGCGCCTGCTGCGCCTCCGCCGGGATCGATCCGGCCGTGCTCGTCACCGCAATCGCCGACACCCGGCGGTGGTTCTGGGACGACCCGGAGCGCCAACGCCGGGAGCGCTTGAACATGCTCGGGGCCTGGCAGCACATCGTGGAATTCGCCCTCGAGCGCCTCGGCCAGACCACCACCGGTCTCGCGGCGGCCGTCGCGCGCGACTATGCGGCGCGGCGGAGAGAGAGGATGCGCCTGTTCCCGGACGCGCTCGACTGCCTGACCGATCTCCGGCGCCGGGGCGTGCCGCTGGCTCTCGTCACGAACGGTGACGCCGTCCAGCAGCGCGACAAGATCGAGCGTCACGGCCTCGCGCGCTTCTTCGGCGCGATCCTGATCGAGGGCGAGTTCGGCGTGGGCAAGCCCCACGAGGCGGTGTACCGACAGGCGCTACAGGCGCTCGGCGCCGCGCCGACCGAGGCGTGGATGGTCGGCGATCATCTCGAGTGGGACGTGGGCGCGCCGCAGCAGCTCGGACTCAGGGGCGTGTGGATGGACCGCGGGGGACACGGGCTACCGCCGGACAGCGCGGTACGGCCTCACTGGATCATCCGCTCGCTCGACGAGCTGACCACACCGAGAGGTGAACCCGCCGCTTAGTGGCGGCCGTGGACGACGTCGCACCAGCGCCGGTTGTCGTCGCCGCCCGCCTCGGCACTCCCCGACAGGTACGCGGACGCGGTTACCACCTCGTCGTCGGCGCCGTCACGCGCCGGAGAGTGGGATTCGCACCAGCGCACGTCGAGGATTTCCTGGCTTGGATCGGCATCGGGCTCACAACCAGGACAATAGGCGCGGGCGACACATGGAGTGTCTGGAAGGTAATCCGTCACCGGTTTATGGCGAGAATCTGCTGCACCGCCATTCCTTTCTCATATTAGGGTAGCCACCTCCCTACGCATGCAAAAATTAAACCGCCGGGCGAGCGTCAGGATCCCGACGACGGGAGCGAGCAATTTCAGGCTGATCCAGATCGGCTGAGAGGGTGGCAAAGTCCTTACCGCAGTGAAGGCCTTACCCGACGAGGGCAAATCGGGCCTTCCCGACCCTTGAGATGACGAAAATGTCAGCATGCGTGGCACTGCCTGACATTGGCTGGCCCGCGCCTTCCTCGTTGACGTAGACTCCTCGTGGCTTCGGTCCGGGAGATGACGCGATGAAGATCATCGAACTCAAGGCCTATCCCACGTCCTTCCCTGTGCCGCCCGAGGACAGCGTGACGCTCGGCGTCGGCCGAGCGGTGAAGCGCGACGCAGTCGTCGTCAAGGTGACGACCGACGATGGCGTCGTCTAGACCGATGCCGTCCGCAGATTCGACGGCGGGCGACCGCTTCGTGATCGAGGGTGGGCACCCGATCGGCGGAGACGTGACGCCGAGCGGGAACAAGAACGAAGCGCTGCCGCTCCTCGCGGCGGCGCTCCTCGCGGCGGGGAGCGTCGTGATCGAGAACGTGCCGCGCATCCGGGACGTCACCACGCTGATCGAGCTCCTGCGCGCGCTCGGCGTCCGCGTCGACTGGTCGGGGGAGCACGCGGTCGAAGTCGACGCCGGGAGACTCCGGGAGTCGCGGCCCGACGCGGCGCTGGCCGCGGAGATCCGGGCCTCGTTCCTCCTCGCGGCCCCGCTCCTCGCGCGGACGGGTCTCGCCGTGCTGCCCCGACCGGGCGGGGACAAGATCGGCCGCCGCAGGCTCGACACCCATCTGCTCGCCCTTCGCCAGCTCGGCGCCCGGATCACCCTCGACGACGCCTACTATCACCTCGAGCTCTCGGGTCGCTTCCGGGGCGCCGAGGTGTTCCTCGACGAGGCCAGTGTCACGGGAACGGAGACCGCGGTGATGGCGGCCGCGATGGCCGAGGGGCGCACGCGGCTGCTGAACGCGGCCTCGGAGCCGCACGTGCAGGGGCTCTGTCATGCCCTGAACGCGATGGGAGCACGGATCACCGGGATCGGCAGCAACGTCCTCGAGATCGACGGCGTCGGTGAGCTTCACCCGGCGCGGCATCGCGTCGGTCCGGACCACATCGAGGTCGGATCCTTTGTCGCCGTCGCCGCGATGACGGGCGGCGAGCTTCGCGTGCGGGACGTGGCTCCGGACCACCTGCGGATGATCAGGATGGTGTTCGCCCGGCTCGGCGTGGAGACCGTGATCGAGGGTGCGGCCTTGCGGGTGCCCGCCGCGCAGAAGCGGGCCATCGTCGCCGACGTCGACGGCGCGATCCCCAAGGTCGACGATGCCCCGTGGCCGGGCTTCCCGGCCGACCTCACCCCGTTGGCCCTCGTGCTCGCCACACAATGCGACGGGACCGTGCTGATCCACGAGAAGCTCTTCGAGAGCCGCTTGTTCTTCGTCGACAGCCTGATCATGATGGGCGCCCGGATCGTTCTCTGCGATCCCCACCGGGCGCTCGTGATCGGCCCGAGTCGTCTCCACGGTGCTACGATCGTCTCGCCGGACATTCGGGCCGGGATGGCCCTGATCGCCGCGGCGCTCGCCGCGCACGGCCGCTCGGTCATCCGCAACGTGCAGCAGGTGGACCGCGGGTACGAACGCGTCGAGGAACGCCTGCGGAGCCTCGGCGCCAGGATCAGCCGGGAGTGAGCACAAGCGCTTCACTGACGACAACACTGAAACTTGGGAGGCCTTGCATGCGTGCCATTCGAGTTCGCGAGACGTTCCTCGGAGGAATCCTCGGCGTCCTGGCCCTGGCCCTCGCCGCCGCGTCACCTGCTGGCGCGGACGAGACGTGCAACTCGCCCTACATGGGCAACCTGATCAAGGGACAGGAAGATTACCTGTACGTCTGGGCGCTCGGCGTCAAGAGCATGGGAGACGGCGCCGACAAGCTCGTCACGATCGACGTGAACCCGGCCTCGAGTCGCTACGGCAAGGTGATCCACAAAGTGTCCGTGCGCGGCCGCGGCGAGGCTCATCACATGGGCTTCACCGACGACCGGCGGTTCCTCTGGGCTGGCGGCCTCGACAATAGCCGCATCTCGATCTTCGACGTCGGAACCGACCCCGCGCGCCCCAAGCTCGTGCAGACGATCGCGGACATGCCGGCCAAGACCGGGTATGTCGGTCCGCACACGTTCTACGCCATGCCCGGCCGGATGCTCGTCCAGGGCCTGTCCAACGCCAAGGACGGGGGCGGCGTGACCGGAATGGCGCTCTACAGCAACAAGGGCGAGCTGATCGCCACCTATCCCATGCCCGCCACGGGTGGCGGCGACGGCTACGGCTACGACATCGCGATCAATCCGCAGAAGAACGCGCTGCTGACCTCGAGCTTCACTGGTCGGAAGAACTACATGCGGAACCTGGGCGAGCTGGTGAAAGACGCCGAGGCCATGAAGCGCTTCGGGAACACCATGGCTGTCTGGGATCTCAAGGCGATGAAGCCGAAGAAGGTCCTGAGCGTTCCCGGCGCGCCGCTCGAGATCCGGTGGTCGCTCAAGGACGGCGACACCTGGGCGATCACCGCCACCGCGCTCACCTCGAAGCTCTGGCTCATCAAGCCGGACGCCTCCGGCGAGTGGCAGGCGAAGGAGGTCGCGGTCATCGACGACCCGACGAAGATCCCGCTGCCGGTGGACATCAGCATCAACAAGGACGGCACCGGGCTGTGGGTCAACACCTTCATGGACGGCAAGACGCGCTACTTCGACCTGTCGAACCCCGAGCAGCCCCGCCAGACCTACGAACGGGTCACCGGCAAGCAGGTCAACATGATCTCGCAGAGCTGGGACGGGACGCGCGTCTACATCGCGTCCTCGCTCCTCGCCAACTGGGACAAGGCGGGCGCGGACGACGAGCAGTTCGTGCGCGGCTTCCACTGGGACGGCAAGGAGCTCAAGCCCGCCTTCGAGGTCGACTTCTACAAGGAGAAGCTCGGCCGCGCGCATCACATGAAGCTCGGCTCGAAGGCGATGAAATCCGCGTATGGGCTCGAGCGCACCGCGACGCTCCGCTGATCCGCGGTTCGGACGGATCATCACAGTCCTCGCGGCGGTCGCAGCGCTCGCCACCGCTGCGGGGACCGGACCGGGGGTGGCGCATGAGCCCGACGACCGCCTGCCGGCCTCGGTCACGATGGACTTCGTCCCGCCGCCGCCCGGAAGCTACGCGCTGCACGCGATCATGCGGGCGCCGGATGGCCCGGTGCTCGATCGCGATGGGCGGAGCCGGCCGCTCTCCCGCTTCACCTCGGGGAAGATCACGCTCCTCGGCTTCATCTACACGTCGTGCGCCGATCCCCGGGGCTGTCCGCTGACCTCCCAGGTGTTCCACACGGTACGGCACCGGGTGTCCGAGGATCCCGAGCTCCGCGAGCGCGTCCGGCTGGTCTCGCTCAGCTTCGATCCGGCCCGGGACACCCCGGCGGTGATGCGCCACTACGCGGCCGGCGTGCCTCGAAACGGCGTGGAGTGGGCTTTCCTCACCACCGAGCTCCCCCGGACGCTGGTGCCGCTCCTCGACGGCTTTGGCCAGGACGTTCGCGTCGAGCTCGACGCGCGCGGTCGGCCCGCCGGGCCGCTCGCGCACGTGCTCAAGGTGTTCCTGATCGACGAGCGCGCGGTCGTCCGGGAGATCTACACGACGTCGTACCTCTTCACGGAGGTCATCCTGAACGACATCAAGACGCTTCGTCTGGAGGACAAGATGCCGCGGCGGGCGGCCCCGTGACCTCGCGCGCTCGAGCGCCGGTGACCTCGCCGCTCGTCACGACCGAGTGGCTCGCCGCCAACCTGGGTCGGCGCAACGTGCGGGTGGTCGACGGCTCCTGGCACATGCCCCAGCTCAGGCGTGACGCGCGCGCCGAGTTCGCGCAGGCGCACATTCCGGGCGCCGGCTTCTTCGACATCGACGCGATCGCCGACACCCGCACGTCGCTCCCGCACATGCTGCCGCGCCCCTCGGAATTTGCCCGGAGCGTGGGGACCCTGGGAATCGGCGACGGCGACCGCGTGATCGTGTACGACTCGCGCGGGGTCGTCAGCGCCGCGCGCGTGTGGTGGACCTTCCGCGCCTTCGGCCACGACGCGGTCGCCGTCCTCGATGGTGGCTTCCCGCGGTGGCGCGCCGAGGGCCGGCCGGTCGAATCGGGTGCGCCGGCGCCGAGGCCGCGCCGCTTCACCGCGCGCCTCCGCCGGCGCCTCGTCCGCGACCTCGCGAGTATCCGCGGCAATCTCACGAAGCGACGCGAGCAGGTGCTCGACGCCCGCTCGCACGGGCGCTTCGTCGGCACCGAGCCCGAGCCGCGCGCGGGCCTTCGCTCTGGGCACATCCCCGGGAGCCTGAACCTCCCTTACGACCAACTGTACCAGCCGGACGGCACGCTCCTGGGGACCGACGCCCTCCGGCGGCAATTCGAGGCGTTGGGGCTCGATCTCGGCAAGCCCGTTGTCGCATCGTGCGGGTCGGGCATCACCGCCTCCGTCCTCGCGCTCGGGCTCTACGCGCTCGGACGGTCCGACGTCGCGGTCTACGACGGCTCCTGGACGGAATGGGGCGGTCGGGCCGATACCCCGGTGGAGCGCTAG
>JAHFDK010000323.1 GCA_023249095.1 Candidatus Rokuibacteriota bacterium | reverse complement strand
CGCGGCGACCCAGCGACGATACCGCATCTGGCGGGCCCTCTGGGGCGAGGAAGAAAAGATCATCACGATCGACAGATCAGCGGAAGGTCTGTGACTGCTTCGGGATGAAGCTCTCCGACCTGTCGCCCTGACTCCGAGGAGCGGCTCACCTCGTCGTGTACCGCCTCGCGCCGCGCGACCAGTCTAGCATTTGAGATTTCCCGGGCCAGTGATGCGCGTCACACTTTGAGCCTGACGGCTGCGAACCGCCCGCTCCCCGAGCGGGCAGCGGGCGCCCGTCCGCCACGGTAAAAAACTCCACCGGCTCGGCGCTCGGGCCAGCCCCGCGAAGCGGCACACGAGCGGGTCGCCGAGCAGAGACGGCAGGTGTTCCAGCCGCCGAGCACCGACGTACGGGAGGGCCAGGAGCAGCAACGCGAGTCGCCCGCCGCCGTAGTCACCGCCGAGCGCGGCGCAGGCGGCCTGTAGTCGGCGCGGCAGCTCGATCCGGCGCATGTACCAGCGCAGCAGTTCGAGGCCACCGTACGACGTGAGCTGTTGCGGAACGAACGCAAATCCCGCTTGACCACCTGTCGCAACGTACCTACGCTCAAACGCATCAGAGGGGCCTCCTCGAATCGGAGAGTGATGTGGGGACATCGACTCTTTTGATCCGTGGATTCGCCCCTCTGATGCATTTCACCCACTCGAACGGGCCCTCAGTTATTTCGGATTGGGGCTAGAACGGACAATTTCCTGGGCTCGGCTCAACAACCAACCTCGGTGTCCCGGTCGGAATGAGTTGGACGACGACATTCACCAGGGGCTCGCTCCCTTCGTTCCTGACTATGTGCACGTCGCCCCCTGGTTCGAAAAGGCTCGATCCCGCCGGAAACACCTGAGGCGTACAAGTAGGGTCGGCACCGTGATAGAAGGTCGCTGTGCCGGATTTGACGACAACAAAGCTCGGCCCGACATGGTGGTGCCAACCGATCGTCCCGCCGGGTTGAATCGTGACCTCTACGACGTGGAGGTCCGACACTCCTTGCGTCTTGATTTGTGCCTGCCATTCGTCGCTCATGGCTTTAGAATGAATCTCGTCGAATTGCGCAACCGGGGCGAGTGGCGTGACCGTCACGCCTGAGGGCTGCGTCAAGCCTACGGGTACGGCGACCGCCAGGAAGACGGCCCCTAGGCTGATGGCACTCACAAACCCTCTGCGAAGTATTTTGACCTTCATGTTTGGTCTCCTTTTCGATCTAAGAAGTCATTGAGCATAGGCCGCATAAAGGCCCAGTTGACGAAACCTCCTCCTTTCTGATTTCATCGCGCCATCCTCCTCGTCGAGTGGCCGGCCACTCGCCGAGCCCCCGATGTGTGGCAGAGTAGGTGACCAGCAGGCCGGAAGTCCCAAGAGAACGGTGAGATTGTTCTGAGAAGCCGGCGAGGAGACGCGATCGCTGGGACCGCTAATGGAACACGAGGTTCACTTCGACCATCATCGCTTCGAGCCGCGGACTGGGCGGCTATGGGCCGGCCGGCGCGAGGTCAGCCTCACGCCCCGGGCGGCCGCCGTCCTCGCAGTGCTCGTCGCGCGGGCCGGGCAGCTGGTGACGCGAGAGGAGCTGTTCAGGTCCGTCTGGGGCGAGACCGTGGTCAGCGATGCGGCGTTGACGACCTGCATCAAGGAGCTGCGCGACGCCCTGGCCGACGACGCCAGGCGCCCGCGCTTCATCGAGACGCGCCACCGCCGGGGGTACCGGTTTGCCGCGCACGTCCCCTCGCCTGCCCCGAGCACGCCGGCGCGTCCGAGGCCGGCCCCGCTGGTCGTCGGCCGGGATCGCGAGCTACACGAGCTGCGTGGGTGCCTGGAGCACGCTGCCGCCGGGACCCGGCAGATCGTCTTTGTGACCGGCGAGCCCGGGATCGGCAAGACGGCCCTCATCGAGCGGTTTCTGGCCGAGGCGGGCAGCGGCGATCGCTTGCGCGTCGCCCAGGGGCGATGCGTCGAGACCCACGGGGCGGGCGAGGCCTACCTGCCGCTCCTCGAGGCCATGACGCGCCTGTGCCGCGAGCCCAGTGGGCAGCGGATCATTCGCCTGCTCCGCCATCACGCGCCGACGTGGCTCACTCAGATGCCCTCGGTGCTGGGCGCCGTGGAGCTGCGCGCGCTCCGGCACCAGACAGCGGGCGTAACCCGAGATCGGATGCTGCGCGAACTGGCCGAGGCGATCGAGGTCATGGCCTCGGACGTCCCCCTGGTTATCTGGCTCGAGGACCTGCACTGGAGCGACCCGCCGACGGTGGGCTGGCTGGGCTACCTGGCGCGCCGCCCTGGACCTGCGCGCGTGCTGGTCCTTGCTTCGTGCCGGCCCGCCGAGTCCCGAGGACATCCGCTCGAGGCCGTCAAGGACGACCTGAAGCTGCGCGAGCTCGGCCGCGAGCTTGCTCTCTCCCGGCTCGACGAAACGGCGGTGGGCGAGTACCTGGCCCGTCGCTTCCCGGCGGAGCGCGCGTTCGACACCCTGGCCGGGATGATCCACGCGCGCACGGGGGGCAATCCGCTGTTTGTCGTGAACGTGGCCGACGAGCTCGTGAGGCGCGCCGTCCTAGTCGAGCACGACGGGCGATGGAAGGTCGAGGCGAGCACCGGCCTCGCCCAGCTGGCGATTCCGGAGGACGTTCGCCGGATGATCGGCCACCAGCTCGACGGCGTGCCACCCGACCAGCGCCGGATCCTCGACGCCGCGAGCGCCGCGGGCGTCGAGTTCTCGGCCGCCACCGTGGCGGCTGCTGAGCAGCTCGGGCTCGAGGACATCGAGCGCGCCTGTGCCGAGCTAGCGGGAGGCGCCTCGTTCCTGACGCCGCATGGCCCCGAGACCTGGCCGGACGGCACGGTCACCGGACGCTACGGTTTTCGTCACGCGCTCTACCAGGAGGTCGTCTACGAGCGCGTTCTCGCCGCACGCCGTGCGGAGCTGCACCGTCGCATCGGCGAGCGGCTCGAGGCCGGGCTGCAGGAGCGAGCGGGCGAGGTGGCAACCGAGCTGGCCATGCACTTCGAGCGCGGTCGAGATCCGCGCCGGGCCATCCAGTACTTGAAAACGGCCGGCGAGATCGCCACGCAGCGCAACGCCGCGCGCGAGGCGGTGGCCCACCTGACCCGCGCGCTCGATCTGCTCGGGAGCCAGCCGGAAACGCCGGAGCGAGCCGAGCTGGAGGTCGCGCTGCAGATCGCGCTCGGGGGGCCGCTGATGGCCGTGAAGGGACGCGGCGCCCCCGAGGTCGAGCGGGCCCTCACGCGGGCGCAGGAGCTCTGTGAGCGGATCGGCGACACGCCGCAGCTCTTCCCGGTGATCTGGGGACTCTTTCAGTTCAGCCGAGCCCGCAGCGAGGTGGACCGGGCGTACGAGCTCGGCACGCGCCTGCTTGCCCTGGCCCGGGGCACCAGCGATCCTGGCCAGTTGATCGAGGCTCGGCACGCGCTGTGGGCGACACGCTTCGCGCGGGGCGAGCTGGCGGACGCGCTCGAGCACGTGTCCGAGGCGCTGACGCTCTACGATCCCGATCGCCACGCCTCGCTCGCCGCCAGGTACGGCAACCACGACCCCGGCGTCTGCGCCCTCGGGCACGGAGCCTGGGCGCTCGAGCTCTGCGGTGAGCCGGAGGAGGCGGGTCGGAGGAGCGCGGAGGCCGTGGCGCTGGCGCGGCGGCTGGGCCACCCGTTCAGCGAGGCGCACGCCCTGCTCTTCGGCGCGCGGGTCCACCAGTTCCGCGGCGACTGGCAGACCACTCGCGAGCGCGCCGAGGCGGCTGCCCGGCTCGCCCATGAGCGCGGGTTTGTGCAGCTGCAGGCCTGGGCAGCCGTCACCGGCGGCTGGGCAATGACCGAGGCGGGCGACATCGAGGAAGGGTTGGCGAGGATGCGCGAGGCGCTCGCCACCATGCGCGCGCTGGGCTCGGAGGACTTCAAGACGTACTTCCTGGGCCTGCTGGCCGCGGCCCTCGGGAAGGCCGGCGAGCGCAGGGCCGCCCTGGACGTCGTCGCAGAGGCGCTCGATGCCGTGGAGCGGAGCGGCGAGCGCTTCTACGCGGCGGAGCTTCACCGGCAACGGGGCGAGCTGCTGCTCGCCGGCGGCGCCGACCTCGCGGGCGCCACGCGCTCGTTCGAGACAGCGCTGGGGATCGCGCGAAGCCAGCGCGCGCGGGCCCTGGAGCGCCGCGCGCTTCAGGCCCTGAGCGCACTGAGCCGGGCGAGCTGACTGCTAAACCGTCCTCGAGAGCGTAGACGGGATAAAGGCCTGGTTGACGGAACGTCCGTTCTCAGCACCCCGCCCCTCCGCGCCGGTTCTCGCGGCCGTCCCCCCTCCCCCCCCCCATGGACAGCCAGGCACTCGACGCAGTGCCGACCTTCCGACCGGACGTTATTCTCATCGACATGGTGATGCCTGACCTCTCCGGGACCGACGTTCTCGCTGCACTGCGCCGGGCCGGTGTCACCGTGCCAGTGATCCTTATCTCGGCCTATGACGTCAGCGCAACCGAAGGGTTTTTCAGGGTACTGCGCAAGCCGTTTAACTTGCGCACGCTGGCCGAGGTCGTGGCAGCCGCGGTGGACAATGGGCGAACATCAAATGCCTGACAATCCTCGCCGCCAGCTCCTCCGCGCTGCCGTCGGCTTCCTCCAGCTCCGACCGCGCGCCCGAGCCGCGCTCGACGGCGTCGACGCCTCGGCGCTTCGCGGGTATCATCTCTTGCCCGGCGCGCGCCGACTTCATTCGCCGCCTCGGGCGTTGGGTGGATGCGGCCGCCGAGTACCGTCGGGCACTCGCCCTCACGAGCAACGCCCGCGAGCGGCGCTTCTACGCCGCCAGGCTGGCCGCAGGCGAGGAGGCCACGAGACGCTCTATGCTGGTTCCCGTCCTGTGACCAACCGCCGGTGAGCCAAAGCCAGGGCCGGCTGGTTGACCTTCGCCCTCATCCGCCCCACCATCCCGGCATGGACCGCCGCTGTTTCCTGCTGAACTCGCTGGCCGGGGTGCTCGCTGCGCCGAAAGCGCCTCTGTCTCCTACGGCAGGGCGACGAGCTACTTGCCGGTGATCGATCCTACTCAAGGGTATTTCAAGATCCATGACGTCCGGGAGATCCGCGATGGAGTGGAATCAGTGATGGACTTCCGGGAGTCGACGGAATCGAGGCCCTCGGACGACTACGAGGCGATGCGACCACTCGCGACAGTCCCATCATGGCCATGACCGCATCAGTGATGGCCGAGGACCGGCAGAGGATAACGGGCGCGGGGTTTGACGCCTACCAGGGCAAGCCGATCAAGGTGAAGGAATTCCTCGCGGCCGTCGAAGAGCTCCTTGAACGTCATCGAAGATGACGGGCGAGCCAAGCCGGGAGTGCGATGTCGCGCGAGATTCCCATGACGTACTGGCTGGAGAAGGCGGAGGCGGAGATGCGGGAGTTGGGATGACCTTGCGTGATGTCGGCTTGACGAGTTCCGCGTCCTACCGTCCCGGCATGGACCGCCGCCGCTTCGTGCTGCTGGCCGGTGCCCTCACCACGCCGCGCGTCGCCGGGGCGCAACCGGCGGGGAGGGTAGCCCGGATTGGTTATCTATCCTACGGTACCGCCCTACGGTACCGCGACCTCAAACGCCGCGCTACGCAAGGCATTCACCGAAGGGCTTCGAGATCACGGATGGATCGAAGAGAAGAATGTCGCGATCGAGTACCGATGGGAGGGAGCGGGGAAGCTCACGTTCGATGCCCTCGCGGCGGAACTGGCGCGGCTGCCGCTGGACACAATATTTGCGGTGAACACGCCCGCGTCCCTTGCCACGAAGCGGACAGGAACCACACGCCCCGTCGTGTGTTCGCCCAAGTGAGTGAGCCGGTCGCGATCGGGCTAGTAGATAGCCTGTCGCGGCCAGGCAGGAACTTCACCGGGCTCACCACGATCAATCGAGAACTCATGTCCAAGCGTCTGGAACTGCTCAAGGAGATGATTCTCGGTCTTACTCGGGTAGGCCACCTGGCCAATCCCGGCTACGCGGTTCACCAGACTCAACTAGCCGAGACGGAGGCCGCCGCCCGCGGCTTGGGACTGACACTTCATCTCGCCGAGGTCCGCGCGCCTTCCGAGTTCGAGGGGGCATTTGTACGCATGGCGGCAGCTCACGTCGGCGCCTTCATCGTGCAGTAGGACGACCTCTTTGTCGCCAACCGAGCGCTGGTCATCGATTCCGCGGCCCAGCGGCGACTGCCCGGAATGTACGTGTTCAGCCTTTATCCGCGATCCGGCGGGCTCATGTCCTACGGAGCCGACGCCGAAGACCTTTACCGACGAGCAGCCGGCTACGTGGATAGAATCCTCAAGGGTGCCAAGCCGTCCGAGCTGCCGGTCGAGCGGCCTACCAAATTCGAGCTTGTCATCAACCTCAAAACCGCCAAGGCCCTCGGCCTCACGATCCCGCCGTCGCTCCTGCTGCGGGCGGATCAGGTCATCGAGTAGCGCCTTTGTCCGAACTGCTCGCCGCCCTCGCGGCCTTCGTGCAGG
>JAHFDK010000322.1 GCA_023249095.1 Candidatus Rokuibacteriota bacterium | reverse complement strand
AAGCAGTTCGAGGCGAAGGTCCAGGAAGCGACCGCCGTGCTCGAACGCCTGAGTGACGCCGACTGGAAGAAAACGACGTCGGCGGAGAAGTGGACGGTCGGCGTGGTCGCGCACCACCTAGCGGGGGCGCACGAGGCGATCGCCGGGATCATCAAGAACGTCGCGAGCGGACAGTCCATGGGGAATCTCACGATGGACATGCTCCACGATATGAACGCCAAGCACGCCAAGGAGCACGCGATGGCCACAAAGGCGGAGACGGTGGCGTTGCACAAGAAGAGCGCGGCCGCGGCCGCCGCGACCCTGCGCGGGCTCAGCGACGCCGACCTCGCGAAGAGCGGGACGGTCCTCGCCGGCATGCCTCCGATGAGCGGCGAGCAGATCGTCGGCGGGATTCTCCTCAACCACATCGACGAGCATCTTCGCAGCATCAAGGCCACCCTCGGCCACTGACCCGCTCTCGCGCCGCCGCGGCCCGGGCTAAACCGAGAGGCCCGGTCGCGGCCGCGAGCGAAGGTCGATGACGAGCAGACCGAGCGCGACCAGCACGACGGCCGTCGAGCTGAGCGTCAGCGACCACTGCACGCCGATGACGGCGCCGAGGACGCCGACCGTCACGCCGCTGCCCGCGCGCAGGCCGAGCATCGAGGTGTTGAAGAGTCCCACCATGCGGCCGCGCAGATGGGGCGGGGCCAGGAGCTGGATGATGGTCTGCGCCATCGACGTGAACGCGATGTTGAAGGTGCCCCGCCAGCACGAGAAGGATCACCGCCGCCGGGTAGGTCTGCGCCGCAGGAAAGAGCGCCATCAGCACGCCCCAGACCGCGGCGCAGCCGATCGCGGTCCGCGCGCTGAGCCGGATGAACGGCGCGCTCTCGAGGAGCACCGCGCCGATTATGGCGCCGACGGCGTTGGCGGCGAGCAGCACGCTGTACCAGGCGCCGGCCTCGTCGGCGCCGAGATGGTGCGCATACTCCGGCATCTGGGCCTGGAACGCGTTGCCGACGAGAAACGACGTGGTCCCGCCCAGCACGATCATCATGATGACGCGCGGATCGGAGCGCGCCTCGGCGAGCAGGTGAGGGATCTCGGCGAGCCCGAAGCGGGGTGCGCGCCGCTTCCCCTCGGCGTCTCGCAGGTGGCCCGTGTACGGGATGCGCAACAGGAAGAGCGTGAACGGGGCATAGATGAGGATGTTGACGAGGAGCCCCAGGCCCGGGCCGAGGAGGAGCATGAGCCCGCCCCCGACGGCCGGCCCGAGCAGGATCGCCAGATAGCGGCTCGTGGCGTTGAGACGGATGGCGCTCGGCAGGCGCTCCGGGCCCACGATGTCGTGGATGATGAGCTGTGAGGCCGCGATGCCGATCACGCCCGCCCCTCCATGAATGAGCAGGATCACCGCCGCGTGCCAGATCCGCAGCGTCCCCGTGAGAAACAGCACGGCCCAGGACAACGACGCGAGCGCGAACAACCCCTGCGAGATCTGGATGAGCTTGCGACAATCGAAGCGGTCGGCGAGAGCGCCCGCGTACACCGAGAAGAGCAGGAAGGGCACCCAGTGGCTGATGACCGCGAACCCCGCGAGCGTCGGCGAGTGGAACGCCTGGAAGATCACCCAGTAGCTGATCACGTGCTCGATGTTGTCGGCGGTCGCGCTGAGGAGTACCAGGGCGAAGTAGCGACGGTAGTCACGGTGGTGGAGCGCCCCGAACTTCGTGCCCGGCGGGGGCCCAGGGGCGAGCAGCGGCGATCGACTCACTGGCGCGATTATAATCCGTGCTGCGGCTATCCTATAAAGTCAAGAGGAACCACATGAAAGGCGTGACCCTGCCGACCGAGACGGTGTTCGTGATGGAGGCGTCACCGATCAAGTTCGGGCTCGGCGCCACCGACGAGATCGCCTACGACGCCCGCCGGCTCGGGCTCAAGCGCGTGTTGATCGTGACCGACCGGCACATCGGCGAGCTGGGGCTGCCCGACCGCGTTCGCGCGCTACTCGAAGAGGAAGGCATCAAGGCCGACATCTACGACGGCGTCGAGATCGAGCCGACCGACCGGTCGATGGAGGAAGCCGCCGAGTACGCGCGCCAGCGTGAGCTCGATGGACTCATCGCCGTCGGCGGCGGCAGCGCGCTCGACACGTGCAAAGCGGTCAATCTGTTGACGACGTATCCGGCGCCGCTGCTGGACTATGTGAATCAGCCCGTCGGACGGGGCCGGCCGGTGCCGGGTCCGCTCAAGCCGCTGATCGCCGTCCCGACGACGGCGGGGACCGGCAGCGAGACGACCGCCGTGGCGGTGACCCACGTCCTCGATCACCACGTGAAGGCCGGCGTGTCGCACCGGCTGCTGCGCCCGACCCTCGGGATCGTCGACCCGCTCAACACTTTGACCGCGCCGGCGGAGGTCACGGCCGCGGCGGGCGCCGATATCTTGACGCACGCCATCGAGTCCTACACGACGCGCCCGTACAACGCGCGGCCCAAGCACCATCCGCCCGATCGCCCGGCCTACATCGGCGCCAACCCGGCGAGCGACATCTGGTGTGAAAAGGCCATCGAGTACGTCGGCAAGTACCTGCGGCGCGCGGTGCTCAACGGGCTCGACCTCGAGGCGCGCGTGCACCTGGCCCTGGCCGCCAACTACGCGGGCGTCGGCTTCGGCAACGCCGGCGTGCACATTCCGCACGCCCTCGGCTATCCGATCGCCGGCCTCGTGCGCGAGTACGTGCCGAGCGGGTACCGGACCAACCACCCGCTCGTCCCGCACGGCGTCTCAGTCGTCGTGACGGCGCCGGCCACGTTCCGGTTCACCTACGCAACGGCGCCCGAGCGGCACCTCCGCGCCGCGGAGCTGATGGGCGTCCCGACGGTCGGGCTCTCCGAGCGTGACGCGCGCGAAGCGCTGCCCGGCGCGCTGGTCGCGCTCATGCGAGACATCGGCGTTCCCAACGGCCTCACGGCGCTTGGCTACGGCGAGCGCGACATCCCCGCCTTGATCGACGGCACGCTGAAGCAGCCGCGGCTTTTGAGCGGCGCGCCGCGGGCTGTCGGCGCTGGGGAGATCGGCGCGATCCTTCACGATTCGCTCCGCTGCTGGTGAGTTAGCGGCCGCGCGTAGAATCGCCCCTCGCCGCCGGCTCCACGCGGGGCCAGTCGCACGGAACGCTAGTGAGCACCGCGTATCGGGTAGCTCGGCGGCGCGATCTCGTCGAGCGGCTTGCCGGTCCAGTGCCATTGCGGGATGGCCTTCCACAGGCGCTCGCCCTCGGCCTGCACGTCGTTCAGCAGCGCCTGCTCGTCGATGCGAGCGGCCCGGCCGCCCTCCACGAGCACCTGGCCATCGACGATGACGGTCTCGACGTCGCGTCCGCTGCCACAGTCGACGAGCGCCTTGATCGGATCGTGCACGGCGCCGTAGTGCAGGTGGCGCAGGTCGACGACAATGATGTCGGCCTTGGCGCCCGGCGCCAGCCTTCCGAGGTCGTCGCGGCCGAGATGGCGCGCCCCGCCGAGCGTGGCCGCGTCGAAGACATCCTGGGGCCGGCCGACCCGGAAGCTTCCGTCGGCCAGGCGGCACATCAGCGCGGCCCAGCGCATCTCGTGGATGAGATCTTGCGGATACGTGTCGGTGCCGAGCGCGATGTTGATCCCGAGCGCGCGGTAGCGCTCGAACGACTCGAATTTGACGCCCATCTTGGCGTACTTGTACGGAGCGTGGACCACCGTGACGCCGCTGTCGGCGAGCAGCTTCAGGTCGTCGGCGTAGGGGTAGTGGCACCAGGAGTGATCGTTGTGGAACACGCAGTGTCCGAGGCCGGTGCGCGGCTTGAGGAAGCCGATCGAGTGCAGGAGCTGGATCGGCGTCTGGCCGTGTTGCTCGAGAATGTGGTGAAACTCGCGCTGGTTCATCGCGGCGTGGAGCTGCATCGGGACGCCCAGGTCGTCGGCCCAGCGTCGCGCCTGACGCAGTAGCTCCGGCGTGCAGGTATCGAGCTGGCCCGGATAGAGCATCGCGCGGATGCGCCCGTTGTAGACGCCGTCGTACTCCTTGATGTACGCCACGGCGCGCTCGAGCCCGGCGATGCCGTTGGCCTCGTCCCATTCCCAGACGATCCGGCTGCCGTCGAAGGCGTAGCCGGCGGACCGGAACGCCGGGCCCAGATAGGCCCGCACGCCGAGCTCACCCGCGATGCGGGTGAATGCCGCGGGACCACCCGCCATCGTGCCGACGTCCATGATCGTCGTGGCGCCGGCGCGGAGCGCGGACCAGAGACCATAGGTCCCGGCGACGTCCGCGCGGTCGCCGGCCCGCGGCACCGCCGTACCTCGGCGTGGCGCGACGTAGCCGACGAAGTTGCTCCCGAAGTAGTCCGCCTTGAGCCCGTCGAGGAAGACCGCCTGGCCCGCGTTCGTGGCGGCGTGCAGGTGACAGTTGATCAAGCCTGGGGACACGAGCTTGCCGTTGGCGTCGACGCGACGATCGACCGGTCCGTCGAACGTCGACCCGACGTGAATGATGTGGTCGCCCTCGAAGACGACGCACCCCTTCGGAATCAGCTCGTGTCCGCTGCCGCTGTAGCCGACCACCCAGCCGCCCTGGATCAGCGTTCGCATCGTCTCACTCCTCCGTGAACAGGAATCAGGCGTCCGATCAGCCACCGGGATGCTAGGCGGCACCGCCCGACGTGTCAACGCCGAGCCCGGCGGCCCATCGCCGCGGACAGGTACTCGCGGCTACACGAGAGTCCGGTCACCCTGATCCGAAGGAGGTCGCGACGTCCGACGAAGCCTACACGCTCGCAGCGTCTTGCCGAGTGTGCCAGACTGAGGGCGTCGGTCTAGACGTCCATCGGTCAACCGCACGGGAGACCACGAGAGGAGGAACGCTCATGGCCGGGATCAGCGAGGTCGAACGTCCGGGTTTGGTAGTCCGCATGTTTTATCGAATCGGCAAGGCGATGTTCGGAAAGGTGCCCACTACGGAGCGCATCATGGCCCATAGCCCTCGACTCATGGTCGGGCTGGGCGGGCTCTACGCCACTATGGAGTGGTTCGGGCGTATCGAGCCCACGCTTCGGGCACTGCTCAACGTGCAGGTCGCCACACTCTACGGTAGCGGGTTCTGAATGGACATCCGTCGCGCCGTTGGCGTGACGGTGGGCATTCCGCGAGAGAAGCTCGACGACCTTCCACGCTATCAGCAAAGCGATCGGTTCACACCACGAGAGCAAGCAGCGCTCGAGTACGCCGAGCGCATCACACGCGACGACCACGAAGTGAGTGACGGGTTCCTCGTGCGCCTTCGGGAGCATTTCTCGGAGCCCGAAGTCGTCGAACTGACCTTCATCGTAGGATTTCAGACTTTCACGAGTAAGTTCGCGAAAGCCTTTCGCCTCGTCCCTCAGGGATTCGCGTCCGTATAAGTTCTCGGATCCGAGGTCGCCTGGAAAGGGGGAAGAGCCCGGCGGGCGGTCCCGGGCCTCCTCCTCTGCTTCCTCCACATTCCACAGAAGGCGCACCACCTTCGAAGGCGGCAAGCCTCAGGTGTCCTCTACGCCCTAAGCCACCAGTGCGGCTCGCCGGGCCGGTCCAGGTCGATCACGAGCGGGGGTTGTCGCGTCGACCGGCCAGGGCTCATCGACCGTGACTGGCACGGTTGGCGGCGGGCCGAAGCTGGCGCTCTGGATGCTGTAGCGCTGCTACCCTAGGCGTCGAAGAAGTTCAATCCATCGGCGATAGCGCGCGAGGCGGCGCGAGCGCGACACGCCGCCCTGTGGCCCATCATCGCGACCGGTCCGGAGACGTCGGCAAGGAGACGGCCCTGACACGGGACGCGAGCAACGGTGGAGCCAAGCCGGCACACGCCAACCCGTTTCTGGCTCGCGCGGCTCGGGCTCGTGAGCGCGTCGCCCTCGCTGTCCTCTGCCCACCGCCTCCGTTCTGGCTCTGGTCGCGCCCCGGCTTGCTTCTCAACGAGGGCAAGGG
The DNA here is from genome assembly GCA_023249095.1 of Candidatus Rokuibacteriota bacterium. Classification (GTDB taxonomy): domain Bacteria; phylum Methylomirabilota; class Methylomirabilia; order Rokubacteriales; family CSP1-6; genus AR31. The sequence goes on along the minus strand of JAHFDK010000322.1, from coordinate 607 downwards.
TCTTGTCGGCTCGCCGCCCTTCTGAGCGCCGCCGAGGGGCATCGCTCTTGCCGGACGCTTGACTTCGCCCCCCGGGGGCGCGATCGTGGCGCGCGGCAGGGAGAACGGGGAGAGGTTGGTGGCTGCGAAAGGGCTGTTGGAATTCTTAGGCTCTTCTTAGGCTCTGCCCGAGTGCCCCTGGCCCGGGGGGAGGACACCGATGTTGAAGCTCTCGGATATCAAATCTTCGGAAGAGGAGCTGCAAGGATCCAAGCTCATCGCCACGTCTGCTGCACGAACTACCACGTGATCGAGGGCGCCGGCTACTCGGTGGTGGGCGGGCGGCAGCTCGACTGGGAGGACAAGGACGTGTTCACCGTGCCCACCTGGACCTTCCGCGAACACGTCAACTGCGGCGACCGCCCCGCCTTCCTGTTCAGCTTCAGCGACAAGCCGGTGATGAAGGCGCTGGACCTGTACCGCGAGGAGACGAAGACGACATCCCCGGTCGACAAGGAGGACTGACACCATGCGCGTCGTTACCCTCAGCACCCTGCCGGAAGAACCCTTGGGCGAGGCCACCCCGATTGCCGGATGGACGGGGGGATCGGTCACACGGACGCGGCAG
>JAHFDK010000321.1 GCA_023249095.1 Candidatus Rokuibacteriota bacterium | reverse complement strand
GCCCGATCATGCGCGTGCACAACTCCGAGGGCTGGACCGCCGAGAGCTTCACCGAGATGTTCCCGGGCACGCTCCAGCATCACCTGGTCCCGCTCGTGACGTCCGGGCAGTACTTCAACTATGACCCACTCGTCTGATGGAGACGGCACGATGATCGACATGACGCTCGAGATGGCAGAAACCGCGGTGAGGGCGGCCCAGGCGAAGGCGCGCGCTCTCCGCGCGCCGATGACCGTCACGGTGGTGGACGAGGCGGGCCGCCTCGTTCTGAGCGCGCGCGGCGACGGCACGGGCTTCTTCAGCCCAGAGACCTCACGCGCCAAGGCGATGGCGGCGGCCGCGTTCAAGCGGCGGACGGGCGAGCTGGCCGACCTCGTCGCCAAGGGCGGCTTCTGGTCCACCGTTCCGACGATCCTTCAAGGGCAGATACTGCCGACGCTCGGCGGCTCGCCCATCGTGAAGGGCGGCCGGGTGATCGGCGCCATCGGCTGTGGCGGCGGGACCGGGGAGCAAGACCAGGAGTGCTCTGACGCCGGCGCGGCCGCGCTCGCCGGGTAGCGGGGCCGCGCCGGCAACTCCGCCGTCAGCTTCGGCGTCTCGCATCACGTCATCCCGGGACCTACGCGAGTTTCCTGCGCCGCCCGGAGAGCACGAGCCAGACGACGCCTCCGACCACGCTCACGACGATTCCGGCAATCTCCGGCGTGCCGGGGCCGTAGGCGAGATCGACCGCGCGAGGGCTTCCGCTCCCGCTCAGTCGTACCTCGAGGTCGCCGAGGTCGCCCCGACGCGTGGCGAGCGGCTCGCCCTGGACCCGCGCGCGCCAGAGCGGATAGTACGCCGTGCGCGCGGAGACCCAGCCGTCGCGATCAGCCTGCAGCGTGATGGTCCAGCGGCCGGGAGCGACCGCGCGCGGAAGCACCACCGCCGCTCGCCGGACGTAGATCAGGAACGGCGCTGGCGATGCGCGCTTTGCGAACACGCGGTTGTCATCGAGGGCGCGCAGCCGAGACGCGTCCTCGTCGAGAGCCACGACGACACTGATTCCCAGCCGCTCCGCGTAGCCGTTGAACGTCTCGGGGTCGAGGGATTCAAGCGGGCGACCGAAGAGTGAGCGGCCGTCGAGCTGTTCGGCCAGACGGGTGATCGGTCCCGGTCCGGCGTCCCCACGGTAGATCAGCGCGGCGATCGGTGAGGGGTGGGTGAAGGTTCCGTGGACGATCGCGCGTCCCGCGAACACCGGAGCGAGCGCCGTCACGTGCGTGTGAGGCCGATACCACTCGGTCGCCCCCGGAGCTCCATAGACGAGCGGTACCGCCGACCTCACGAACAGAACACGTCCCGGCGGCGCCTCGCGTAACGCCGTCCAGAGATCGCCGAGCCTCAGACCACGCTCGACGGAGCTGAGCGACGGCCAATCCGCGGCGCGGGGCCAGAGCGTGAGCGTACCCGGGCGTAGAGAAAAAAGGACAACCAGGAGCACGCCCGCCAGACCGACCAGAACCTCGCGGCGCTGGAAGCGGGAGCGGGGCTCCGCATCGGCGCGGCGGGCCGTGTGCCCGTTCGTGCCGCGGGCTCCGGACCAGCCGAGAGCTGCCGCCAGGATGAACGCGATCCACGCGCCGTCGGCGAGGCGGTTCGCGGGGAGCCAGCGCACGCCGAGCGGCTCGAGCGCGAACCGGTCGACGAGGGTGACGAGGGCCATCGCCCACGGGAACAGCACGACGACGAACGCGCTCCGCCCGGCACCGCGGGCCCGCGCGAGCCCGATTAGAGCGAGGAGCGCGAGCGACGCTCCGAAGCCGCCGCCGACGCCCGGTGGATCACCCCACGCGAGCGCTCGAGTGTGCTCGAGACGGAGGACGAGCGGCAAGGTCCAGAACGCCGTCATCGCGGTTGCGAGACCGAGCGCCGCCAGCGCGCTACCGAGGCGCGCCCCTCGTGGGGGCCGCACGAGCGCCCCGACCGCGATCAGCGTCACCGCGGCGGGCATCGCCGCCGGATGGGTGAGGAGGATCGCCGCGACGAGGAGCGCCGCGCTCGACGGAAGTTGTCGATCCTCCTCGATCCAGGGGACGAGCAGCAACAGCAGCAGAGGGACGAGCGCCCACGCGAGCCGCGCTCCGATCATCCCGATGTGCACGCCGCCCTCGACGCCGCTGGTCGTGCCGGCCGACAGCGTCAGGGCGACGAACGCGCCCGGCAGCGCGAGCCAGCCGCTCCGGAGAAGGCGCGCGAGTGCCAGGAAGGTCGTCAGCCCGGGCGCCAGGTAGGCGATCCAGACGAGCGCCTGGTAGGCGGCCGAGACCGATAGCGCGTTGACGGACGCCCGCTGAAGAAGCGCGCCCGCGTACGCGAAGCCCGGCGGATAGAACTGGAGCTCGGGATAGCCCGCCCACCAGTCCGGGTTCCACGCCCACGGCGCCGGCCCACGCGTGACGACATGCCAGAGGCGGTAGAGCTGGCCGGGATGATCGTCGAAGCCGAGCGGTGAGGCGCCGAGCGCCGCCATGCCGAACGCGAGGCCATACGCGACGAGCAACGCGAGGGGAAAAAGCGAGTCGCGAGTCACCGGGCCGGATCATACTTCAATTGACAGGACGCGAAGTTGAGTGTTAAGTGGTTCAAATGTCTTGCTGTCGGTGCAGCAAAACTCGGGGCTCAATTCCCCTACCGATGGAGACTTGAAATGGAGAAGCTGAACGGCCTGCGATGTCGCGAGTGCGGCCGGCACTACCCGGCCGCGCCCGTCCATGTCTGCGAGTTCTGTTTTGGTCCCCTCGAAGTCGACTACCGCTACGACGCGTTGAGGGGCGTGGTCACCCGCGAGTCGATCGCGGCCGGGCCGCCGAGCATGTGGCGGTACAAGGACCTGCTGCCGATCGACGGCGACATCGCCGTCGGACACCATGTCGGCTTCACGCCGCTGATCCGCGCGCGCAACCTCGCCGACGAGCTGGGCTGCCGCGAGGTCTGGGTCAAGAACGACTCGGTCTGCCACCCGTCGTGGTCGTTCAAGGACCGCGTGGTGGCGGTCGCGGTCACGAAGGCGCTTGAATTCGGTTTCGACACCGTGGCGTGCGCCTCGACCGGGAACCTCGCCAACTCCGTCGCCGCGCACGCCGCCGAGGGCCGCCTCAAGTCGTACATCTTCATTCCGGCCGACCTCGAGCAGGGCAAGGTGATCGCGACGCTCGTGTACAGCCCGACACTGGTCGCCGTCCACGGCACCTACGACGAAGTCAACCGGCTGTGCTCGGAGATCGCCGACAAGTACCGCTGGGCGTTCGTAAACGTGAATTTTCGACCCTACTATTCCGAAGGCTCCAAGAGCTATGGGTTCGAAATCATCGAACAGCTGGGTTGGCGGACGCCCGCGCATATCATCGTGCCCTGCGCCGGCGGGTCGCTGATCACGAAGATCTGGAAGGCCATCAAGGAGCTGACGCTTCTCGGCCTCATCGAGGGACAACGCGGCACGAAGATGCACGCGGCGCAGGCGCTCGGCTGCGGGCCCATCGTCACCATGATCAAGAACGATACGGACGTGCTGGTGCCGGTGCGGCCCAACACGATCGCGAAGTCGCTCGCGATTGGCAACCCGGCCGACGGCTACTACGCCTACAAGGTGACGAAGGAGTCCGGCGGCTCCGGCGAGCACGCCACCGACGAGGAGATCGTCGAGGGAATGCTGCTCCTGGCGCGGACCGAGGGAATTTTCACCGAGACTGCGGGCGGCGTGACCGTCGCGGCCGCCAAGAAGCTGATCGAGCGCGGCGTCATCCCGCGTGACGAGTCGATCGTGATCTGCATCACGGGCAACGGCCTGAAGACGCCGGACGCCCTGCAGGACCGTCTGGACGCGCACGTGAAGATCAACCCCTCGCTGTCGGCCTTCGACCGTGCCTTGGCCGATCTCAAGTCCCAAACGCCGTAGGAGGAAACACGAATGCCGGTGCTCGTACGGATTCCCACGCCGCTCCGCACTCTCACGAAGGGCAACGCCGAGATCCAGGCCAAGGGCGCCACGATCGACAGCGTCGTCGACGATCTCGAGCGACAGTTCCCGGGCCTGAAAGAGCGTCTGCTCGACGAGACCGGCGAGCTGCGTCGATTCATCAACATCTACGTCAACCAGGAGGACATCCGGTTCCTCCAGGCCAAGAAGACGACCCTCAAGGACGGCGACGAGGTGTCGATCGTGCCCGCGATCGCTGGAGGGTAGCCCGGGGCGGCGCGTTCGATGGCCCGCATGCGCGTCCGCCTCACCTTTCCGTCGGCGCTGATTCAGGAACCGATCGTCTACCGGCTCGTGAAGGACTTCGACATCGTGATCAACATCCGCCGCGCCGACGTGAAGGCCGACCACGGGTGGATGGTGCTCGAGCTCGAGGGCGACGAAGGCGTGCTCGAGCGCGGGGTCCGGTGGCTCAAGGACCGGGGCGTCCAGGTCGATCCGATCGAGCGGGACGTGATCGTTCCGTAGTGGAGATCTCCAGGCGAGTCCAGGCATTCACCGAGTCGGTCATCCGTGAGATGACTCGCGTCGTCGATCAGGTCGGCGGCGTGAACCTGGCCCAGGGCATGCCCAACTTTCCCCCACCGCCGGAGCTGATCGCTGCGGCCCACCAGGCGATCGACGGCGACTTCCACCAGTACGCGGTCACGTGGGGGACGCCGCGCCTGCGGCAGGCGATCGCCGACAAGTACCGCAAGTTCTACGGGATGGAGATCGATCCCGACCGCCACGTGACAGTCTGCTGCGGATCGACGGAGACCATGCTGTCGACGCTGCTGGCGGTGTTGAATCCGGGCGACGAGGTCATCATCTTCGAGCCGTTCTACGAGAACTATGGGCCGGGGTGCGTGATCTCCGGCGCCCAGCCGGCGTTCGTCCCGCTCGAGCCGCCGGACTTCTCCTTCGACCCGGACCGGCTCCGGCGGGCGGTGACGCCCCGCACGCGCGCCATCATCTTCAACAGCCCCAATAACCCGACCGGCAAGGTCTTCTCGCGCGACGAGCTCCAGGCCATCGCCGATCTCTGCCTCGAGCACGACCTCCTGGCGATCACCGACGAGATCTACGAGCACATCGTCTACGACGGCCTCGGCCACACGCCGATCGCCACGTTGCCCGGCATGGCCGAGCGCACCGTCACCATCTCCGGCATCTCGAAGTCCTACTCGGTCACGGGCTGGCGGGTCGGCTACGCGGTCGCGCCGCCCGAGCTCGCGCTCGGCATCCGACGCGCTCACGATTTCGTCACGGTCGGAGCGCCGCATCCGCTCCAGGAAGCCGCGGTCACGGCCTTCCGGCTGCCCGATTCCTACTACGTGGGGCTCCGGGAGTCGTACCAGGCGCGGCGCGATCTCCTCTGGGGCTACATCGAGAAGGCCGGGTTCGTGGCGTGGAAACCGCGGGGCGCCTACTACATCCTCACCGACGTCGCCCACTTTCTGAGGCAGTACGACGTCCCCGATGACGCGGCGTTCGCGATGTGGCTCATCCGGAACGTCGGGGTCGCCACGGTTCCGGGCTCCTCCTTCTACGCCCACCCCGAGCTGGGCCGCACCAAGATCCGGTTCTGCTTCCCGAAGACCGACGACGTGCTTCGGGACGCGGGAGAGCGCCTCCTCAAGCTCCGCCCGTGACCCCGCGCGACGCGGCGCGCTCGATCCTGGAATCGGCGCTCGCCGCGGGCGATGTGGCGCCGCTCGTCCGGAGCCATCTCCGCGTTGATCCCCGCCATGCGCGTGTCCATGTCCTGGGCTGCGGCAAGGCGAGCGGGGCCATGGCGGCCGTCGCCGAAGAGGTCGTCGGTGACCGGATCGCCGGCGGGTTCGTCGTCGTCAAGGACGGCTACGGCGCGCGCGTGCGGCGCGTCGAGATCGCCGAGGCGGGTCATCCAGTGCCCGACGAGCGCGGGCTCGCCGCCTGCGTGCGCCTGCTCGAGCTCGCCCGAAGCGCCCGCGAGGACGATCTCGTGCTCTTCCTCGTCTCCGGCGGGGGTTCGGCCCTGACGCCGGCCCCCGCGCCCCCGATCACGCTCGCCGAGAAGCGGGAGGTCACGCGCCTCCTCCTGATTTCCGGCGCGACCATCGGCGAGCTGAACGCCGTCCGCAAGCACATGTCGCTCTTCAAGGGAGGCCAGCTCGCACGTGCCGCCTGGCCGGCGACCGTTCTCACGCTCGCCCTGTCCGATGTGATCGGTGACCCGCTGGACGTGATCGCCTCGGGGCCGACGGTCCCCGACCCGACGACCTTTGCTGACGCCCGTGAGGTCCTGGTACGCAGAGGGCTCGCCGGGCGGGTGCCGGCCTCCATCGCCCGCCGCTTCGAGGCCGGGTTGCAAGGTGAGATCGAGGAGACGCCGAAGCCCGGAGATCGGCTGTTCGGTCGCGTCACCACCATCGTGATCGGCAACAACGGTTTGATCACCGACGCGGCCGTCGCAACGGCGGGCCGTCTCGGCTACCGGCCCCATCTGGCGACCCGTGAGCTCCAGGGCGAGGCGCGGGACGTCGCGCGTGACCTCGTGGCCCGCGCGCGCCGGCTCGTACCCCCGGCGTGCCTGATCGCGGGCGGGGAGACTACCGTGACGGTGACGGGGCGCGGAAAGGGGGGCCGGTGCCAGGA
>JAHFDK010000320.1 GCA_023249095.1 Candidatus Rokuibacteriota bacterium | reverse complement strand
TTCTCGGAGGCCGAGATCGTTGAGCTGGCCGCCCACGCGACGCTCTACATCGGCTTCGGCCGGTTCAACGAGATCGTAGGGGTAGATCCGGCGTAGCGGTGGCCATTCGCGGCTTACATATATAGAGGAGCCTCGCATGCAGTTCGGACTGTTCATGATGCCGCTACACCCGCCCCATCGCGCATTTGCCGACGGATACGAGCGGGACGTCGAGCAGATCGTCCTGGCCGACCAGCTCGGTTTTCGTGAAGCCTGGGTAGGCGAGCATCTGACGGAACGCTGGGAAAATGCGCCGGCCCCCGATCTGCTCCTCGCCCAAGCCCTGGCGTTGACCAAGAACGTGAGGCTCGGAACTGGCGTGACGCTTCTGGCGCTTCACAACCCCGTGTACCTCGCGCACCGTCTGGCCATGCTCGACCACATGGCTCGCGGTCGCTTTCAGTGGGGGATCGGCGGGGGCGGCATTCCGACCGACTTGTCGCTGTTCGGGCTGGACCACACGAACCCAGCGGCCGTGCGGGCCCGGTCTGCGGAAGTGTTGGACGTTGTGCTGAAGCTCTGGGCGTCGGAAGGCCGGTTTACGTACCATGGCAAGTTCTTCGACATCGATACGCCCGTGCTCGACCCCGTGAAGGACCGCGGGTACTACATGAAGCCGTACCAGCAGCCCCATCCGCCCATCGCGGTGGCGGCCAGCACTCCCAACTCGAGCTCGATGCGGATGGCGGGAGAGCGCGGGTGGATTCCGATGTCGAGCTCGCTCCTGTCTCGATCGTATCTCGGTGACCACTGGCGCCTGGTCGAAGCCGGCGCCGCGGGGACCGGACGACAGGCGAACCGGAGTCAGTGGCGCATCGCGCGCGACGTGCTCGTCGCGCCGACGTCGGCGGTGGCCCGCGAGCGAGCGCGAGCGGTCCTGGGACGGAACTACGTGCAGCATCAGTACCCGAATCGCGTCGGCACGGCGCAGATGGCGTTGACCAAGCTCGAGCCGTCCATGCCTGACGAGGCGGTGACGGTCGACTACTTGATGGAGAACGTGTGGATCGTCGGCGACCCGTCGGAATGCGTGGACAAGATCCAGCAGCTCTACGACGAGAGCGGCGGCTTCGGCGCGCTGCTGGCGATCACCACGGACTCCGACGATGCCGGATGGGATCATGAGAGCTTACGTCTCTTGATGGACCGCGTGGCGCCTCGGGTCGCTCACCTGGGCTGACAAAGGAGAGAAGCGATGGCACCGACCTACCGGTACGATCACATGCACCTGCGCAGCCGAGACGTCCAGAAGACAGCCCAGTACTACCACCAGGTGTTCGGCGCCAAGATCCTCGAGTCCATCCAATCCGACGGCAAGCCCCGCACCGATCTCGATCTGAACGGGCTGACGATCTTCATCGCCCCGGTGTCGCCGGATGCCGCGATCCCGTCCGCCCCGACCGAACCCTACGTCGGTCTGGACCACTTCGGGCTGCGCGTGGAGAACATGGACGAGGCCGTGGCCGAGCTCAAGCGCCGGGGCGCCAGCTTCAAGATGGAGCCGCGCACCATCCGTCCGGGAGTCAGGATCGCCTTCGTTGAGGCGCCCGACAACGTCCGCATCGAGCTCCTCGAGCGGAGCTAGACCAACTGGCCATGATCTACATGGTGGAGATGGCGCTGCTCGATATCGCGCGGCGCGCGGAGTGGGACGCCTGGTACGTCGCCCACCAGTATCGGCTCCTGTCCATCCCAGGGATCCACGCCAGTCAGCGCTTCGAGGCCATCCACGCCGCGGAGTCGCCCTTCGTGGCGCTCCATGAGGTCGACTCGCCGGAGATCTTCACCGGGCCAAGCTATCGCGCGAAGGCGGGACCAGCCAACACGGGCGAGTGGCAGACGAAGATGGGCAACTGGCATCGCAACCTGTTCGACGAGGTGGACCATACTCCGGATGTGCCGATGGACGCGCGTCTGCTGGTCATCGAAGCCGACGGCGGCTCAGCGTTGCCGGATCGCCTGGCGGTGGAGTGGATGAAGGCCGTCGGGCTGGATCGCAGTGTGCCACGCCGCGGGCTCGCGGTCGTGCCCCCAGGAACGGGCGACCGGCTTGCCGGCACGCTGCTCAAACCGATTGGGCCGCGGCTGCGCAAGGAGACAGCATGACCCGAGTGATCTTCCTCGCCGTGCTCGCAACGATGCTGGCCGTGCCGTCGGGCCATGGCGCCGGCGACATCGATCGCACCGCGGTGGACTTCAAAACTCCGTCCGAGATCAAATGGGTCAGGAACGCCGCCGGAACGAATGAATCGGCCGTGCTCTTCGGCGATCCGAGCAAGCCGGGCCCGTACGTCGTGCGGGTCAAATGGCTCCCCGGAAACATGAGTCGGCCTCACTTTCACCCGAACGACCGCTTCTTCGCGGTCCTGTCCGGCACCTGGTGGATGGGAACCGGGGAGAAGTTCGACCCGGAGAGCACCGTGCCGGCGCCCGCGGGGAGCTACGTCATCCACTACGGGGGCAAGGTCCACTACGACGGCGCCAAGGCCGAGGAAACAATCATCCAGGTCTGGGGGATGGGACCGGCGACATCCACGCCGGCCGAGAAGCGCTGATCCGTCTCGCCCGGCGACGCCGGCCGTTCAGTCTCCTCCCGCGATCTGGGGGAGGAGGAACACCTCGCTGTCGGGACCGATCGGTTCCAGAAGAGTGTCCTGGAAGATCTGGCCGTCGATGGCCACGGCCACGCCGGTCTCGAGATGGGGTCCGATCGCCGGGTGAAGCTCGGTGAGCTGCTGGTAGAGCTGCTTCACGGACGTCGCCGAGAGCTCGAACTCGGCGACGCCCCCCGTGACCTGCGCGAGGTTGCCGACCAGCACCACATGCGCCATGCGGCTCGTCAGACCTTGGTGGCGCCACGCTCCTTGAGCGCCTTGAGCACTTTCGGCGGCGACATCGGCAGCTCCGTGAAGCGGATCCCCGTCGCAGCTTCCATCGCGTTAGCGATCGCCCCGAGCGGCGGGACGATGGGCGTCTCGCCGACCCCGCGCACGCCGTAGGGATGCTTCGGGTTCGCGACCTCGACGATGATCGCGTCGATCATCGGCACGTCGGAGGCCACCGGCATGCGGTAGTCGAGGAAGCCCGCGTTCTGCAGCTTGCCGTCGGCGCCGTAGATGTACTCCTCGTTCAGCGCCCAGCCGATGCCCTGCACCGCCCCACCCTGGAACTGTCCCTCGACGTAGCTCGGATGGATGGCCCGGCCGGCGTCCTGGGCGACGGTGTATTTCAGAATCGTCACGCGCCCGGTCTCGGGATCGACCTCGAGATCGACGAGGTGCGTGCCCAGGCTCGGTCCCGCTCCCTGGGCATTGATGCGGCCGTAGCCCCCGATGGGCCCGCCGGTCTTGCCGGCCACCTTGGCGAAGTCCGCGATCGACATCGGCTTGAACTTCTCCGCGGCCGCGCCGAGCGCCTTCACCTGTCCGCCTGCGAATTCGACCTGGTCGGGCTTGAGGTCCCACAGCTTGCACGCGCGCGCGCACAGCTCGGTCTTGATCTGCTTCGCGGCCTCCACGATCGCCATGGAACCCGAGAAGGCGGAGCGGCTGCCGCCGGTGAGGAAGTTGAAACCGAGCGAGCCGGTATCGCCGATGATAGGACGCACCTTGTCGTACGGGACCCCCAGCTCGTCGGCCGCGACCATGGCCAGCGAGGCGCGTAGACCGCCGATGTCGGGCGTGCCGGCCATCAACGACACCGTGCCGTCCTCGTTCACCGTGAGCGACGCGCTGGTCTCGCCGCCGATGTTGAACCAGAAGCCCGAGGCCACGCCGCGTCCCTGCCACTTCCGGAGCGGCGCATTCCAGTGCTCGGTCTTCTTGATGGCGTTGAGCGTTTCCTCCATCCCGATGGGCCCGAGCTTCGGGCCATAGGCCGCCTTCGTGCCTTCGCGCGCCGCGTTCTGCATGCGGAGATCGATCGGATCGATGTCGAGCTTCTTGGCGATCTCGTCGACGACGCTCTCGACCGCGAACTCGGAGATCGGCGCGCCGGGCGCCCGGTAGGCCGCCACCTTCGGGCGGTTCGACACAACGTCGTAGCCGATGACCTTGACGTTCTCGATGTCGTAGGGCGCGTACGCACACATGACGCCGGGCTGCACCGGCGAGCCCTGGAAGGCGCCCGCCTGGTATTTCAGCTCGGCGAAGCCGGCGACGAACTTCCCGTCCTTCGTCGCGCCCATCTTGACCCGCACGGTCGCGCCGGATGTTGGCCCCGAGGCCTTGAACACTTCCTCGCGGGACATGACCATCTTCACCGGGCGCTTGGCCTTGCGCGAGAGCGCGATGGCGAGCGGCTCCAGGTAGACGACGGTCTTGCCGCCGAACCCACCGCCGATCTCCGTGGCGGTGACACGGACCTTGCCGATGTCCAGGCCCAGCAGGCGCGCGCAGTGGGCCCGAACAATGAAGTGGCCCTGCGTCGAGCACCAGAGCTCGGTCGCCCCGTCCTCGGACACGCTGGCCAGCGCCGCGTGCGGCTCGATGTAGCCCTGATGGACGGGCGCGGTCTTGAATTCTCGTTCGACGATGACATCGGCCTTCCGGAAGCCGGCCTCGATATCACCCAGAACGATCTCGACGCGCTTGGCGATATTGGAGGGCTGCTCGGGCTTCGGCTCGACGCCGGCCGTGAACAGATCGTCGTGCAGCAGCGGCGCGTCCGGGCGCATCGCCTCGACGACGTCGATCACGTGCGGGAGCACCTCGTACTTCACGTCGATGAGCTTCAGCGCGCGCCGGGCGATCGCCACGCTCGTCGCGGCCACCGCCGCCACCGCGTGACCCTCGTAGAGCGCCTTCTCGCGCGCCATGACGTTCCGCACCACGTCCTTGTAGTTCATCATCATCTCGCCGGCCGGGATGAACTCCGACGACTGGTCGGCGAAATCGTCTCGGGTGATCACGGCCTTGACGCCGGGCAGCGCCTCGGCCTTCGACGTGTCGATCGAGACGATGCGCGCGTGGGGGTGCGGGCTCCGCAGCACCCGCCCGATCAGCTGGCCCGGCAGATTGAAGTCGGCGCCGAAGCGGGCGCGACCCGTCACCTTGTCGACGCCGTCGGGGCGAATCGTGCGGGTTCCGACGTACGTCTGCGACGGCCCGTTCGTCATCGTCTCGGCCATGGCTATCCCTTTCTCATCGTCGCGGCGGCATCCATCACCGCGCTCACGATCTTGTCGTATCCCGTGCACCGGCAGAGGTTGCCGGCCAGCCAGTAGCGGATCTCGTGCTCGCTCGGGTCGGGTGTCCGCTCGAGCAGGGCCTTGCTGGCCACGAGAAAGCCCGGCGTGCAGATGCCGCATTGAAGCGCCGCGTGCTCCAGAAAACGTTGCTGCAGCGGATGGAGCTTCTCTCCCGTGGCCATGCCCTCGATCGTCTCGACGCGCCGCCCACCGACCTCGCAGCCCAGCACGAGGCACGAGCAGACGAGCCGTCCGTCCAGCATGACGCTGCAGGCGCCGCAGTCGCCGGAGGCGCAACCTTCCTTGCTACCGGTCAGGTGGAGCGTGTCGCGGAGCACGTCGAGCAGCGTCTCCTCCGTCTCGCAGAGGAACTCGACCTCGTCCCCGTTCACCGTCGTCTCGACGTGATGCTTGGCCATCAGTTCGCCCTCGCTCGATCCAGCGCGATCAGCGCCGCCCGGCGCGTCAGCACGCCCGCGACGTCGATGCGGAACTCCGTGGTCCCTCGCTTGTCGTCGATCGGCCGGCACGCCGCCCGCGCCGCCGCTTCGAGTCGTTGCTGCGCGGCCGCGTCGAGACGGCTCCCCACGATGGCCTGAGCCGCCTCCGGGACCAGCAACACCCGTGCGGCCACCGCGCCCAGCGACACGCGTGCCGCAGTGATCGTACCGGCGCCGCCGAGCGTCACGCTCACGCCCGCGCCCACCACGGCGATGTCCATTTCGGTGCGTGGGATGAAACGCAGGTAGGCATCGCTCGAGCGCGGCGGTCGCGGCGGCAAGAGGAAGGAGACGACGATCTCGCCCTTGCGGAGGGCGAGCTTGCGAGGTCCGAGCATGACGTCCTCGACCGGGAGGTCACGCTTGCCCTGTGGGCCCGCCACGGTGGCGACGGCCCCCGCGGCGATGAGCGCGGGCACGCTGTCGGCCGCCGGTGAGCCGTTGCACAGGTTGCCTCCCAGGGTGGCGCGGCCCTGGACCTGCGTCGAGCCGATGAGGTTCGCGGCCTCGACCACGCCGGGCCACGCCTGCTTGAGCCGGGTGTGCTCCTTGAGCTCGGCCCCCGTGACGGCCGCGCCGATGCGCCAGCCGCCGTTTTCTTCCGTGACGGCGCGAGTCTCGGCGATTTTCTTGATGTCAACGATCAGCTCAGGGTCGACGATGTCGGCGCGCATCTGGACCAGGAGGTCGGTGCCCCCGGCCAGCACCCGCGCCTCGCCCGTCGCGCCCGCGAGCAGGGCCACCGCCCCCTCCAACGACTCCGGTGCCTCGTATCGCATGTGTGCTGGTCTCGCCTTTCGTGGTCTGACTCGACCTTGGCGATGCTTGCAGAAGCAGCATCGACGATGCCTCCGCTCGTGTCAACGCCTCCGGTCGACCCCGCCTCAGATACGCTCGAGGATGACGAGCGGAATCTCACGCGCCGTCCGCTTC
>JAHFDK010000319.1 GCA_023249095.1 Candidatus Rokuibacteriota bacterium | reverse complement strand
GCGGGCGCCCGGCTGAAGACCACGCCGGCGCGCGTCAGTCGCTCGTGCACGGCTCGGATGTCGCCGACCGTCAAGTTGATCATGATGCGCAGCGACTCACGGCTCGCTCCGCGGACCCGGTCGTGGACGCCCACGCTCAACCGCACTCCGCTCCAGTCGAAGTTGATGAAATCCGATTTGGCGGAGCGCGGCGCGAGCCCGAGCGTGTCTCGATAGAAGCGCGCCATGGCCGGAAAGCGATCGGCCTCCGTCCAGATGAGCACACCCGCCAGCCCTTCGATCGGTCCCGCCGCCATCGACGCCCCTCTCATGAGCTCGCCTCGCACGCGGGGGCCCCAGCCCCCGGCCGTGTTGCGGCTCGCACACCCTCGCCCCTCGGCTTTCCCTGATGCTACGATTGCGCCCATGACAGAACCAGCAGGTTCCTTCGTGGCGGCCCCGGTCGAGCGCCGCGTCGTGGTCGCTCCAGGCGTCGCGTTGCACGTGGAGCAGCGGATCGGAGCTCGTGAAGCAGCCCCCTTCGTGCTCGTCCACGGGCTGGCCTCCAACGCGCGGCTCTGGGATGGCGTCGCCGAGCATCTTCACGCGGCCGGCCACACGGTGATCGCGATCGATCAGCGAGGCCACGGCCGCTCCGACGCCCCGGAGGCCGGCTACGACCTTGACACCGCCGTCGCCGATCTTGTGGCCTTGATCGACGCACTCGAGCTCGAGCGTCCGGTCCTCGCCGGCCAGTCCTGGGGCGGCACCGTAGTGCTGGAGCTGGCCTGGCGCCGGCCGGACGCCGTGCGCGGCATTGCCTGCGTCGACGGCGGTGTCGTCGATCTGGCCCAGTCGTATCCGGTGTGGGAGGACTGCCTCGCGAAGCTGACCCCGCCGGCGCTCGATCACCTCACGCTGGCCGAGCTGGAGAGCCGGATCCGCAAGGGCGTGTCGCATTTCCCCGATCGCGCCATCGCGGCCTACCTGCACTGCTTTCGGACGCGCGCCGACGGCACCGTCGAGGCGCGCCTCGCGCGAAGCCGGCACCTGACGATCCTGCGATCGCTGTGGGAGCACCGCCCGTCGACGCGCTGGGCGTCGCTGAAAACCCCGACGCTCTTGCTCCTGGCCGATGCCGGGGACGCGGCAAGAACCACGGCCAAGCGTCGCGCGGAGGCGGTGGCGCTCGCGGCCGGCGGCAAGCTGCGCTCGACCTGGTTCTCGCCCGGCCACCACGACCTCCATCTGGAGTTCCCGGAGCGGGTCGGCGACTTGCTCGCCGGGGCTGTTCGCGAGGGATTCTTCGCATGAGCGCGAAGCCTCCGCGCATCCTCGCGATCATGGGGTCCGGAGAAACCGCCCCCACCATGGTCACGCCGCATCGCGACATCGTGGCGCGTCTGGGCGAGCCGAAGCCGCGCGCCGTGCTGCTCGACACTCCCTATGGGTTCCAGGAAAACGCGTCGGAGATCACCGAGCGGGCCGTCGAGTACTTCGGGCATCGCGTGCAGCTCACGATCGAGGCGGCCGGCTTTCTCGGTCCGCTCGCGGCCGATCAGACTCTGCGTACGCCGATCGCCGAGGCCGCCGCGCTCTCACGCCTGCGTACGGCCGGCTTCGTCTTTGCCGGCCCCGGGAGCCCGTCGTACGCGCTGTCGGTCTGGCGAGACTCGCCGGTGCCCGAGGCCCTCGCCACCAAGCTCGCCGAGGGGGGCGCCGTCGTGTTTTCGAGCGCGGCGGCCCTGACGCTCGGCCGCTTCAGCGTGCCGGTGTACGAGATCTACAAGGTCGGCCTACCCGTGCACTGGCTCGACGGGCTCGATCTCCTGCGCGCGGCCGGCTTCGAGGGCTCGTGCGTGGTCATCCCGCACTACGACAACGCCGAGGGCGGCACACACGACACTCACTACTGCTACCTGGGCGAGCGCCGTCTGGTGGCGATGGAGGCGATGCTGCCCGACGACGCGTGGGTCCTGGGCATCGACGAGCACACCGTGCTGATGGTGGATCTCGACGCGCGAACTGCGGTCGTGTCCGGGCGCGGCGGCCTCACGGTGCGTCGGCGGGGCGCGTCGCGGCGGTTTCCTGCGGGGGAGCGGCTTCGCCTCGACACGCTGGTCGCCGCCGCTCGTGGTGACTCGTCGACCACGCGTCGCGAACCCGAGCTCGGTGGCGCCACGGAGGGCGCCGCTTCGCCGCCACCCAAAGCCGGAGCGTCCCCGGCGGAGCGATCGCCGCTCCTCGCGGAGGTGACGCGGCTCGAGCAGGCGTTCGAGGCGGCGATCGCCGGGCGGAAGGCGTCCGAGGCGGCCGAGGCCATTCTGAACCTCGACCGGGCGATCGCCGAGTGGGCGGCCGACACCCTGCAGACCGACGAGCCCGACCGCGCGCGGGCCATCCTGTACTCGCTGGTTCAGCGGCTGGGCGAGGCGGCGGCAGGCGGGCTCCGCGATCCTCGGGAGCTCCTGGCTCCGCTGGTCGAGAGTCTCATCACGCTGCGCGGAGAGCTGCGCGCCGCGCGGGCGTTCGAGCTCGCCGATAGGGTCCGCGATCGATTGATCGCGGCCCGGATCGAGCTGCGCGACACGCCCGCCGGCACGGTGTGGGAGCTGCGCGCGTAGCCCTCGGTTAGGAGCGAACTGCTCCATCCGCGCCGCCAGATGGGTCGTCTGTCCGACAGTAGCGAGGGGCGGCTCGTCACCGCCCCTCGGTGTTGATCAGAAAATGTCGCCGGTTCCGACAGCGGCCGGGAACGCGCTATGCCCCGCCGTTTCTGGTTGTCTGATAGCGCGCGTTGCGCAGCACGCGCCCGGGGTGGCTTCCAGTGTGCTGGCCCTTCTCGAGCAGGACCTCGCCGTTCACCACGGTGTAATGGATCCCCTCGGCCAGCTCGCGCATCCGCCAGCCGTTGGCCGGGAAATCGTGCACGACGTCTTCCTTGACCGGAGCGACGGTGTCGGGATCGAAGACGACGAGATCCGCGGCCATCCCCGGCTGCACGAGCCCGCGGTCGTAGATACCGAAGGCCGTGGCCGAGTCGAACGTGAGACGCCGCACGGCGTGCTCGAGAGACATGATCTTCTTCTCCCGCACCCAGTAGCCGAGCAGGCGGGTGGGGTTACTGACGTTCGAGTGGAACTGCACGTGGGCGCCACCATCGGAGAGCCCGACCACGGCGTACGGGCTCCCGAGGATCTGCGCCACCGCCTCGGTGTCCATGTTGATCTCGCCGAGGGTGAAGACGGTGTCCAGCTGTTCCTCGACGGCGAGATCGAGGAACGCGTCGACCGGGTGCTTGCCCTGCGCCTTCGCGATCTCCGCCAGGTGCTTGCCGGCGAGGCCGCGGTTCTTCGCGAGCTTGGGCTCCTCCACGACCATCAGGTCCCAGCGCTGGGAGAACGTCGAGTCGGGACCGAGCGGCGCGTCGACTTCAGCGCGAAGCTGCGCGCGGATCCCCGGGTTGGCATACGCGCGAAGCTTGTCGGCATCAGGCCCCTGGAGAATCGGCAGCCACGTGGGCATGCTGCGGAACACCTGGCAGTTCTTCATCGTGAAGCGGTTGAGGATGCTTCCCGGATTGCAGAGCGGGATCGCGCGGATCCCCTGCTTCGCAGTCTCCTCGACGTGCGCCAGGTGCGTGCGCCACAACCCGGGCTGCCGGGCCTGCTCGAGGAGGGTGTTATACATGATCGGCCGGCCGCACGCCTCCGAGATCCGGCTCAGGAGGCGATCCTTCAGCTCGGGATTGGTGCCGCCGCCGCACTGGATCACGCCGGTGCCGACCTCGCGGAGGACGTCCGCCAGCGCGAACAGCTCCGACTCCGGCGCGCAGGCCGCGGGGATGCGCTTCCCCACGATGTCGAAGTGGTTCATGTTCCGCGTGATCGAGAGCCCGAGAGCGCCGGCCTCGAGCGACTCGCGCACCAGGCGGCGCATCACCTCGAGCTCGGCGTCCGTCGCGGCCCGATCAGAGCACTCCTCGCCCATGGCGTAGAGCCGGACGGCCGAGTGGCCGACGAGCGTGCCGACGTTCACCCCGAGCCGCTGCCCGATCGCGGTCATATACTGGGGAAACGTCTCCCAGTTCCACGGCACGCCGGCCTGGAGGACGTCCATCGGGATCGCCTCGACGTACGAGAGCATCCCCGCCAGCTTCTCGCGGGCCTCGGCCTTGACCGGGGCGAGCGCGAGCGAGCAATTGCCGATGATAACGGTGGTGGCGCCGTGGTGGCACGAGTAGGTGCACAAGGGATCCCAGATGACCTGAGCGTCGTAGTGGCAGTGGTTGTCGACGAAGCCCGGCGCGACAACCCGACCATCGGCCTCGATGGTCTGGCGCGCGGAGCCGGTGAGACGTCCGAGCTCCACGATCTTTCCCCCGGCCACGGCGACGTCGCCGTGGAAGGCAGGTCGACCCGAGCCGTCGATGATGCGTCCGTTCTTGATGAGTAGGTCGTAGGTCATGCCGTCGCTCCTTTCAGAAGCTACCATCAGCCACTCGCCCCGCACGGGGGGGGCCAGCCCCATGATCACGGGAGGGATGGTAGCTCAGAAGTGGCCAGGTGCGCCATGACGTTCGCCAGGAGCCGGAGCCCGACGTCGTCGGCGAGCGTCATGATGGACTCCGGGTGGAACTGGACCGCCGCCAGCGGGAGCGCTCGGTGCTCGACCGCCATGACCACGCCGTCGTCGCTCTCGGCGGTCACCTCCAAGACGGCGGGCAGCCTCTCCCGTATCGCGTAGAGCGAGTGATATCGGCCGGCGATGAACTCTGCGGGAAGCCCCGCGAAGATCCGACCACCCAGGACCCGGATTCGGGAGCTCTTGCCGTGGACAGGCGGGTCGAGGACGCCGAGCGCTCCGCCGAAGTACTCGATCATCCCCTGGAGCCCGAGGCACACGCCGAACACCGGAATGCGCCGGCGCACCAGCGCGTCGATGGTGCCCGCCACGTCGAAATCGCTCGGCGCCCCGGGCCCGGGTGAGAGCACCGCCAGGTGCGGCTTCAGGTCATCGAGGGTGTCGGCGGGGAAGCCGCTCCGCAACGTCACCACCTCCGCGCCCGCCTGCCGCAGGTAGTTTGCGAGCGTGTGCACGAACGAGTCCTGGTGGTCCACGAGGAGGACGCGCCGGCCGGTACTCGGGCGCGGCGTCGTCGCCACCGGCCGCCGCTCGGTCACCCGCGCGCGGCCGATCGCGTCGAGGAGCGCCGAGGCCTTCAGCTCGGTCTCCGCTTCCTCCGCGGCAGGGTCGGAGTCGTAGAGCAGCGTGGCGCCGGCGCGTACCTCCGCGACCCCGTGCGTCACGCGGATGGTGCGGAGGGTGAGCCCCGTGTTGAGGTTGCCGTCGAAACCCATCACGCCGACCGCGCCCCCGTACCAGGCGCGCGGGGACCGCTCGTGGTCTTCGATGAACTGCATCGCCCACGCCTTGGGCGCGCCGGTGACCGTGACCGCCCACGCGTGGGCGAGGAACGCGTCCAGCGCGTCGAACTCCGGCCGGAGGCGGCCTTCCACGTGGTCCACCGTGTGGATGAGCCGCGCGTACATCTCGATCTGGCGGCGGCCGATGACCCGCACGCTGCCGGGAGCGCAGATGCGCGACTTGTCATTCCGGTCCACGTCCGTGCACATGGTCAGCTCGGACTCGTCCTTGGCCGACGTGAGGAGCGCGACGATCTGGGAGGCGTCGCCGATCGGGTCGCGACCGCGAGCGATCGTCCCGGAGATCGGGCAGGTCTCCACGCGGTCGCCGTCGACACGCACGTACATCTCGGGAGAAGCGCCCACGAGGTACTCCGCTTCACCCAGGTTCAGGAGAAAGCCGTACGGTGACGGATTGCGCTCGCGCAGGCGGAGGAACAGCTCCGACGGCGGCGAGGGGCACCCGGCGAAGAACGTCTGGCCCGGGACGACCTCGAAGAGGTCGCCACGCTTGAACGCCTCGCGCGCGAGGCGGACCACGGCCGCATATTCCCCGTGCTCGTGGTCGGCGCTGCGCGGCACGCGAGCGGCCCCGACGTATGGCTCGGCGGTCCCAGCCCGCGGAAGGCCCTCGGTCGACCGGCCCGCGGCCTCGAACTCGTAACGCCGGCGCATCGCGACCTCGCGCCGGTGGTCGACGATCACCAGCTCGTCCGGGAGATACAGGACAAGGTCACGCTGTTCGGGCGGTCGTTCGAGACGAAGCCGGATGGGTTCGAACTGGAACGCCAGGTCGTAGCCGAAGGCGCCATAGAAGCCGAGGTGCGGCTCCTCGGGGTGATGGAGGAGCGCGCCGAGCGCGCGCAGGAGGGAGAATACCGACGGCTGCCGACTGCGCTCCTCTTCGGCGAATCGACCGGCGGGCGCGCGAATTGCGCCGTCCAGCGCTTCCTCGGTGGCCGACACACGCTCGACCGCGTCGAGCGCGCGGAGCGTCCCGGCGATCGGGGACAGGAGGACGCGGCCGCGCGCGTTCAGCGCCTCGAGGCGGAAGCCGCGACGCCGCGCGGTGAGGACGAGGGGGGGGTCGACGAATCCCATGTCCCAGCGTGTGTAGCGTCCCGGGTACTCGTAGCTGGAGGCCAGGAGCACTCCGCGGTGCGCGTCGAGCGCCTGGACAATGGGCTCGATCGCGCTCGCGATGGGGATTTCCTCGACCGTTCGGTGGACGCGGATCCCACCCGCGGTGTCGTAGGTGGTC
>JAHFDK010000318.1 GCA_023249095.1 Candidatus Rokuibacteriota bacterium | reverse complement strand
GGACATCCGCGACGTCCGCGAGCGGCGAAAGCTCGGCTTCATTCCCGGCTCGACCCACGTGCCGCGTGGCATGCTCGAGTTCTGGCTCGACCCGACGTCGCACTACTACACGGGCAAGGTCGATCCCATGAAACGCATCATCGTGTACTGTGCCGGCGGCCAGCGTTCCGCGCTCGCTGCGGACGTGCTGCGCGAGATGGGGTTTCCGAGCGTGGCCCATCTCGAGGGTGGCTTCAGCGGCTGGACGGCGGCCGGGCGCGCCGTCGACCGTGAGCCCGAGGGCCGCTCGTGAGCTGCTTGCGTCCAGAATCGGTCACATTGACGTCTCCCGCCGCCTGACGTAGCGTCCCTTTCATGGCGACGTATCCGGCCCACACGCGGCGCTGGACCCGCGCGGAGTACGAGCGCTTGATCGACATCGGCGTCTTCCGCGCGGACGAGCCCGTCGAGCTCCTGGGGGGCGAGCTCATCGTGAGCGAGCCTCAGAACAGCGCGCACTACACGGCAATCGGGCTCGTAGAGGACGCTCTCCGCGCTGCGCTCGAGCCAGGCTGGCTGGTGCGGTCTCAGGGACCTATCGCGCTCGACGACGAGTCCGAGCCCGAGCCCGACGTGGCGGTCACGCACGGCGCTCGTCGAAGCTACAGCCGTCAGCATCCCTCGCGGCCCGCGCTCGTCGTCGAGGTCGCGGAGTCGCGTCTGGCCTTCGACCGGGAGCACAAGGGCAGCCTCTATGCCCGCGCTCGCCTGGAGGATTACTGGATCGTGAACCTCGTCGATCGCGTCCTGGAAGTCTACCGAGGGCCTGTCCCGGACCCGTCGTCGCCGTTCGGCTGGCGCTACGCTTCGAAGGAGGTCCTGAGCGCCGAGTCCTTCGTCGAGCTCCTGGCCGCACCGGGAGCCCGCATTCTCGTCAGCGACCTCCTGCCCTAGAAAGGAGCTGTCCATGAAAGCCGCCGTGTTCCATGGCCCCCAGAAGCCGCTCACCATCGAGAACGTCGACATCGCGAAGCCCATCGGGCGCGAAGTGCTCGTGCGCACGGTCGCGAGCGGCGTGTGCCACAGCGACCTGCACTTCGTCGACGGCTACTACCAATTCCCCGCGCCCGCGATCCTCGGCCACGAGGCCGCCGGGATCGTCGAGGAGGTGGGCCCGCACGTGACGGAGTTCAAGCCCGGCGATCACGTGATCGCCTGCCTGTCGGTCTTCTGCGGGCACTGCAGCTACTGCCTGACCGGACGGACCCACCTCTGCCAGTCACGGCCCGTCCGGACACCGCAGGAGCCGCCCAAGCTCAGCTGGAACGGCGCGCCGGTGAATCAGTTCGCGAATCTGTCCGCCTATGCCGAGAAAATGCTGGTCCACGAAAACGGGCTCGTCAAAGTCCGCGACGACATGCCGCTCGACCGGGGCGCGTTGATCGGCTGCGGCGTGACGACCGGAGTCGGCGCGGTGCTCAACACGGCCCGCGTCGAGGCGGGCGCGACGGTGGCGGTGTACGGCGCCGGCGGCGTCGGCTTGGCCGTCATCCAGGGCGCGCGCATCGCGGGCGCCGGGATGATCATCGCCGTCGACGTCTTCGAGAAGAAGCTCGCGCAGGCGCGTGAGCTCGGCGCAACCCACACGGTGGACGCCTCCAAGGGCGATCCGGTCAAGGCGATCCGCGAGCTCACCGGCGGTGGCGTCGAATACGCCTTCGAGGCGATCGGCCTCAAGAGGGCGGCCGAGCAGGCCTTCGAGTGTATCCGCCCGGGCGGCACCGCGACGGTGATCGGCATGATCCCGGTCGGCCAGAAGGTCGAGCTCGAGGGCAGCATGTTCCTCCGGGAAAAGCGCATCCAGGGCTGCAGCATGGGCTCGAACCGCTTCAAGGTCGACATGCCGAAGTACGTCGACTTCTACCAGCGAGGCCTCCTGCGCCTGGACGAGATGATCACCCGGCGGGGCCGGCTCGAAGACGTGAACGACGCGTTCCGCGCGATGAAGGCGGGCGAGGTCGCGCGCACCGTGCTGATGTTCGATTGACCACATGGGGGGCCGCGAAGGGCCGCCTCCGAGACCCCGGTGTTGTTCGAGGGAGTCTTCACGGTGGAGCTCCGAGGCCACGTCCCGGCCGGTAAGGTAACACGTCCTGTGCGGGCGCGGCACGGCGCGCGGACATGACCTTGGATATAGAACTGGACAAGCCGGGCGAGCCGCACTGGCTCTCGAAGTCGGCGCTCGCCCCCCGTGCTCAAGCTCGCCACGTGGGTGACGCTATACGCTTCCAGCCGGTCCCGCAACGCCAGGAGTTCGGGCGCCGTCGTGCCGAGGCGCTGGGGCTCCGCGCCGTCGGCTGCCGGGTGATCTGGCTGGAGGTGATCTGGCCCAGTCGTGCTCAGGCAATGCGGGCGAACTTTCCCATGATCAAGCGTCAGCTCCGCGACTACCAGCTCGACGATTGTGTGGCCGTGACGTTGCCAAACGGCGACCCGGTCCTGGACGAAGAGTTCCGCGGGTGCGGGGACCTCGAGGCCGCACGCGAGGCCGATCTGCTGCTGAATCTGCAATACGCGACGCCGGCCGAACTGCTGCGCCAGTTCCGACGCACTGCGCTCGTCGACATCGATCCAGGTCTGCTGCAAGTCTGGCACGCAAAGGGCGCGGTCAGCTTCGCGCCGCACGATCGCTATTTTTCGATTGGGGAAACAGTCGGTCGGCCCGACGCCCTCTTTCCCGATTGCGGGGTACGCTGGCACTACACGCCGCCACCGGTTTTCTTGCCGGAATGGCCCGTCGTGCCAGCAGCGGCCGATGCGCCATACACCGCTGTCGCACATTGGTGGCTCGGCACGATGGAATGGGGCGGCGTTACGTTCAGCAATGACAAGCGGACGTCGTTCCTCGAGGTGCTCGATCTGCCCGCGCAAAGCCCGGCGAAGCTGGAGCTAGCGCTGTGCCTGGGTGAGGACGAAGCGGAGGAACGAGAGCTCTGGAAACGACACGGGTGGTCCGTTCGCCACTCCTGGGATGTCACCTCGAGCGCGGCCGCCTATCGCGCCTATATCCATGGATCGCGTGGAGAATTCAGCTGTGCGAAGCCGTCCTGCATGCGCCTACAGAACGCGTGGATCAGCGACCGGACCCTCTGCTACCTCGCCAGCGGCAGGCCGGCGATCGTGCAACACACCGGTCCCAGCCGCATTCTGCCGGATGCGGCGGGTCTCTTTCGCTTTCACACCATGCAGGACGCGGCGGCGGCCCTTGCCGCGGTCGAGGCGGACTACGACCGGCACTGCAGGCTGGCGCGGGCCCTCGCCGAGGAATATTTCGACGCGAAGAAGGTCATGAAGAGCCTCCTGGAGCGGGCGCTGGCGTGAGTTCGTCGCCACCCAGATCACTCGCCGTCTTGTCCTTTCACAAGATCGGTGACCCTCCGTCCGGTCGACGGCCGACCTGGTTCTACATACCCGAGGCGACCTTCCTCAAACAGCTCACGGTGCTCCAGGAGACGGGTTGGCACGTCATCGACCTGGACGCGTTCTATCGGGGACTGGACAACCTGGAAACCTTGCCCGAACGATCGGCCCTCCTCACGTTCGACGACGGCTGCCGGTCGATCCGGGGAACGGCGTTGCGCTGCCTGCGACGGTTCGGCTATCCGGCCGTGGCCTTCGTCCCGACCGAGTACATCGGGAAGACGAATTCCTTCGATGAAGGGGTCGAGCCCGAGGAGCCGATCTGCGATTGGGGCGATCTGAGAGAGATCGATCGCGCTGGCATCTCGGTGCAGTCGCACAGCGCGTCCCACCGGCGATTCTCCGAGCTCGACGACGCGAACCTCTACGAGGAACTCGCTCGACCCAAGGCTGCGCTGGAGACTGGCCTCGGCAGAGTAGTCAGCGCATTCGCCTATCCGTATGGGGACAGCGGCAGCCCTGCGGCCGCGATCGGCGAAAAGCTGGCCGCGACCGGGTACCGCGTCGCGTTCGGGTACGGCGGGGGTGTCATCCGCCTACCCGTAGGCAATCGGTTCCATCTCCCGCGGGTAGCCGTCGGTCCCGACACCGACCTGAAGCAGGAACTCACGCGGTGACGGCGATACGGTCGTCACTGCGGCCGCTCGCGATCAGGGGGAACCATCGCCGCGCCAGACGCGGGAAGGGCGTCGAGATATCGCTTCAAGCGGCCATTGTCCCTCAGGGCGCCTAGCACGCCTCTGGCGATGAGGTCGTAGCCTGACGGGTCCGGGTGCCAGTTGTCGGCATGCATGTAAATCCTTCCGAAGGATTCAATGGGTGCATAGATCGTTGTCGTCTCGCCGTCGACCGTGAAGTCCCTGACACGCTGGAGGTCGAGGCCGTCCCACCGGCCCTCAGTGCCGCTGTTCGTGTAGATATAGGACAAGCGGGTGCCCCGCGGGAAGGTCGCCGTATACGACCAGACCTTGTCTCCCGCTCGTTGATCGCCGTGAGTCCCGTCGTCATACATGGCGACCTTATTGGGGACTAGGTCTCCAAGCGCGGGGTGATTTCCGACGATGTAGATAATTCTCATGACACACTGCATCCTTTTCAGTCAAGGTTAACCGTTTGCCTAGTATAAACGCATCTCTTCAAAGCGCCATCGGCACTCCTCATCTGTGGTCCTATCCGGTCGTCGCGACAGCGTCCCGCTTGATGTGGAAAATCGAGAGGCGATCTTCCGGCATTCCGTCGATCGCCGGTCGCGACCGACACCGTCTTGAATCGCGGCGAGGGGGATATCGGGGTATTGCCTCGCTCGCGATCGTCGCTCTGTGAGGCTCTGAGCGATCGCGATTCTCTCGTCCCTGGCCGCGAAGCGCAAGAGCCCGGCTCGATGGCGTCACGCCGCGGGCCGCAGCCGCTTGCTGATGACGGTCGCGATCGTCGCGTGCCCATCGATTCTCCGCAGCTTGATCTGCCCGCTGGCGACCAGGCTAAAGAGCAGGATCAGGGCGGCGTCCTCCGTCGGGAGGGAGCCCTGCGTCTTCACGCGCCGGCGGAATTCCTCATTGAGCCGTTCGATCACGTTCGTGGTGCGCAACGTCTTCCACTGCCCCTTCGGGAAGGTGAAGAAGGTCAGCAGCTCCGCGCCGCCCTCGTGCAGGCTGCGCCCGACGCCGGGACAGCGCTTCGCCCACTTACGTTCGAAGGCACTGTACGCGGCGCGGCCGGTGTCGGCGGAGGCGGCGTAGACGATGCGATGAAAGTCCTCGCGGAGCTCGTCGAGCGCGTGCTTGGGCGCCTTGCGCTCGAGGTTGCGCAGCTTGTGGACCGCGCAGCGCTGCACGACCGTCGCGGGCCACGTCCGGCTCAGGGCCAGACGCAGGCCCGGATTGCCGTCGATGATCGCCAGGCCCTCTCTGTCAATATGGGTGAGACAGTGGCCCCCTGGAAGTTTAGTGTCGATGGCGAGTCAGGATCGGAGAGCGATGAGCGCATTGGAGCAGGCCCTCGGTGGGCCGGCGATCGAGGTGGTGGCGAAGGCGACGTGGCGGCAGTTCACGGTGGAGTACAAACGGAAGATCGTCCGGGAGGCCGACGGCTGCAAGACGCCGGGCGCGGTCGGGGCGTTGCTGCGGCGTGAGGGGCTGTACTCCTCGCACCTGACGCTGGTCAGCGGCCTTCTCGCAACAAGTCAAGATAGGCGCCACGGATCAAGTCGGCTTCGGAGACGCCAAGCGCGGATAGCAATCGGAGCGCCACCACCTCTCCGTCCGCTGCCGTCTGCGACTCCGACAGCTCGACCTCGAGCTCGAGAAATGCGCCGAGCCCTTCGACGTGATCGAGATGAATGCGCGTGTGCTCGACCAGGTACACGCGGCGCCGCTTGCGCACGCGACCGATGATGCCCAGGGCGCGGCCCAGCGTCTCGCGCATGGCCTGAGGCGATGGCGTCGCCGAGATGAAGAACTCGGAGATCTTGGGGCCCAGGACGTCCGGGCGGACGTAGGAAATGAGCTCGCCCTGCTCTGGCGACAGCTCGCGCAGCTTCAATCGGCCTCGTGGGCATGCAAAGAACGTGTCGTCCTGCGTCAGATCGAACGGCCCCTGATCGGCGAGCGAGCGCGCGCGAGCCTCGACCATGGCGAGATCGGAGACGCGCGCTTTGACCTCGACGTTTCGAGCCATGCCGACGCCCCCAACGACGCCGCCGATCCGGACGGGGCGCCGCGAGAACAGCTAGCGTCCCGCCCGCGATGTTCTGTTAACGATCGCGCTCCAGCGAAGTCTTACCATGAGCTCTCGGACGGGAACCTAGCGACCCCGCGCCCGGAGCGCGCGCCAGACGCGCTCGGGCGTGAGCGGCAAATCCCTGAGGCGCACGCCGGTGAGGCGCGCGAGCGCGTTGGCGACGGCCGGGCTCACCGGAATGAGGCTCCCCTCGCCCGCTCCCTTGGCGCCGAAGGGGCCGCTGCCGTCCGCGTTTTCTACGAAGTGGCACTCGAGCTCGGGCGGCGCGTCGTCGGCGCGCGGCACGCGATAGACGAGCAGCGTGCCGTTCAGGAGGTGGCCGTCCTGGTAGAGCATTTCCTCGAGGAGGGTATGGCCGAGCCCCTGGACGACACCGCCCTCGTCCTGGCCCTCGAGCAGCAGCGGGTTGATCGCGCGTCCGACGTCGGCGACCGAGACGTAGCGCTCGACCCGCACCGCGCCCGTCTCCTCG
>JAHFDK010000497.1 GCA_023249095.1 Candidatus Rokuibacteriota bacterium | reverse complement strand
GTGTGTGGAGATCAGGGAAGGAACCGACGTTTCTGGACTGGCCATCCCACTTTTTTTCGCGACCATCATTTCTCCGACAGGCTCCTAGAACAATGACTGAGATTGGCCAATGGGTTGAAACCTGGCGCGAGCTAGGAGTCGGCGATTCCCCGGCGCTCAGGCGCCTCTATGGCGATGTTCTAGGACGGTACTCCGAGCCACATCGCCACTACCACACGTATCAGCACCTTGCTGAGTGCTTCGTGAAGGTCCAAGACATCATCTCTCTGGCGGAACATCCAGCCGAGGTAAACGTTGGCCTCTGGTTCCACGATGTGATCTACGACACTCAACGTCACGACAATGAGGAGCGGAGCGCGGATTGGGCCCGCTCCGCTGCGCGAGAATTGGGCGCCAGTGCTGAAAGCGCACAGAGGATCTACGATCTCATCATGTTCACACGCCATGCCGCAGAACCAGTCGGCATCGATGCCCAAGTTCTAGTTGACGCAGACCTGTCCATCCTGGGTGCGCTACCTGCGCGGTTTCAGGAGTATGAGGCGCAGGTTCGGAGCGAGTATGGGTGGGTTCCGGACGCAATGTTCCGGTCCACTAGAGCCAAGATACTGAAGGAGTTCCTGGGCAGGCCTCACCTATATTGTACGGCCCACTTTCGAGAGCGGTACGAAGCACAGGCGCGTCGCAATCTACAGCACTCGCTGGGAAACCTTGAGGGGCTCGGTGCTGCTGAGCAACCGGGAAGATAGGTAACAGAGAAAATCGGGAACATGGGTAACACGTGTTGAAACTGAAGTTGGTGGTGGGCCGATTGATGTTGGAAAGAGCGATGAGCGCCCCGGGCGGCTGCTGATTTCTACGTTAGTGCGTATTCTGGTCATCGTGAACGCCAGGAGGCATTCACCAAGGCCAACGGCATCAGCATCGCCTGCTCTCGGATTTTTCGGCGTCAAGCGCTGCCGGTCTGGGATGTCATGGTGACGGACGAAAGGAGTCTCATTTATGGCTACGCCAAGCGCGGCTACTTCATCCTCGACAAGAACGGGGTGCTACGCGCGGGTCCAGGCCATTCCCCTCGACCTCCTCGATCCCGAGAAAGTGCTGAAGGCCTTGAAGGCCGCCAGTGTCTGAGACGCGAAGGAGAACGGTCATGGCAAAGCTGACCCGCGATGATGTACTGAAAAAGGCCGAGGAGCTCAAGAACTGGGGCAAATGGGGTCCGGACGACGAGCTCGGCGTCCTCAACTACGTCACGCCCGAGGACGTCGTGAACGCCGCCAGGCTGGTGAAGAAGGGCAAGGTGTTCCGGCTCGGCCTCAACCTCGACGAGAACGGCCCGCAACGCGGTATCTTCGGGGGACGCTGGAACCCCATGCACCAGATGCTGGCGACGGGCACCGACGCCGTCGCCGGCAAACACGACGTCACGCCGGGCCTGCGCTACGCCGACGACGCGATCAACCTGCCGACGCAGGCCGCCACCCAGTGGGATGCGCTGGCGCACGTCTTCATCGGCGAGAAGATGTGGAACGGCTATCCGGCCACGCTGGTCGACAGCCGCGGCGCCCACAAGAACGGCATCGAGAAGTTCGCGAACAAGATGGTCGGCCGCGGCGTGTTGCTCGATGTGGCCCGATGGAAGGGTGTCGCGTGCCTCGCGGACGGTTACCCGATCACGGTTGCCGACCTGGACGGGACCGCCCGAGCGCAGGCCGTGACCGTGCGACGCGCCGACTTCGTCATCGTCCGCACGGGCCAGATGGAGGACCGCCTGGCGCGTAACGACTGGGGCGGCTACGCCGGCGGCGATGCGCCCGGACTGGCCTTCGAGACCCTGGACTGGATCCACGCCAAGCAGATCGCGGCGATCTGCAGCGACACCTGGGGGATCGAGGTGCGACCCAACGCGACCGGGCCCGACGTCTTCCAGCCCTGGCACTGGGTCACGATCCCGGCGATCGGGATCGTGCACGGCGAGATTTTCTATCTCAAAGAGCTCGCCGAGGACTGCGCCGCCGACCGCGTCTACGAGTTCTTTCTTTGCGCGCCGCCGCTGGTGATCACCCGGGGCACCGGCTCGCCGATCAATCCCCAGGCGATCAAGTAGGGCTTCGGCCCGCGCGCCGGAAGTGTTAGGATCGCGGGCCGGGAGAACTGCCATGACACAGAACGGCGCGTTGGCGAAGAACATGCGGCTCCTGGGCCACAATGATCTGGGCGGCTTCGGCAACTGCGGGGAAG
>JAHFDK010000011.1 GCA_023249095.1 Candidatus Rokuibacteriota bacterium | reverse complement strand
GCGCATGGGCGATAACGTCATGCTGGCTCGCGACAGCGCGATCGCGACCGTCACGCTGAACCGTCCCGACCGCCGTAACTCGCTGAGCGACGCGATGCTGACCGACCTGGCCACGGCGTTCACGGAGCTGCGGGACGACGCCGCGACGCGCGTGGTCATCGTCACGGGCGCGCCGCCGGTGTTCTCGGCGGGAGCCGACGCCGGCCTCAAGGCCGCCATGTCGGCCGAGGAGCGACGAGCGGCCTTCGGTCAGCGAAAGAGCCAGTTCCGCCGGCTCTTCGAGCGCGCCAACACGATGCTCGAGAACCTCGAGCAGACGACGATCGCCATGATCAACGGCCACGCGGTGGGCGGCGGATGGGGTCTCACGCTCGCCTGTGACTTCCGCTGGGCCGCCGCCGAAGCGCAGCTCTGGATCCCCGAAGTCGACCTCGGCGTGCCGCTCGGCGTCGCCTCGACCACCCGCTTCGTGCGCCTCGTCGGTCCCGCCCGCGCGAAGGAGATCATCATGGAGTGCCGGCGGTACTCGGCCGCCGAGGCTCAGGTGTGGGGCCTCGTGCACCGGGTCGTTCCCGGCGCGTCGCTTGCCAAGGAGGTGCGCGCCTACGCCGAGTCCATGGCCGCCAAGCCGTTCAAGCCGCTGGCGGAGGTCAAGGCCCGGATCAACGCCATCGCCCGCACCGGGATCCCGGAGGTCAACGCGATGACGGAGGGATTCCTCGACCGTGGCTGATCGGGCGATGATGCTCGACGGGATCCGGGTCCTCGACCTGTCGCGCGTCATCGCGGGTCCGTACTGTGCCACCCTCATGGCCGACCTCGGCGCCGACGTGGTGAAGGTCGAGCGCCCCGGCCGCGGCGACGATCTGCGCGCGTGGCGCGGCAACGGGATGAGCGCCACGTTCGCCGCGATCAACCGGAACAAGCGCGGCATCGCCGTGGACCTCCAGCGGCCCGAAGGCTCGACGCTCGTCTTCGAGCTGGCCCGCCGGGCCGACGTCGTCGTCGAGAACTTCCTCCCCGGCGTCGCCGATAAGCTTGGCCTCGGCTACACCGCCGTGCGCGCCGTGAACCCGGCGGCCGTCTACGTCTCGGTGACGGGCTTCGGTCAGACCGGGCCGTACGCCCGGCGGGCAGGCTACAACACCATCGCCCAGGGCATGAGCGGCATCATGGCCCTCACGGGCATGCCCGGGCACCCGCCGACGAAAGTCGGCGGCTCCGTCGCCGACGTCGCCGCGGCCTTCCTCGCCTTCGGCGTCGCGAACGCCGCACTCGCCCATCGACTCCGCACCGGACAGGGCCAGCACCTCGACGTGAGCCTGCTGGCCTCCACGCTCGCGCTGCTGCCCGATCCGGTCGCCCACTATTTCGACTCGGGCAAGCGGCCGCCCCGCGTGGGCAACCGGAACCCGTATCTCACCCCCGCCGAGGCGTTCCGCACCAAGGACGGCTGGGTCCAGGTCGTCATCATGAACCCCGACCAGTACACACGTTTCAGCCGAGCTCTGGGTGACGACTCGCTGGCGACCGATCCGAAGTTCGCGACCAACGATAGCCGCGTCGCCAATCACGACGAGCTACGGGCGCGCGTCGAGCGGGCGCTGGCGCGGGACACGACCGCCGAGTGGGTCACACGGTTCGAGGCCGCGCAGGTGGCCGCTGGGCCGATCTACGAGTTCGACGAAGTGTTCGAGGACCCTCAAGTGAAGCACCTCGGCCTGGTCGCCGTGGTCGAGCAGCCCGGCTACGGGCCCGCGCACATGCTCGACTTCCCGGTCAGGGCCTCCGCCACGCCGGGCACGATCCGGCGCCCGGCGCCGCTGCTCGGCGAGCACACCGCCGAGGTCCTCACCGAGCTCGGCTTGCCCAAGGGCGAGATCGAGCGTCTCGCTGCCACCGGCGTCGTCGCCCTGGCGTGATGGCGGCAGACGCATGACACGCGCCTGGCTATATGCCCGGACGAGCACCTCTGGCACGACGACCAAGGACTTCACCGTGCGCTTCAATGCGAACGGCACGGTCAAGTCGTACTCGTTCACGTCCAATCTTCCCGAAGACATGAAGAAGCTCCGGGTAACACCGTAAAAAGGAGACAGCCGTGCCGACCAAGATCGTTCTCTCCCCGAAGCTCCCCTCGGCGCTCGTCGACATCGCCCGCTCGCTCTTGCCGGCCGAGTTCGAGATGCACGTCGCCGAGCAGGGCACGCCCGAGTTCCCCGCGGCCATGAAAGACGCCGAGTACTTCGTGGGGTTCGCGCGTGAGAGCTTCGGCGCTGAGTTCTATCGCGGGGCGCCCAAGCTCAAGCTGATCCAGCTGATCAGCGCCGGCTACGACCGTCTCGACATCGGGGCGGCGCGTCAGGCGCGGGTGCCGGTCGCCAACAACGGCGGCTCGAATTCGGTCGCGGTGGCCGAGCACACCTTGATGCTCATCCTGGCCGTCTTCAAGAAGCTCGCCTGGCATCACCACAACGTCATCACCGGCAAGTGGCGCGTCGGGGACTTCTCCCAGACGCGGATGTACGAGCTGGCCGGCAAGACGCTCGGGATCGTCGGCCTCGGAACCATCGGCAAGAAGGTCGCGAAACGCGCTCAGGCCTTCGACATGCACGTCCAGTACTACGACATCGTCCGGCTCACCGAACACGCCGAGGACGCCCTCGGCGTCCGCTTCGTGCTCTTCCCAGAGCTCCTTCGCACCTCGGACGTCGTCACCCTGCACGTGCCGCTCACCGGCGCGACGCGCGGCATGATGGGCGCTCGCGAGTTCGCGACGATGAAGCGGAGCGCGATCCTGATCAACACCTGCCGGGGGCCCGTCGTCGACGAAGCGGCCCTGCAGGTCGCGCTGGCCTCGGGCCAGATCGCCGCGGCCGGCCTCGACGTCATGGTCGAGGAGCCGCCGGCGGCGAACCACCCACTCTTCGCCCTCGAGAACATTACGATCACCCCGCACACGGCGGGGCCGACGTGGGAGAACTGGGCGAAGGCGTTCCGCAACGCGTTCGACAACGTCCAGAGGGTGGCGGCCGGACGGAAGCCGCTCTGGGTCATCCCCGAGCTTCGGGACATGTTCTAGCTGATCACGGAGCGACGGCACGACGGGCGCGGGCGGTAGGAGTCGACCGGACCCGTTCCCGCAGCGCGGTACCGCTCGACCTCAGCGCGAAAGTGCCCGACGCGCCAGGGCTCGCGTTCACGAAGGTCGCGATACGCCCGCATGGCACCCTGCATCCATGCGGTGCGCGCCGCCGGCCCGCGGCGTCCCACGGGGCCTCATCGCGGGAAATGGACTCGACGACACGCAGGAGACGGGACGATCGCGTGGAGGGCGATGCAATCGGCGGTGGCGACCACGCTACCGGTCGAGAGTAACGCACGCCCCGGACGGAACGTTCCGGGCTCGTGGAAGACGAGACCAACCGGCACACCCTCCGGAAAGATCAGCACCGCTTGGCCCGGCCCCGAGATGGACGATCGCGGCGGAAAACATCGCCCGGTTTCCGCGGGGTCGACACCCCCCTCCTGCCGGCGGTGGACAGGCAACGCGCCCACCAGGCGCAGCAAGGGGCCGATGAGCGGGTGGCGGAACAGTGGCGCCTTGGCAACCAGCACCAACCCGGCGCGGGAGCAGCCCCAGCAGGAGCATCGGGTCGACCAGCGCGTTCTGGTGGTTGGCCGCCACGATCAGCGGCCCGGATTCCGGAATGTTCTCGAGGCCGACGAGATCGATGCGCCGGTAGAAGAGGCCTAGCACCCATCGAGCCAGGGTCCGCACCAGGCCGTAACCCATCGCCATGCGACCGGATATCCCCTCAGGCGGGCCGCCGGCGTCCAAACCGGGTTGACGCGCCAAGACGTTGACGCGCCAGGCCATTGACACCGAAACAAAATCGGGCATAATCCCTTCACTTTTCGGGCGGTCGTACCTCTTCCGCTCCGTAGTCGGGTCCGCAGCCGGTGATGCGGGTAGACTCTATTGAGGATCAGGCCGTGAGGGACAGGATGCTATGAAGAAGTACATCGTCAAGCGGCTCGGGTTGGCGCTCATCTCGCTCTTGCTCCTCTCGATAACGATCTTCCTCTTGATGCGGATCACGGGAGATCCCGCCGTGCTCCTCGCGGAGCCCGGCGCTAGCGCGGCGGACCTCGACGCGATTCGACAGCAGTTCGGCCTCGACCGGCCCCTCTGGACCCAGTACGTGAGCTTCCTCACGCATCTCCTCCGCGGGGACTTCGGCCAATCGTTCTACTACCGCACGGACGTCTTCGAGCTCTATCTCTCACGGCTGCCGGCTTCGCTGCTGCTGGCCTCGGCGGCGATGGCGTTCTCGCTCCTCGTCGGCATTCCGACCGGGATCATCGCCGCGGTGCGGGTCAACCAATGGTGGGACAGCGGGGGGAAGATCTTCGCGCTGCTCGGGCTCTCGATGCCGTCATTCTGGGTCGGGCTGCTCATGATCCTCTTCTTCTCGGTTTACCTCGGCTGGCTCCCTTCGTCCGGATCCGGGACGGTGTTCCACCTGGTGATGCCCGCCATCTCGCTCGGGTGGCTCTTCGCCGCCGTCCACATGCGGCTCACGCGCTCGTCGATGCTCGACGTGCTCGGCTCCGAGTACGTGAAGCTCGCGCGGCTCAAGGGGTTGCCGGAGGCGCTCGTCATTTCCAAGCACGCCTTCAAGAACGCGCTGATCCCGGTGCTCACGCTGGCCGGGATCAACCTCGTGATCATGGTCAACGTTGCGGTCGTCGTAGAGACCGTCTTCGCCTGGCCGGGCGTCGGCCGCCTGCTCTACGAGGGCATCGCCTTCCGCGATTTCCCGGTCGTGCAGGCGACGGTTCTGCTCGGCGGCGTGATGATCGTCGTCGTCAATCTCCTCGTGGACATCCTGTACGCCGTCATCGACCCGAGGATCAGATATGAAGGCTAGGAGAGAATATGAACGGTAGCGCAGCGAGCAGCCGGTCCGCGTCCGCGATCCTAACCCTTCCCCGGCGTCTGGCCGCCTTCCGCACCGAAGGATTCCCGCTCATCCCGATCGCGATCCTCATGACCGTGATGCTGGTGGCGCTCTTTGCGAATGTGCTCGCCCCGCACAATCCCGAGGTCGGAGTGCTGGGCGACCGCTTCCGGCCGCCGGCGTGGCAGGCGAACGGCACCATCGACCACCTCCTCGGGACCGATCACCTCGGGCGCGACGTGCTCTCGCGGCTCATCTTCGGCGCCCGGATCTCCGTGATCGTGGGCCTCACCGTCGTGATCGTGGCCGGGTTCATCGGCACCCTCCTCGGCATCATGTCCGGCTATCTCGGCCGCTGGGTGGATCAGGTCATCATGCGCATCACCGACGCCTGGCTGGCCCTGCCCGGGGTCACCTTCGCGATCTTCCTGGCCGCCATCTTGGGGCCCAGCGTGTCCAACATCATCATCATCCTGGCCGCCGTCTACTGGACGCGCTACGCGCGCGTCGTTCGGGCGGAAGTGCTGTCCGTCAGGGAGCGGGACTTCGTGCGCCTGGCCGTCGTCGCGGGCTGCTCGAAGGGGACGAT
Organism: Candidatus Rokuibacteriota bacterium; assembly: GCA_023249095.1. GTDB lineage: Bacteria > Methylomirabilota > Methylomirabilia > Rokubacteriales > CSP1-6 > AR31. The sequence continues at coordinate 62,319 of JAHFDK010000011.1, read as the reverse complement.
CATGCGCCGCCACATCCTGCCCAACGTGGTCAACTCCGCGATCGTGCTGGCCACCCTGCAGCTCGGCCAGGCGATCATCGCCGAGGCGACGCTCTCGTTCCTGGGAGTCGGCGTGCCGCCGCCCATGCCGGCGTGGGGGTTGATGCTGGCCGACGGCAAGAAGGGCATGATGGCCGGATACTGGTGGCTGACGGTGCTGCCGGGCTCCTGCATCATGCTGATGGTCCTCTCCGCGAACCTCCTGGGGGACTGGCTCCGGGTGAAGTTCGATCCACAGCTCCGCCAGCTGTGAGCGGCCCGCTCCTCGACGTCAGGCATCTCTCCACTCACTACGTGAGCGCCCGCGGCACGCGCGTGACGCGGGCGGTGGACGACGTCTCGCTGGTGCTCGACGTGGGCGGGACGCTCGGGATCGTCGGCGAGTCGGGCTCGGGGAAGACGACGCTGGCGCTCACGCTGCTGCGATTGCTCCCGCCCGCGGCCCGCATCGTGTCGGGCGAGATCTTCTTCGAGGGCGCCGATCTGATGAAGAAGTCCGACGGCGAGATACGGCGGATCCGCGGCAAGCGCATCGCGATGATCCTCCAGGACCCGATGATGTCGCTGAACCCGCTCTTTACCGTCGGCGATCAGGTGGCGGAGCCGATTCGCGTCCACGAGGGCGCGTCCCGCGGCAGCGCGTGGAATCGGGCGACGGAGCTCTTGAAGTCCGTCCGCATCGCGGCGCCCGAAACGCGCGTGCGCGAGTATCCCCACCAGCTCTCCGGTGGGATGCGTCAGCGCATCGTCGGGGCGATTGCGATCTCGTGCGAGCCGCGGATCCTCATCGCCGATGAGCCCACGACGAGCCTCGACCTCACGATCCAGGCGCAGTACCTGAAGCTCCTTCGCGATCTCCAGCGCGATCACAACCTGGCGCTGATCTTCATCACCCACAACCTCGGCATCGTCGCCAAGATGTGCGACCAGGTGGCGGTGATGTACGCGGGCCGCCTGGTCGAGGCCGGCCCGGTTAGGCAGATCTACAACGCGCCGGCGCACCCCTACACGCAGGCGCTTCTCGAGTCCATCCCCCGGGTCGGCGACAACCGGAAGCGGCTTACCGCCATCGACGGCCAGCCACCGGACCCGGCGGCGCCTCCTCCGGGCTGCGCGTTCCACCCGCGCTGCCCCAAGGTCATGGACCGCTGCCGCTCGGAGGCGCCGCCCGAGTTCCGCGTCGCGGACGCTCAGACGAGCCGTTGCTGGCTGTCGGACCCCACGACCAGGTGATCGACTAGGGCGATGGCCGGTCCGGTCCTCGAGGCCAAGAACCTCGTCAAGCACTTCCCCGTGAAGGGCGGGATCTTCTCGCGACAGGTCGCGGTGGTCCGCGCTGTGGACGACATCTCCTTCTCCATCGACCCGGGCAAGACCCTCGGGCTCGTCGGCGAGTCGGGGTGCGGGAAGACCACGACGGGGAAGATGGTGCTGCTCCTCGAGCAGCCGACGGGCGGGATCATGCGCTTCGAGGGACAGGATCTCCAGGGGCTCGACGGCGGGAACCTGCGCGCCTATCGCCGCTCGGTGCAGGCCGTCTTCCAGGATCCGTACGCGTCGCTGAATCCGCGCATGCGCGTCGGCTCGATCATCATCGAGCCGCTCGTCACCAACGAGTCGCTACCGTCGGCTGAAGCGCGCAAGCGCATTCTGCGCCTGCTCGAGCTGGTCGGTTTGCCGGAGCGCTCGGCCGACCTGTTCCCCCACGAGTTCTCGGGCGGCCAGCGCCAGCGCATCGCGATCGCGCGAGCTCTTTCCCTCTCGCCGAAGGTCGTGGTGCTCGACGAGCCGGTCTCGGCGCTCGATGTGTCCATCCGCGCCCAGATCCTCAATCTCTTGAGGGATCTCCAGGCCCAGCTCGGCGTGTCGTACCTCTTCATCGCTCACGACCTCGCCGCGGTGGCCCACATGAGCCATACGATCGCGGTGATGTACCTGGGCAAGATTGTGGAGGTCGGGGACGCCGACGTCGTTTCGAAGGCGCCCAAGCACCCCTACACCCAGGCGCTCTTCTCGGCGGCGCTGCCGTCGCACCCGGACGAGCGGCGGGACGAGATCATCCTGGCCGGCGAGGTGCCGAGTCCGATGAACCCGCCATCGGGCTGCCGCTTCCACCCGCGCTGCCCCTTCGCGATGGCGCGCTGCGCCACCGAGGAGCCGAAGCTGCTCCTAGAGTCCAGCCGCCTGGTCGCCTGCCACCTCTACCCGAAGTAGGCTCAGGATCCCTTCAGCTGGAGGACGTTGAAGGCGGCCACGGGCTTCGAGAAGCCTTTCAGCGTGAGGCCGCCCAGCTCCTCCACCTCGAGCAGCGCCTCGACCGCCCCGAGCACGCGCTGCGCAATGAGGATCTGGCGCGGCCCGGCCTCGCCGCAGAGCCGCGCGGCCAGGTTGGTCACGGTACCGATGGCACCGTAGTCCATGCGGCCCTCGAAGCCGATCGCGCCGATGGTCGCGTACCCCTGGGCGATGCCGATCCCGAAGTCGAGATCGTAGCCGCGCCGGCGCCACTTCACGAGGAGCTCGTCCACCCGATCGCGCATCGCCACCGCCATCCGGACGGCACGCTCCGGCGCGTCGGGCACCGGTACGGGGTCGTTGAAGAAGATCATCATCCCGTCGCCGGTAAAGCGCTCGAGGGTCCCCTCGTGCTCCAGGATGAGCCGCCCCATCGCGGCGTGGTACTCGCGCAGCACGCCCATGACCTCCTCCGGCTCGGACGTCTCGGCGAAGGCCGTGAAGCCGCGCAGGTCGAGGAAGACCACGGTGACCTCGCGCCGGTGGCTCTTCAGCGGATCGTCGGTGTCCCCGCTGACGATCAGCTCGGCGAGCTGGGGCGAGAAGAAGCGCTTGAGCCGCTCGAGCCGGTTCAGCTGGGCGAGCTGCTGCTCCACTCGCTGCTCGAGAGTCCGGTTCCACTCGGCGAGCTCGTCGTGAAGCAGCTTGATCCGCAGCAGCGACTTCACGCGCGCCAGCAACTCGGGTTGGTTGATGGGCTTGGTCAGGAAGTCGTCGGCGCCGGCCTCGATGCCCTTCACGCGCTCCTGCGCGGGGTCGAGCGCCGTCACCATGATGATCGGGAGCATCGCCGTCGCCGGGTTCTCGCGGATCTTCCGGCACGCGTCGTAGCCGCTCATCCCGGGCATCATGACGTCGAGCAGCACGAGCCCGGGCTGCTCCTTGTCGACCTTCGTGAGCGCCTCGGCACCGTTCGCGGCCGTGACGACCGTGTACCCCTTCACCGTCAGGAGGTCGGCGAGCAGCTTCACGTTGACGGGCATGTCGTCGACCACGAGGATCTTCTCGGGCATGGGTACGCGCTACCCTGTGGCCCGGCGGTCGAGCGTCTCGCGTACCGCGTCCATGAATTCCCGCACCTTGATCGGCTTGGTCTGGTAGCCGTCGAAGCCCGCGGCCATGATCTTCTTGCGGTCCTGGGTCATGGCCGACGCGGTCACCGCGATCACCGGAATCGCGCGCGTCGCCGGATCGGCGCGGAGCTGGCCGAGCGCAGTGATGCCGTCGATTCCGGGAAGCTGGATGTCCATGAGGATGAGCGCGGGGCCGCGCTCCCGTGCGAGCCGCACGCCGTCCTCGCCGGTGCCCGCCTCGATCGTCTGGTAACCCTTGTACTGGAGCACGTCTCGCACCAGCTTGAGGTTCTTCTCGTTGTCCTCGACGATCAGGATCAGCTCGTTTGCCATGGCTTCACCGGTAATGTGAAGGTGAACGTCGCTCCCTGGCCCAGCTGGCTCTTGACCCAGATCTTGCCACCGTGGAGCTCGACGAACCGTCGCGAGAGCGTCAGCCCAAGGCCCGTGCCCTCGTGCTTCTTGGCGTAGTCGGTCCCGACCTGGCGGAATTCCTCGAAGACCGCCTCGTGATCTTCGGGCGCGATCCCGACGCCCGTGTCCGTCACCGCAACCTCGGCGAAGTCATCGGAAAGCCCGGCCTGAACTCCCACATGGCCCCCTTCGGGCGTGAATTTGATCGCGTTGGACAGGAGATTCAGCAGCACCTGCTTGACCTTGCGCTCGTCGCCCTTGATCTCGCCGAGCCGAGGGTCGATCTCGATCGCGAGCGTGATCGCCCGCCGCGCGGCGCGCTCGCGCACCAGCGTGATCGCGTTGTCGATGGCCTGAGGGAGGTGGAAGTCGACCACCTCCAGCTCCATGCGACCGGCCTCGATCTTCGCGAGGTCGAGGATGTCGTTGATCAGCGACAGTAGATGGCGGCCGGAGCTCAGGATGTCTTGCAGATACTCGTCTTGCTTGTCATTGATCTCGCCGAACATCCGCTCGAGCAGGACCTCGGAGAACCCGATGACCGCGTTGAGCGGTGTGCGGAGCTCGTGCGACATGCTGGCGAGGAACTCGGACTTGTGGCGGTTGGCGACCTCGAGCTGGCGGCTCTTCTCCTCGATCTCCTGAAAGAGGTGCGCGTTCTGGAGAGCCAGCGCGGACTGGGTGGCGAACGTTCTGAGCAACTCGACCACTTCGGTCGGGAACTCGCCGGGCAGTTTTCGAGTCAGCGAGAGACTCCCGATGATCTCGTCTTCGCGCACGAGCGGCACGGAGAGAAGCGCGCGATAGCCGGCCCCGATCAGCACATCGCGCAGACGGCTCTGATAGGCTCCGGGCACCGCGATGTCCGGGATCTGAATCGGCTCGCGCATCTGCACCGCGCGGCCCATGACTCCCTCGCCCTTCCGGAGCGGCACCGCGCGAATCGCCGCGACGAAGCCCGCGTCGGCGTTGTGGGCCGCCCGCAAGCGGAACTCCTCGGCATCACGGTCGTACTCGTAGATCGTGCATCCGTCAGCCCCCGCGAGCTGGCTCGCCCGGGACACGATCGTGTTGAGCACGGTCTCGACGTCCAGCGTGGAGCTGACGGCGCGGCCGACCTCGCCGAGCGCCCGTAGCTCGTCGACCGACCGGGCCAGCTCGCGCGTCCGCGTTTGCAATTCCTGGAACAGCCGGACGTTCTCGATCGCGATCACGGCCTGATCGGCGAAGGTCTTGAGGAGCTCGATCTGCTTGTCCGTGAACGGCTGCACCGCCGCCCGTCGAATCAGAATGACACCGATCGGCATTCCCTCGCGCATCAGGGGCGTGGCCAGGTGGGTGCGAGGCCAGCCCGCGGTCGCGGCACTCTTGACCGCGGGGTACTCCGTCTCGAGCAAGGGCATGATGTCGGCGATGTGGATCGTCCGGCGCTCGATGAAGGACCGCGCGCTCGGGAAATCCCGGCTGACAGGGATCACGTCTGGCACAAGCGTCGGGAGCGATCCGAACCGGGCGACCCTCCGCAGCACGTCGCCCTCGATGCGCAAGATGCTCGCATCGTTCGCTCCGCACACCCGCGCGGCATTCTCCGCCACCGCGTCCATCACCGGCTGCAGGTCCGTCGGCGAGCTCGAGATGACGCGCAGGATCTCGGCGGTCGCCGTCTGCTGCTCGAGCGATTCCGTCAGCTCGCGCGTCCGCGCCTCGACCTTGCGCTCGAGCCCCGCGTATGACTCCTTGAGCTGGGCGGCCATGCTGTTGAACTGGTCGGCCAGCGCCTCCACCTCGTCGCCCGTTCGGACGTCGATCCGCTGGTCTAGCTCGCCCGCGCCGATCCGGGCGGCACCGGCCTGGAGCGCCTGGATGGGCGTGACCATCCGCCGTGCCAGGAGGAGACTGGCGGCGACCGCCAGCAACACGCCCAGAGCGAGGAGACCGATCGTGCGCTGGATCGAGGCATAGAGCGTCTCGAACGCCTCCCCCAGCGGCTGCTCGACGAAGACCGACCACCGCAACGGCGCGATCGTGGCGTACGCGGTCATCACGCTCCGGCCCTTGAGATCGCGCGCGATCGTGACCTGCTCCCGCGGCTCGCCCGGGGCCAGCCGCCCGCCGGCCAGGGCGGCTTTGACCTGGTCGAGCCCGGCGAAGGTCGTCTTCTGGAGCACGAGGCTGATGTCCGGGTGCGCGATGAGGACGCCCTGGCCATCGAGGACGAAGGCGTGGCCGGCCTTGCCGATCTTGATCTGGGAGACGACGTCCCAGATGAATTTCAGGTTCACCTGGGCCACAGTGACGCCGGCACCCTGGCCGCTCCCGGCCATCGCGATCGTCATGTAGGGCTCGGACTCCTTCCGGAAGTACACCGGCCCGTGGTAGACCTTCCCGGCCTTGGCCTCGACAAACTCCGGCTCGCGCGAGAAATCGGTCTGGCTGCCGGCGACGTCCATCGCGAGACGCGAGACGCGCAGCTGCTCTCGCCCCTCTCCGTCGAGATGGCTGATCTCGGTAATCATCAGGGCTTGGCGCAGGAGGCGCAGGTAGTCGACGCGGCGCTGGTACATGGCGGCGGACGCAGCGCCGAGCTGCGGCTGGGTCGTCCAGCCGATCTGCCGCTCGATTTCCTTGATGAACCCTTCGATTCGTGACGCCACGCTGAGCGCCTTCTCGCGCTGGAGGGCGACGAGTGCTTCCCGGTTTTCCCGGTAGGAGAAGTAGATCTCGGTGAGCCCGGACATGAGGAGGGCCCCGCTCACGAGACCCGCAAAGACGATCACATACTTCCGGAAAAGGCGACCGCCAGGCGTCATGCGTCTCTCATGGGCCGCCGGTGCGGTACGGCAAAGTCATCCAGTCCCCTCCGCGTTCAGCCCGACAATATCATCAGTAGCCGGCCCACCGACTTTTCCAGGCAACGCTTGATCTCGTCGCGGCACGCCCGGAAGACGTCCTCGCCCTGAGTGGCGGGATCGTCGATGTCGCCCGCCTCGCCGGCGAATTCCCGGAGCGTGAACACGGACCGATCGTGAGCCTCGGCGAACGCGCCGAGCATCTGCTTCTGGAGCGCGGTCATCGTCAGGATCAGGTCCGCCTCGGCGAGGAGGTGGCGGTGGCGCTTCAGGTCGGTCGAGGCAAAGTCCTCCTCGGCCAGATGGATGCCCTCCTCGCGCAACGCCAGGCGCGCGTCGAGCGAGGCGAGCATGCCGTCCCGCGCGTAGTTGGCGATCCCTCCCGATCTGACGCGGATGGCGCCGTCGACACCGCGCCCCGCCAACATCCGCTCCAGGAGCACGTGGGCCATCACGCTCCGGGCGGTGTTGGCGTGGCACACCATGAGGACGGTCTTCACGGCTCCTCGTAGCGGGACTTCCAGAAGCGCCGACCCGCACCGAGGTCCCGCCACTCGTCCGCGGGGCGCTCGTCGAGCTTCTGACCGAATTCGATGCTCGGCGGCTGCTTGAGGTTGGCGCCGAGCGTCTCGGGGAAGATCTTCACGAGCTCCTCGGGATCCCAGCGACGATCGGCCCTGATGTGCCGCACGGCGTGCGGCTGGGCGAGCAGCGTGTAGCCGTAGCCCCGGGCGTGGAAGACCTGGCCGTTCACGTTCGCGGCGGCGTCGCTCGCCAGGTAGACGACGATGGGCGCGACGTTGTCGGGGTCGCGGTCGGTTCCCGCGGCCAGCTCGCTCGGCCACTTACCGGTCGACTCGAAGACCTGCCGTCCGCGTGGGGTAGAGTCGATCATGCGCGTGGCGCCGCTCGGCATGATCGCGTTCACCGTCACGCCGTACTTCGCCATCGCGTTCGCGGTAGACCACGTGAGGCCGATGATGCCGGCCTTCGCCGCCGCGTAGTTGGGCTGCCCGGGCGCGCCGAGGGCGGACACCGACGACATGCTGATGATGCGGCCTCCTTTCTGTTCGCGCATCGAGCCGGAGGCGGCGCGCACCACGTTGAACATGCCATCGAGGTGCACGGCGAGCACCGCGTCCCATTCGGCCTCGGTCATGTTGAAGATCATCCGGTCGCGCAAGATGCCGGCGACGTGCACCACGATGTCGATCCGGCCCCACGCGTCGATGGCCTGCTGGACCATCGCGGCGGCCTGGGCGATGTCCGCCACCGAGCCGTAGTTGGGCTGCGCGGTGCCGCCCGCCTTGACGATCTCGTTGACGACCGACTGGGCGGGAGTCGCCTCGACGCCTTCCCCGCTGAGCGAGGCGCCCAGGTCATTGACGACCACCTTGGCGCCCGCCACGGCGAGCGCGATCGCGATCCCGCGGCCGATGCCACGTCCGGCGCCTGTCACCAGTGCTGTCTTTCCGCTGAGCATTCCCATTGGTCACTCCGGTAACGGTCGATAGTAAGGGTTCCCTGCCTGGACCCACGCCCCGAGCATCTCGCGGAACTTCGGCCCCATCGGATCGATCCCGCGCATCGGCATCGTCCCGCGTCGGATCGTGAAGTCGTGGGGCGCTAACTCGCCGGCTCTCACGAAATGGCGTCCGGCCGCCTCCGTCCGTCCCCTGGTGTAGAGCCATTCGCCCAGGCCGAACTCGGCGCGCGCCTGCTGGTCCCCGTCCGTCGGCAACGACTGGAGCGCACGGGCGCGCGCCTCCGGCAGCGCCGTCGCCTCGCCGCGCACCCATGCACGGAGCGCCGCGAGATGCCTGGCCGCCTCGAGCCCGGTGATGTACTTGAAGATGTCGGTGCCGAACGCGACGTCGTTCGGTCGGACGATCCGCCCGCGCTCGTCGATCCAGAGGATCGTCGGCACGTTCACGATGTTGTAGAGGTCGGCGAGCATGTGCGCGGTGTCGATCAGTGACGGGTGCGCGGGCTTCGCCGCCTCGATCCAGGGACGCGCGTCCTCGGCGCTCCGGTCGAGCGCCACCGTGATGACGGTGAAGCCGTACCCTCGCAGCTCCTCGTACACCGCCTGCCAGACCGGCAGGTCGAGGCGGCACCCTCACCACGAGCCATAGGCGACCAGGAGCACCTTCGTACCGCGGTGCCGGGAGAGCGTGTGCACCCGTCCGTCGAGGTCAGGGAGCGTAAAGTCCGGCGCTTCGAGCGAGGCGAGCACCTTCGCCCGCTCGCGGGCGCTCGTGCCCAGGTAGGCGACCCCCTCGTCGCGGGCGACCGCTACCGGACGCCCCATGGCCTCCGCTCGCTTCGCGAGCTCGACGCCTTCTCGCTCGCCGACCTCAGCCACTCGCCCGCCGTCGATGATCGTGAACTTGGTCTCCGTCACGCCGTCTCCTCGCGGCCGATCGAGCGTGCCCATGGGGCCTCCTGGCTACCGCGTTCGTTGTAGCGGGTGCCGCGAGGCCGCCTCATCCGAGAGTGGCCTGAGAGAGGCACGACCCGGCTCCGCACGCCCGGTCTGACCCGACCCGCGGCGTCAGCCGTCCCCGCGTGAGCCGAGGGTATCCCGAGACGGCCGGTCACTTCCAGGCCCAGGTCGGCTGCTCGAAATGGGCCACGCGTGTGGGCCGGCCGTGGACGACGACCTCGCGGATCTGGTAGAGCACGGCGGCGGTCGGCGCGTGGATGAGGGATGACAGCAGCGGGACTTGGATCACCGGCCGGTCGCTCTCGGGAATGGTGATCAGGCGCGGGACGTCGGGCTTGTCGAGCTCGGCGAGCGGCACCTGGTACACGTGGGCCACCTCGGCCGGATTCGGCGCCAGCTCGACCTTCTCCCCCGCCCACACGACGACGGGCGTGATGATGAATCCGGACCGCGTGCCGTAGTCGTCGAGGATCCCCAGCACCGACCCGGCGTCGAGCACGAGGCCGACTTCCTCGCGGAGCTCGCGCAGCGCCGCGCCCTCGGCGCTCTCGCCCACGTCGATGCGGCCGCCGGGCAGCGCCCACTGGCGGGCGTGAACGCGCAGCGTCGCCGTACGCCGGGTCAGGAGAAAGCACGCGCGTCCTTCGTCGTCGGCGAGCAGCACCACCGCCACCGCGGCCGGGCGGCGCCCGTCAGGGGCGATCGGCTTCCGCTCGAATCCGGCGAGGTTCTCCTGAACCCGCGCCTTCAGCCCGTCGTCGAATCGGCCCGCGTCGAGATCGGCCACGCGCTAGCGGATGTTCATCCGAGCCCCCAGCTCCGCACACGCGAGGGGACGATCTGGAACATGACACGGCTCGCCGGCATGGTCTTGCCGTTCCAGAGCCGCTCGAGGCGCCGGTACTTCTCGTGGAAGCGCTCGACGAGCGCGCGCCGCTGCGATGTGTCCGACAAGAACTCGGCGCGCCCCTGTACCGTCACCCCGCACACGTCGCCGCCACCGCCCACGGCCTCGGCGACCACGCACACGCGCGGGTCACGGCGCAGGTTCTGGACCTTCTGAGTGGCGTCGACACTGATCATGGTCAGCGCCGCGGGGTCGTGCAGGAACCACATCGGCATCGCGAGAGGCGCGCCGTCGGCCTGAACGGTCGCCAGCACGACGACGTCCTTGGTCGCCAGGAACCCCTGGATCTGAGCCTCGTCGAGGCCCATTCAGTACGCGGGCAGCGTGCCGGTCTTCACGCCGGTCTTCCGGATCACCGCGACCTCTTCGGCCGCTTTGGCCGCCATGAACCGGCTGTCGCTCGCGAGCGTGACGAATTGGTAGCCCGCCGCGATCATCTTCTGCGCGTAGGCGGCGGTCGCGTTGTGGATCCCCGCGGCGACCCCGTGCCGCTTGCACGCCTCGACGATTGTCTGCTGCGCCTCCACCACCGGTGGGTCGGTCTGGTCCAGGCGCGGTTTGCAGCCGAGCGTGAGCGAGAGATCCGACGGGCCGACGTAGACCGCGTCGATGCCGGGCACGCGCAGGATCTCGTCGATGTTCTTCACCGCCTCGGCAGTCTCGATCATGGGCATCACGATCAGGTCCTCGTTGGCGTGGTCGCCGTAGTCGGTGCCCGCGTAGATCGACGCGCGCACGGGGCCCCAGCTCCGGTAACCCCGCGGGGCGTACTTGCAAGCGCCCACGAGCGCCTCGGCCTGGGCCCGCGTGTTGATCATCGGGCAGATGACGCCGTAGACGCCCGCGTCGAGGATCTTCATGAGGAGCGCCGGATCGTTCCACGGCACGCGGGCCAGCGGGATGACCGGCGTCGTGGAGACGGCCTGGAGCATCGTCACCGCGGTCTGGTAATCCACGACACCGTGCTGCATGTCGACGGTGAGCGAGTCGAACCCCTGGTGGGCCATGACCTCGGCGGCAAACGAGCTCGGAATCGACAGCCACCCGTTGACGACCGCCTCGCCCCGCGCCCAGATCTTCTTCACCGTGTTCTCTCTCACGACGCTCTCCTGTCTGTTTGGAGAAGGGGGCTCCGCCTGCGCGGCACGCGTGCAGGCTCCGCCCCCCTCTCGACTCCCCCGGCCCTCACGTGAGCTCCGGGCGGCACACGACGCGGAAGTTACACCACTTGCAGATCCTCAGGTCCTCGGTCTTCTCGAAGTCCGCAATCGCCCCGACATTGGCGGCGGGATCCACGAGGTACGCCTTCATCGAGCGGATCGAAAGGCGGAGCTGCTCCTTGATGGCCGCGAGCCGCTCGTCGCTCCAGTGGAGCTGCGTCACCTCCGGCTCGCGCAGGTTCGCCTCGAAGAGGTCGACCTTTGCGGGGGGCACGCCGAGCACCTCGGCGGCGTAGAGCGCGTAGCAGCCGAGCTGGAACGCGGCGCCGTCCGGCGTCGCGCCCCCCGTCTTCCAGTCCACGAGCGCGAGCTGGCCGTCGTCCGTCCAGAACCCGAAGTCGGGCGCCATCCACACCGATGTGCCCTCGAAGTCGAAGACCTTGGACCAGTGCTCGATCGACCAGTGCTCGGGTGCACTCCTGCGAATCGTCGCCAGGAGCGGGAGGCGAAAAAAGTTGCGCAGGCAGACCGCGACGTTGCGGGAGAGTGCCTGCCATACCTCGGGCTTCAGCTCGATCGAGTATTCGTGCTCGAAGAGCGCCACCGTCTTTGGACTCTCGCGGTAGCGTCCGGCTTTCGAGGAGCGCCACTCGCCGCGCATCCGCTCGACGACGTCGGCGATGAACGGCTCGACCGGGAGGTCTCGACCTCCGGCGAAGGCGTGGAAGACCATCTCGATGGCGTCGTGGACGACTCGTCCCGCCCACTGCTGCCTGGACGCGAGCTGCTTGAGGATGTAGAGCCGCCGGATGTCCTCGGGGGCTCCGGCGTCCCACCCGCCCCACGAGCCGTAGTAATGGTAGAAGTAGCGGCGCCGACAGTCCTGAAAGGTGTGGTCACGACTGCGCGACCAGGAAAACTCGTTGGCGATTTCGCCCATCCGCGGCATTGTCGCACGGCTTGACGCCCTTCGGGCGCGCTGCTAGCGTGGCGCACATGGCTAGACCATCATTCACGGTCGAGTGCCCGTGCTGCAGGGCCAAGCTCACGCTGGACGCGGAGCTTCAGGCCGTCATCTCGCACGAAGCGCCGCCCCCCACGCGGTCGGTCGAAGATCTCGGCGCCGCCTTCGACAAGCTCCGCACGAAGTCCGCCGAGCGCGAGGAGCGCTTCAAGGAGCAGCTCCGGGCCGAAGGCGAGAAGGGCAAGCTCCTCGACCGCAAGTTCCAGGAGGGTCTGAAGAAGGCCAAGGACGACCCCGCCCCGCCGAAGCGACCGTTCGACTACGAGTAGCATGGGCGGCGACCTGCTGGGCGACCTCCTGCGGCAGGTCAGCCGGAGCTTCTACCTCTCGCTCGCGGTCCTTCCCCGTCCCCTCCGCGAGCCAATCGGCCTTGCATACCTGCTCGCGCGCGCGGCGGACACCGTCGCGGACACGCGGCTCATCAAGCGCGAGGAGCGTCTCGGCCATCTCGAGACCCTGCGGCGGGCGTGCGCCGGCGAGGCGGTCGACGTCGGGGCGCTGGCGCGGGCGTGCGCGCCTCAGCACGCGCCCGCCGAGCGCGTGTTGCTCGAGCGCGTGGGCGAGGCACTGGACCGCGTCGAGGCGCTGGCGCCGGCCGACCGGCACGAGGTGCGCGCAGTGCTGGCAACGCTGACGTCGGGAATGATCTTCGACCTCACGCGCTTCCCGGGCGAGGACTCGAAGAGCCTCGCGGCCATCGAAAACCTCGAGGAGCTGGATCACTACACGTACCTGGTGGCCGGCTGCGTCGGGCCGTTCTGGACGGTGCTGCACGTGGCGCATCGGCGGCGCCTCAGCGACTGGGCGCTGCGCGAGATGAGCGAGCAGGGCGTGAGCTTCGGCAAGGCGCTACAGCTCACCAACGTCCTGCGCGACGTGCCCGGCGATCTTGCCCACGGCCGATGCTACCTGCCGGCGCGCGAGCTGGCGGCTCTGGGTCTCGGGCCCCGCGACCTGCTCGAGCCCACCGGCGCCGCTCGCGCGCTCCCGCTCTACCGCCGCCTGCTCGGCCTGGCGCTCGAGCACTACAACGTCGCGTGGGACTACACGCTCGCGATCCCACGCCGAGAGTGGCGGATGCGTCTGGCGTGCGCCTGGCCGCTCCTGATCGGACTCGCGACCCTCGCCGACCTCGCCGCACACCCGAATCCGCTCATCGTGACGGCGCCGATCAAGATCCCGCGCGGCGCGGTGCGCGCGCTGCTTGCGCGATCGACTCTCACGGTATGGTCCAATCGCGCGCTCGCCGCCCACGCCGCGCGCCTGCGCGCGCGTATCGCGGTCTAATTTCCCTCTTGCGCTCGCAAGGGCTCGACGGCAGGGTAGGGCAGGCGTGAACCAACTGTCCTGACATGGAGGAGACGATGGAACGCATGTTCGGTGAACCCGAGCCCTGGACACCGACCCCAGCTCCGGCGGCACCACCGGTCCCCGCACCCGGGCCTCCCAGGCCCGCGCCGAAGGCGCCGCGGGCGGCGAGGCCCAAAGCCAAGCCGAAGGCCAGGAAGAAAGCCATGGCCAAGCCAAAGCGGAAGGTCAAGGCCAAGGCCCGGAGCAAGAGCAGGAAGAAGGCTAAGGCGCGGCGTCGGCGCTAGTCGAGAAGCGAAAGGCCCAGGAGGGTTGCCGGGTCGACCCTGGCCGCGCCGACCTGGGCCCCGAAATGCAGGTGCGGGCCCGTGGCTCGGCCGGTGGCCCCCACGCTCCCGAGCGTCTGGCCGCGCTCCAGGCGCTCCCCCTCGGCGACCGAGGCCGTGTCGAGGTGGAAATAGAGTGTGTAGAGGCCGAGACCGTGGTCGAGGACCACCAGCCGACCGGGGAAGAAGAACTCGGCGACGAGGGCAACCCTGCCGGTATTGGCCGCGACCACCGGTGTCCCCCGAGGCACCGAATAGTCGATCCCGCCGTGGGGCGAGCGGGCTTGGCCATTGATGATCCGACGCGCGCCGAATCCGGTGCCGGCTGCCGGCGTCCCCACGGGCTTCGTGAACTTCCCGCGCCAGAGCCGCTCCGGGGTAATCGTCCGATAGAGTATCGCGAGCCGCTTGCCCTCGGCCACCGCCCGCCGCTCGGTCTCGGAGTCGAGATCGACCATCGTCTGCGGCAGGGTGAGGCGCTCCAGAGGGAAATTACGCCGCGCGACCAAAAGCTTTCCCTGCGCGCTCCGCGGCTCGCGGCCCTGCTCGACGACCCCTACCCGCCACGCATGGGCACCCGGCTTCACCTCCAGATCGATGCCCAGGAGCGCGGCGTGACCGCCCGCGTAAGGGAAGAACGTGAGGGGCCGGCCGTCCACCGAGCCTTCGACCGTCGCGATCTCGACGACATTCTGCACGTGAAGCCAGGCGACGTCACCGGGCCGTGGCTTCGACGGATGCCAGGAGATGCTGGTCTTCTCGGCCGCGCCTGAAGTGCCCGAAACGAATAGCAGGCCGAGAGCGGCGACGACGCCTATTCGGCCCCAGGTCACTCCGGACGCTGCTGGCGGAGGAACTGCTCGAACTCGGCGACGAGCTCGGCGGCCGGCGGGAGGTCGCTCGGTCCGCCCCGCCCGGCCGGCGGGGGCTCTTCGGCGGCATCACGCGACTCGAGCTTCTTGATGTAGTTGGCGATCTTCGCATTCTGCGCGACGATCTCCTTCAGATTGACATCGAATTGCTTCACCGCCTCCTCGAGGTCTCCGACTTCGACCGTGGTGCCCAGCAGCGGGGCCACGCGTTGGACCAGCGCCAGCGTCGCCTTGGGGTTTTCGATGCCCGAGATGTAGTGCGGGACATTGGCCCAGAGGCTCGCCGTGGCGAACCCCTGCTCACGGCAGATCGTGTTGAGAACGCCGACGATCCCGGTGGGGCCTTCGTACTTCGTCGGGCGGACCCCGAGGCGGACCGCGAGCTCCGGGTCGGAGGCGCTGCCGGAGAGGCGGACTGGTCGGGTGTGCGGCACCTCGGCGAGTAGCGCGCCCAACGTCAACACCAATGCCACCTCGCAGCGCCGCGCGAGGTCGAGAACCAAGCTGCAGTAGGTCTTCCACCGCAGATGCGGCTCGACCGCCACGCCCACGATGACGTCGCGCGCGAGCGCCGACGCCTGGGTGATCGAGAACTCGGTCGCCGGCCAGGTGATCTCGCGCTCCGTCTCCGAGCCTTGCTTGAAGCGGACGTACGGGCGGGAGAGGCCGAAGTGATAGAACTCCTCCGGGTCGATCTCGGCGAATTTTTCTGCCCGGAACGACGTGCCCAGGTACCGCACCGCCGTCGTCGCCGATTCGGCCGCGTCGTTCCAGCCGCCGAACGCCATGATCAAGATCGGCCGGCGGAGGCCCTCCGGGCGCGCGTGGATCTTCAGGGCGTCCATTCAGCCTCGATCGGGAGCCGGTCCCGCGTCACGATCTCGTGGAGCATCTGCACTCTCCTCGACGTTGTAATGGGGAGTCTAGCACGAACGGCCAATTGACCAGCCTCCCTCGCGACGGTACGATGTGCCAGCTTCGACTTCCTGAGGAGGACCGGTATATGCGCGGGAAGCACTGGCGATCGCTCCTGATCGGAACCTCACTTCTTCTCGTCGGCGGCTGCGCATCCAGCGAAGAGTGGAACACATGGCGGTCGAACACGAGCCACTTCGCGTCCAAGGAGCACTACGACTTCTCCATGAAGAACAGTGGGGGCTCGTCGGCGTCAGTGACGCGGAACGACATCACCATGGCGAAAAACCAGAACTGGTTCGGTCGACCGGTCACGGTGGCCCAAGAGCAGATCCTCGAGCGCTAGGAAGCCTCTCGGTCACGCAGGCACCCGCCTGACGATTCGGGGGGCAGTTTGGCCGACGGGTCTGCCTCTCGCCGTCAAAGGATTGACGATGATCCGCAGACTTAGCGGTTCTGGCCGGCTGGCACGGCGCATGCCCTAAGTGTCACGTATGACAACCTTGATGCTCGCCCGGGCGATTCTTGGACTGACCGCGGCCGCGACCCTCGCCCTGGGCACCAACAGCGCACTGGCGGCAGATCCTCCGTCCGACCGGGTCCTCCAGATCGATCGGTACACCTCCGATAAGGGCCGCGCGCTCGGGCAAAAGTTCCAGGGACCTCTCCGCGACCTCAACGCGAAGGTCTATCACTGCATGCCGTGGCTGGACGTCAAGAATGAAGGCATCGGCTTCTACAAGCCCAAGCACATCGACGGCGATATCCGGTATCTCTCGCTGAACGCGATCGTCGATCAGCAGCCGGCGCCCGAGTTCACGCGCTTGTCCGTCCAGGAGCGGGTGTCCGCGATGTTCTCGCGCTACGTACCCCACTTGCTGCGCTCCATGGCCACCAGCGACCTGCTCAAGGAGCCCGCTCTCGAGGGATTCACCGTGATCGTGAGCTGGTTGAAGGCCGAGCCAACGGGCGGCCAGCCCCCGGTGCTGGAAACGGCCGCGGCCTTCATGCCAAAGCCGCTGGTCGCGGACTATCTTCGGGGTCGCGTCGGCATCACGCAACTCGCGGACGGTGCGCACGTGCTGGCCTGGGACGGGGAGACGAAGCTCGGCAACGTGAAGCCCAAGGCCTGGGCCGATGATTTCGTGTTGACGTACAAGGTCGCCGGCTACACGCCGGATCCCCGGGCTACCTGCCCCTGAGGTAGGAGACCCCGGCGGGCGCTCACGCCCGGCGGGGCGGCAGTGCGGCGCGAATCCCGTCGGCGATCCGCTTGAGGGCCCGGACCGACTCGCGCCACGGCGCCTTGGCCACGAACGCCTCGCCCCGATCGGCGGCGATGGAGAGCGCCGAGTCGAACGGCACGCTTCCGAGAAAGGGGATCCCGGCGTCGGCAGCGAACCGGGAGGCGTCCGGCCCGGGAAACAGGCCGGCCATGTTCTCGACGAGCCCAAGCACCGGCGCCTTCGTGTGAGAGGCCGCGGTGATCGCTCTCCGCACGACGAGGTGCGACACTTCGGACGGGATCGTCACCACGACGATCCCGGCGAGCGTCGGCGCCAGCGACGCGATCGTCGCGAGGCGGTCGGTGCCGGGCGGTAAGTCGAGGAGGAGCGCGTCCAGCGGGCCCCAGTTCGTATCCGCCAGGAACTCGCGGATCGCGTTGGCCTCCATGGCCCCCTGCCAGGTGTGCGCCTCGTCCTTGACCGTCGCGTCCCAGGTGAGCGCCGCGGCATCGCCGGCCAGGAGCAGGTCCATCGACATCACCTTCACACCCAGCTCGGTCCGCGGCGGCTCGACGCCCCCGTCGGCCATGACGAGTCGCCGGCCGCGCACGCCCAGAAGCTTGGCCTGCGTCGGGCCGTTGAGATCCGCGTCGAGGACACCGACCTTCCAGCCGTCGAGCGCGAAGCAGCACGCGAGGTTCGCGGTAAGGGCCGACTTCCCGACGCCGCCCTTGCCGGAAACGACGGCGACAATCGTCCGCACCGACGCAAGCCGCTGTCGGAGCCTGCCCTGCTGAGCCTCGACCTGACCCGCGATGTTCGAGCCGCCGTCGCCCGCAATGTCCTTGTAGCGTTTCACGCAGCTTCCTTCGTCCAGGCCGCCCGACCTACCAGGACAAGCGCGGCCACGGTGACGACCAGGAACACGATTCCGCCGGCCCGGAAGGTCATCTCGCCGCCCCAGGGTGTGGACACGCTGGCGGTCTCTGGGCGAAGCGCGACCCTCAAAACGTGCCAGGCCCGCAAAGCCATGAACGCGGTGAGAATCCGCGCGAAGTCGCGGCGGGAGAGAATCCAGCGCTCGAACCACGTTCGGCGCTGCGCGAGGAGATACGGGATCACCACCAGGAAGGCGAAACCCAGGACGATCCACACCAGGCCCGACTGCATCATGCGTCCGCCGCGGATGCCGACCCCATGCATCGCGAGATAGAAGCCACCGATCCAATAGATCACTCCGTAGATCCGGTATGCGTGCGCGGCCAGCCGAAAAGGATCCATCAGGATCGGGGCCGGAAGCGGGAGCCCCACTTCGAGCGGACGTCGGCGAGGAGTTCTTTCGTAATGGTCGTCTCGCCCCGACCCCGCGCGTAGGCCTCGACGGCCTTGATCACCATGCCGCGCGCGAACGAAGGGATCGCCTGAAGCCGCGCGCGCGCCTCCTCGTCCCAGGCGAGCTCGTAGTCGACCGGAAGCCCGAACGTCAGCGACGCCGGCACGTCGATGAGCTGGCCGCCGTGCGCGCCCGGCTGGTAGGCGCACGCGGGATCTTCCGCGAGGTAGTCGCCGTACGTCGCGTAGGCACGGCACCGGCACCCGCCGCAGATTCTCGCGAACTCGCAAGCGCCGCAGCGCCCGCCGAGCTTCGGGTCGCGCAGGTCGGCGAACACCGGCGCGGTCCGCCACACGTCGGCGAAGGATCGCTCGCGCAGGCTGCCCGCCGCGACCGGCATGTAGGGGCACGGCGTGACGTCGCCCTCGGGAGTGATGCGACAGTAGTACTTGCCGGCCGGGCACGAGCCGTGAGCGTAGTTCCGGAGGAGCGGAGAGGACGGATTCATCCCGTAGAGGATGCGCCGGAAGTGCGGGGCGCACTTCGCGCGAATGAGCAGCCCGTCGGCGCGGCCCACCGGGGTGGACCACGGGTCTTCGAACGTCTGAGGGCCGCGCCGCTCGCCCATTCCGAATAGCGCCTTCACGAAGGAAGGAGGACCGCCGCCGACACCCTGGACCTGGGCGAGGTAGGTCAGGATACGCTCGTAGGTCGCGGGATCGACGTCCGTCAGGTTCGTCCCACGACCGGTCCGCACGAGGAAGAAGAAGTTCAGCACCTTCGCGCCGAGCTCCTTCGCCAAGTCGATCATCGCGGGAACCTCGCCCACGTTCCAGTCGGTCACCGACATGTGGAGAGAGAAATCGAGGCCGGCGTCAGACAGCACACGGGTGGCCCGCACCGCGGCCTCCCAGGCGCCCGGCAGGCGGCGGAACGCGTCGTGCCGGGCGTGGTCGGTGGAGTCGAGGCTGATCGAAGCACCGAGGACGCCGTGCGTCCGCATGAGCTTCGCTTCGCGCTCGCGCAGGAGCACGCCGTTCGTGCCGAGCACCGTCGTGAACCGCTTCTCGGAAGCGTAGGCGGCGATGTCCCAGATATCCTTGCGGAGCAGCGGCTCACCGCCGGTCAGGATCAGGAAGACGTTCGGGTTGACGAGGGCTATCTCGTCCATCACGCGCCGGCACTCGTCGGTGGACAGCTCGCCTCGCGTGTCGGCGCCCGCGAACGCCGACATGTAACAGTGGGAGCACTCGAGATTGCACCGCTGCGTCAGGTTCCACGACACGCTGTACGCGGTATACGGCGGCGCCGCCGTCGACCCCGCGGACGCCGGAGCCGCCTCGTGACCGGAGGGCGAGTCCGTCACGACGAGAGACCCCAGGATGGAGGCGCGGGCATGCCGGTCGGGATCCATGGAAGCAGGGGCGAGGGGATGGGGATGGGGGTGCCTCCCGGGATCCGTGTAGTCAGGGTCGCACGCGCGCGAAGCACGAGAGTTAGCCGGACCCAGAAGTCAGCAGTCGGATCCCGGGAGGCACCCCCATCCCCACCCCTCGCCCCTGCTTATCGCGGTTTCTTGTTCGAGACGTACCCAGCGATCACTTCGTTCATGGTCTCGCGCGCGTGCCCGATGCCCTCTTCGCACACCGCGAGATCGATGGTGGTCACACCCTTGGCGGCCGCCACACGCTCTACTTCCTCGCGCGTCATGTCGCGCATGAATCCGGCGGGAACGCGGTTGAGCCGCGCCGTCGCCTCCTCGGTCCACCCGAAGCCGGCGCTGTCACCCCTCGTCGAGGCACCGGGGAGATCGGCCGGTTCGAACTTCGTCCTCGCGAGCAGGGTGTCCCAGCCCGCCCCGAGCTTCTCCCGCCCGACGGTCTCCTCGATCATCGGCAGGGCGAGCTGGCAGGTGATGACAGGGATCTTCCGCGAGCGCGCGTACTTCTCCACTCGCGCCTTGGCGCGGCGTCGGAGGTAGGCGTCGGTCACCTCGCGTAGCGCGTCGCGCGCCTCGGCGGACCATTTCACCTGGACGCCGGGCAGCGACTCCTCCGCCTCGATCCCGCCCTCCTGGGTGGCGATCGCCTCGATCGCCTCCTTCGAGATGACCTGGAACTTGTCGGCGGTGGCCTTGCACACCGGGCACGCGACGACGGGGTTGGGCCCCTTGACCGTGTAGCCGCAGACGGAGCAAATCGCCGTGGCCGGTTGCGTCTCAGCACGGAGCTGCGCGATCGCGACGTCCTCGGCGAGGATCTGCATCCGCTCGGCCATGCGCGTCGGCATGAAGATGGCCATCGCCTCGTCGATGACCTTGTTGGTGACGACGGTATGGCCTTGCTCGATCGCATAGCGCAGGAGCGCCGTGCGCGCGACGCCCTTCACCTGGGGCGGCACCCGCTCCATCCGCGCCTCCGCTTCCTCCGTCCAGGAGATGATCTCCTCGGCCTTGACGTCGAGCGGCGGATAGAACTTGCCGCCCGTGAGCAGCACGTTGCACGGGGCCAGCCGCAGAATGTTCTCGGTGTTAGAGCCGAGGTCGACCTCGTTCTCCTCCGAGTGTACGCCGACCCGCCCCAGGATGAGGAGCCACGGCTGCTCCTTGCGAACGAACGTCAGGATCTTCTCGAAGCACTTGCCGTCGAGGAGCGTGATGGCGAGCTCGACCCCCGCCTCGGCGGCGAGCTTGCGGCCGATCTCCAGATGCGACTGGTAGATCTTGGCCAACCCGGTATCGATGATCTCCTCGTGCAGTTGCTCTTGTTCCTTGAATCGAAAGATTTTGGATGCTTTTTCAGTCAACACGCCGACGATGCCGTTGAACATCGCGTAGTGAAGGTACGGGTCGTAGACGGCGATGGCCTGGAGCGGCCGGCGGAGGGCCGTCGCGAGCTCGATGCCGAGCTTGAGGCCGTTGAAGGACTGTGGCGAGCCGTCGAGGCAGACGACGATCGCGCCCTGCTTATCTAGCAACGGGTCGGTGTTGCGCACGATCAGCGTGTCGCGTGTCACGCGGCGGACGAACCGCTCGGTGACGGAGCCGAGCTGGCTGTCCTTCACCGCGCCCATGCCGAGGGCGCCCATGACCACGAGGTCGTAGTCGGCGGCGAGGCAGTCCTCGACGAGGACTTTGTAATGCTTGCCGTCGATCATCTTGGGCTCGAAGGCGAGCCCGGCCTCCACCGCCTTGCGCGCCATCACATCGAGGTACGACTCGGAGATGAGCTGCAGCCCCATCGCGATCAGCGAGTCGTGGATCTTCCGCTGGCGCTCGAGCTCGTTCTCGTCCTTGTACTCCTCGGGGAGCGTGTACTCCATCTGCTTGAACCGGTAGTCGTGGAGGCGCGCGGCGTAGACGTGGATGCCCGTGAGCTTCGTGCCGCACGTCCGGCCCAACTCGACCGCCAGGTCGATCGCGCGGTTCGAATGATCCGAGTTGTCCACCGGAACGCAGATGTGCTTGAACATGGAATCCCCCTCTATCTCAACCGCCTCAGCGCAACTCGTACTCGACCGTCGCCGTCGCTTTCGGCGCGATCGTCAGCTCTTTCGTCATGGTCCGCGGCTCGTCGTAGACGGGCCGGCCGTCCTTGTCGGCGCCCTTGGGCCGGAAGCCGGCGTGCCACATCGTGACCTTGTAGGTGCCCGGCGGGACGTCGCCGATGCGGAAGGCGCCCGACGCGTCAGTCACCGTCACGTACGGGCTGTCGTGGACGATCATCCACGCGAACATGTGCGGGTGTGCGTCGCACAGCACGCGCACCACGCCAGGCTTCTGGAGACGCTTCGTGATGTCGATCATCTGGTCCTTGTTCGGTAATGCCAGGTTGAAGACGGTCGGCTGGCCGAGGAACCCATGCGTGTTGTGGAGAATCGGGTCCGAGTTGCGGACGCGCACCCGGTCGCCGGGTACCACAGCCGTCACGTGACCGACGAAGACGCAGTGCCGATTGTCGACGATGACGTCGCCCGTGCCCTTCTTGCCGCGGGTGACGCCTTCGATCATCACCACGGTGTCTCGCACCCCCCGGTCCGGGCCGACCACAAGGGCCTCGGATGCCTTCTGGTCACCACAGACATCTCGGTTCTTGTTCACGGGAATCGGACTCAGGGTCGGCGGGGTCCCGGCGAACCGGACGATCCCCGTGAGGGTGCCGCCGTCCTTCACCGCGACCGCCTCGTAGGCGCCGGCCGGTGCGACAAGCACGAGCACGGAGAGAAACACGCCCGCGGTCACGCGCGGGCGCCTCAGGGTTCGGGGTTGATCAGCCACTCGAGGGCGAGCCAGAAACTCCGGCTGTACCGGAAGAACCACAGCGGGAACAGGATCACGACCGGCACCAGCAGCGCGAGTTGCGCCGCCGTGGAGAGGGCCGTCAGGCCCCAGAGGAGGAAGAAGCCGCCGATCGCGAGGATCGCGGTCACCGCGTAGTTGATGTAGATCGCCCCGACGAAGTAGCCCTGCGCTCGCTCGAACCGGAGGCCGCAGAGGGCGCACGCCTCGGCCATCGAGAACCAGCCCCGGAAGAGCGCCGTCGTCCCGCAACGGGGACAACGGAGGCGTACCGCCCGGCCCAGGGATTTCGCGATCCGGTCGGCCAGTCGTTGCGACTCCATCGCTCACGCCGCCGGCCTCAAGGCGGACCACTCAGCGCTTCGCGGGCTCGGTCGCGGCCGCCTTGGCGCCGGTCGTCCGTTTCATGACCGCGAACCCGTCGGGCAGCAGCACGAAGACCAGCAGCGTGGCGATCACGAGGGGAGTGATGGCGACCATGCCCAGGGTGCGCGTCTCGAACCGGAGGTGCATGAAGTACATCGCGACCAGCACCGCCTTGCCCAGGGCGAGCGCGCACAACAGCACGCCGATCGTGAATTTCGCCAGCGGCATGTAAATCACCGCAATCTCGATCACGGTAAGGATCGCCAGGTACCAGAAGATCGCCATGTAGTTCGGATGCTTGTGCTCTGCGGTCGCCATCGCTTCGACCCCCTACAGGAGGTACATGAAGGTGAACACCATGATCCAGACGAGGTCGACGAAGTGCCAGTAGAGCCCGGTGATCTCGACGGCGTTGTAGCTCGCCGCGGGCGAGGGGCGCCGGGCGACGACCCTCATGATCGAGAGCAGGTAGATGACGCCGCCGGTCACGTGCAGGCCGTGAAAGCCCGTCACGAGGAAGAAGGACGTGCCGAAGAGCGAGGCGCCCCACGGGTTGCCGTTGATGTGGAGCCCCCGGTGGATCAGGTGCGTCCACTCGTATGCCTGCAGGCTGACGAAGATCGCGCCACCGAGCGCGGTGAAGAAGAGGAACCTGTTCGCTCTGGTCTTGTCCCCCTTCCCCAGCCACTCCAGCGCCTTCACCATCGTCACGCTCGAGCAGATGAGCAGAAAGGTCATCGCGGCCGTCAGGTTGATGCCGAGGACTTCGTATGGCGAGGGCCAGTCGGCGCTGGTAGCCCGCATCGCGCCGTAGCCGGCGAGGAGCGTGCCGAAGCCGACGGCGTCGCCCGCCAGGAAGATCCACATGCCGAGCTTCCCCCAGCTTTCGGGGGTGAGCGGCGACTCGGCCGGTTCCACCGCCCCATGCATTGAGGCTACCTGACTCATGTCGTCTCCTTGATGATCTCAGGGGCGTCTTTGACGGCGAAGCGGGCCGCGAGCCGTCGCGCTACGGTCCGCGGGCGATAGCCGGCGAGGTACGCGAGGATACCGACGACTGCGGCGATCAGGATGAACGGCAGCAGGATGAGGCCGAGGTACGGCCAGGTGTAGGTGCGGTCGCCGAACGGCGACGCCATGCACGACGCGCACGCCAGGGCGAAACGCGGCGTCAGGATCAAGGCCAGCGCGGCGAATCCCCAGGACTTCATACCAGGTACACCGCCACGTAGAGGATCGGCCACAGCGCCACGACGAAGTGCCAATAGATTGCGCACGCCCGCAGCGGTCCCGTCCGGCCGTCGGCGAACCGGCCGCGGGCGGCGAGCAGAACCATGGCGGCGACCCAGATGACCGCCGCGACGACGTGGGCCGCGTGCGCCCCGATGAGCGTGTAGAAAGCTCCGCCGTACGCGCCAGACGAGACGGTGAGCCCGAAGCTGACGAGGCGGACCCACTCGTAGCCCTGCACGGCCAGGAACGCCACGCCAAGTCCCGCGGCGACCAGGAGCCGTCGCACGAGCCCTCGCATGTCGTCACGCTCGAGCGCCCGGCTCGCCGCCACCATCGCGACGCTGGAGGCGAGCAGCACCAGCGTGTTGACGCCGGTCACGCCGATGGGCAGGCGCGGCTGGAGCGGCGGTGGCCACAGGGCCGACGTCATTCTCAAGATCAGAAAAGCCGAGACGAGGCCCCCGAAGAACATGATCTCGCCGCAGATGAGGAAGAGCATCGCGAGCCCGACGTTGTCCAGCAGCGGACGTCGCGGCCCCGGCTCGCGCTCTGGACCGTCGCCACCTCCCGTCGGCGGCGGCGGCGGCAGGCGGTGCCCGTTGGTCCGCCGGGCGATCGGCGGGCGCTCGGTGAGGGTTGTCACCAGCGGATCCCGATGAGGAACGCCGAGACGACCAGCGCCCCGATGATCGTCAGGAGCACCCGCAGCGTCTGCCGGTTCCGCGCGTCGCTCGTCATACCTTGTCGAAGGCCAGCAGGGCGAGAAGGACCGGCAGGTACAACAGCGACGCGAACAGCACACGCCGGGCCGCGCCGGCCGACGGCGTCAGTGCCTGGCGCGTACCGAGGGCGACGAAGGCCGTGCCAAGCAGGAAAGCGCCCACGAAGTAGACCGGACCGGCCAGGCCGATCAGCGTTGGCAACAAGCTCACGGCGAGCAACGCCAGGGAGCCGGTGACGATCTGCCGCTCGGTGCTGGTTCCCTCGGCGTCGACAACGGGCAGGAGCCGTACGCCCGCCCGGGCGTAGTCGTCGCGGTAGAGGCGCGCGATGGCAAGCGTGTGGGGCAACTGCCAGAGGAACAGGATGCCGAACAACACCCAGGCACCGATCCCGAAGTCCTCCCGCGACGCCACCCAGCCCGTCACGGGCGGCAACGCGCCGGGCACCGCCCCGATGATCGTGCAGAACGGCGTCCGGAGCTTGAGCGGCGTGTAGGCGAAGAGATAGAGCACAGTCGTCGCCGCGGTCACGAGCAGCGCAAGCGGACCCACAAATGTGCCGAGGTAACAGAGTCCGGCCACGGTGACCGCGCTGCCGAAAAGGAGCGCCTCGAGGGGCGCGAGCCGCCCGTCCGGCAGCGGGCGCACGCGCGTGCGCTCCATTCGGGCGTCCACGTCCCGTTCCCAGTACTGGTTCAGCGCGAGTGTCCCGCCGGCGGCCAGCATCGTGCCGAGCAGCAGGTGTACGAGCCTGACGTAGTCTGGCGCGCCGGTCAGCCCGACATAGTATCCGACGACCGTCGTCACCAGGATCATGAGGACGACGCGCGGTTTCGTGAGGGCGACCAGGTCGACGACAACGCGACGGCGGTCGCGTGCGAGCGCGACGACGATCGCCTGGGGCGGGACCCGGGCCGTGTCGAGCGTGGGCGGGGTCATTGTAGCGGGGTCCGTGAGGCCGGCTCGGATCGAGGGTGGCCTGAGACCGATGCGGCGTGGCTCCGTTCGTCGGCCGGCTCGGATCGAGGGTGGCCTGAGACCGATGCGGCGTGGGTTTGTTGGAGCGGGGTCCGTGAGGCCGCGTCGGACCGCGGGTGGCCCGAGACAGATGCGGCGTGGCTCCGTGGCGCCTGATCAACCCGTTCCGGCTCGGCGTTTACAGTATGGACCCGGACTGACAGAATCACGATGGCGGCCAGGATGAGGCTGCCGACCAATCGATGCGCTACTGGCAGGGCGACCCCGGCGAGCTGCTCACCGGGGATCCAGAACGGTGAGAACCTCGCCAGAAAGCTGCCGACGCCGAGGAGAAGCTGGGCGCCGAGCAGAACGAGCAACAGCCGCGAGACCGGCGCCGCTACCGCGTCTCCGGTCCGGCGCAGCGGCGCCGTGACAATCGGCACGATGGCGAACACGAGGACGGCACCCGCCAGGTGAAGGTCGATGCGTCCGGCGTGAGTCAGGAGCGCGCCGAACACGATCTGCGCATACACGAGCGCAGCTGCGAGCACGGTCAAGCCTTTCAACGCTGGCTCGACCCGGGCCCCGGCCACGCGCCCGCGCGGAGCCGTCAGCAGAGCGATCGCCGCGAGCAGGGCGAAGAAGGCCTGGGCCAGGCTGCCGTGGACGATGGCCAGCGTGTTCTCCAGAAGCACGACACGTAGCCCGCCGAGCACGCCCTGGGCGAGGACGACGGCCACCGCAACGAGGCCGAGCCGGCGCAGTCGGCCCTCGCGCCACAGTAGCGCGGTCAGCGCCAGGGTCAGCAGGCCGACGAGCGCGCCCATCAGCCGGTGGCTGTGCTCGTAGAAGATGCCGCCCACCATGCGCGACCAGGGGAAGAGGACCATGTTGTAGCCGAACGTGCTCGGCCAGTCGGGCACCGCGAGGGCCGCGCCCGTGTTCGTGACCAGCCCCCCGAGAAGGATGAGCACGCCCGTCGCGGCCAGGGTCGCGAGCGCCAGACGGTACGCCACCGATCTCCCCGTCTCGATCAGTGCCGCCGCGCTCCGGCGGCCCCCACCGGGGGCGTGGATTGCGGCAAGAAGTCTTCCTTCGACTCCGGCGAGCTGTACTCGTAGGGGCCTCGATACACCGTCGGCAGCGTCGGGCCCCAGTTCAGGTGCGGGGGCGGTGATGGCGCCGTCCACTCGAGCGTGGTGGCGTTCCATGGGTTCAGCGGCGCCCTCGTGCCGGCGAACAGCGACCAGAAGAAGTTGACGACGAACGGGATCTGGGAGATGCCGAGCGCGAGCGCGCTCACGGTGATGAACACGTTCCAGGGCTGCTGGTGCTGGAGGAACTCGTACTGCATCGGGTTGTAGATACGGCGCATCTGGCCGCCGACCCCGATGATGTGCATCGGGAAGAAGGTCAGGTTGAAGAACACGAACGTCGGCCAGAAGTGCAGGTGGCCGAGGACCGTGTTCGTCATCCGGCCGAACATCTTCGGGAACCAGTAGTAGATCGCGGCGAACGCGCCGAAGATCGAGCCGCCGAAGACGACGTAGTGGATGTGCGCCACGATGAAGTACGTGTCCTGGATGTAGATGTCCACCGGGGTCGAGGCCATGAAGATCCCCGAGAGCCCGCCGATGACGAACATCGAGACGAACGCGAGCGCATTCAGCATCGGGACGGTGAACTGGATCCGGGCGCCCCACAGGGTGCCCAGCCAGTTGAACGTCTTGATGGCCGAGGGCACCGCGATGACCATCGTCGTGACCGTGAAGGCCATTCCGAGGGCCGGGCTCATGCCGCTGACGAACATGTGGTGGCCGTAGACGATCCAGGACAGGAACGCGATCGCGATCATCGAGAACGCCATCGCGTGGTAGCCGAAGATCGGCTTGCGGCAGAAGACCGGCAGGATCTCGGAGGCGATGCCCATCGCCGGGAGGATCAGGATGTACACCTCCGGGTGGCCGAAGTACCAGAAGAGGTGCTGCCACAGGAGCGGCTCGCCGCCACCCGAGGGCCTGAACCAGCTCGTGCCGAGCGTGCGGTCGAACAGCAGCATGGCGACGCCCGACGTGAGCACCGGCAGGGCCAGGAGGAGCAGGATCGCCGTGATGAAGAGCGACCACACCACGAGCGGCATCCGAAAGAGCTGCATGCCCGGCGCCCGCATGTTGATGATCGTCGTGATGTAGTTGATCGATCCCATCATCGAGCCGACGCCCATGATGAACAGGCTGATGCACCAGATGTTCTGGCCCCAGTTCACGCCCGTGTACGCCGGAACCGCCGAGAGCGGGGCGTAGGAGGTCCAGCCGGCGGCGGCGTGGCCGCCCTCCACGAAGAAGCCGGAGAGCATGATGAGGCCCGCGCTGCCCGTCACCCAGAATGAAAGCATGTTCAGAAACGGAAACGCCATGTCGCGCGCCCCGATCATCAGCGGGATGCAGAAATTCCCGAAGCAGCCCGCGAGGATCGGCATGATCACGAAGAAGATCATGATCGTGGCGTGCATCGTGAACGCCATGTTGTAGGTGCTGGGCTCCAGGATGCCGCCCGTCTCCGTGAGGATGCCGCCGAGGCCGGGCACGGCCGTCTCGGGCCAGGCGAGCTGCCAGCGGACGACGAGCGCGAGCAGCCCGCCGAGGATCATCATGAAGAGCCCCAGGAACAGGAACTGCCGGGCGATCATCTTGTGGTCCGTGGAGAAGATGTAGGTCCGCACGAAGCCGAGCTCGTGGTGGCCGCCGTGCTCGACGTGCGCGTGCGCGGTCGCGCTGGTGGCGCTCATTTCTTGGCTTTCCCCTCTTTCTTAGGCTCGGCCTTGGTCGTCTCGGCCTTCGTGCCCTCCGGCTTCGGCTCGGCGGCGGCCGGCGCAGCCTCCGCCGTCAGGTTTTGCGCCGCCCACTTCCCGTACTCGTCGGGGGTGTGGACATAGATCCACCCCCGCATTCCCGAGTGTCCGAAGCCGCACAGCTCCGCGCACGGCCACTCGTATCTGCCGGGCTTGACCACCTCGAACCATTGCCGGATCTCACGGCCGGGGACCGCGTCCTGCTTCATCCGGAACTGGGGGACGAAGAAGCTGTGAATGACGTCCTGGGATTTCAGGATGACCCGGACGACCTTGTTGACCGGGACGTGCATCTCGTCCAAGAGCGTCTTGTCGTCGGCCGTACCGAACTGGCCGTCGGGGCCCGGGTAGGTCACCTGCCAGTTGAACTGCTTGGCCGTCACCTGCACGACGAAGTCCGTCTCCGGCATGGTCATCTTGATCTTCGACCACGCGGGGACGCTGAGGATCGTGAGGATGACCAGGATCAGCGCCGGCACCACCGTCCAGACGATCTCGAGCGTTGTGTTGCCATGGGTGTAGCGAGCCCGCCGGCCGGGGCGATCCCGGTACATCACGAGGAATACCAGCATCGTGACAAAGACCAGGATGAAGGTCGCGCCGGTGATGTAGTAGATGAGGTGGAAGAGCCAGTCGATCTCCTGGCCGTAAGTCGAAACGTTTTCCGGCAGCCACCAGTCAAGCATGCGCGCCGACCCTCCTGGCTCTTACTTTTTCATCTCGATCGCGACTTTCGCCGTCTGCCCGGCCTTGATCTCGACCTCTTTCGTCTGCTTGCCGAGCGTCTCGTGCCACACCTCGACGTTGTACTTGCCGGGCGGCACGTTCTCGATCTTGGTCACGCCATTCGCGTCGGTGACGCCGAAGAACGGGTTCGGCATGACGGCGACCCACCCGAGCATCCAGCTGTGCACGTCGCAGGTGAGCTTGATGATCTCGGGCTTCTCGAACTTCTCGGTCATCACCTTCTTGAACTTCGGCTGCGCCTTGTTGATGGACGGATTCGCCGTCGAGTACGTATGGATGTTGTGCAGGATGTCGTCGGAGTTCTTGAGCTCGACCTCGCCCGGCGTCATCGCGACCACGCGGGGGACGAACTTGCAGCCGTGCTGGTCGACGGTCGCCTTCACCGCCTTCGGCGCGCCCTTGGCGCCCGGGACGGAGACGACGGCGTTCGCCAGCCCCTTGTTGGTGCCCACCACGACCTTCTCGATCAGCGCCTCGGTCCCGCACTTCTCCGTGTCCTTGTTCACCTTGAGCTTCTCGACCACCGCCGCGCCGGCGTACGTCACCGCGGCCTCGATGGTCCCGCCTCCCTGCGCCCCGGCCGGCCCCGGGCGGTGGGCGACGGCGGCGACGCCCACGACGAGCGCGATCGCCAGAAGCGCTCCGATTACCTTACGCATTGCCCTGGTTCCTCCTGAATTCGAGTTGTGCTCACCTGTTCGCAACTCGCACCACGAGCAGCATCACCGCCAGTGTGAGGATTGCGACGACCGGAGGAATGACGAAACGTCGGTTCGACTGCGGCTCCTCCAGCCGCAAATAGTACCATGAGGTCAACGACATCTTCGTGCCGGCCTCCCCGGCGCCGCCGTCCCAGGCCTGGAACGCGACCGGCGTGAAGACCGCGGGACTGAATGCCGGGCTCGCCGCGTCCTTGGACCCCAGCGGGCGCTTGATCACGACGCGATACTGGCCGTTGGTGTACACGGCCTTGCCCGTCGCCTCGGCGCCCGCGAGGGGGGCGATCTTCGTCGGGCCGTTCGCCGTCGCCTCGCTCACGCCCTTGCCGTTCTCCCAGCGCAGGAGGTAGACGGCGTCCGAGCCGTCGCCCATCAGGAAGTACGGCCGCTCGGGACCGGAGGTGATTTGCGGAGGAAATTGGAGCGAGATCGCGTCGGCGTAGAGCTTCTTCGCCGGATCGTCGGCGGACTGGGTCGGGTCGTCCCACGTCAAGTGAAAGGCGATCTCCCTGTCGTTGTAGACGGCGCGGATCGACACGAGATCGATCGCCGGATTGAAGTTCCGCGGGTCGACGATCACCTGCCCCATCAGCGGGATGTTGCCCGGCGCGACCTTCGTCCAGTAGTCGGCGTTCGGGTCGTCGGGGATCGCGTCGGACACCGCGGTGACCGTGACGAGCGTGGCATAGCGCGGCGACGCGGCGCCGAGCGAAAGAATGAAGTTCGTCAGGTGCCAGATGTCCTCGGGCTTCTCGACACTGTCAAGAAAGGCGGGCATCGGGGTGCCGAGGACGCCGTTGGCGAGCCGGGTGGCGATCTCGGTCCGGCCCGCGCCCCCGCGGAAGGTCCACGGCTTGGCGAGGTTCGCGGGCGCGATCGGGTTGCTCCACTCGTCCTTCAGCTCGGCGCGCGAGGGGCCGTCGGCCCGTCCCTCGGTGCCATGACACTTGTGGCACTCGATCGCCTCGAACATCTCTTTGCCGCGCTTGATCGACTCCGGCGACGAAGCGACGTCTTTCGGCAGCTCCAGCTTCTTCGGGCCCTCCTTGAACTTCTCCGCTGCAAACGCCTTGATATACGCGACGAGGTTCCACCGGTCCTTTTCCGGGAGCACCGCCCACGCCGGCATGGACGTTCCGGGCATGCCGTCCGTGATGATCCGGAAGATATCCTGGTCCGTCGGGACCTTGTTCGCCGTCGTCCGAACCTTGTAGAGGCCCGCGGTGAAGTCGCGGGGCTTCGGGGCGAGCAGCTCGGCGGCCGGCCCCTTGCCATCCCCCTTGTCACCGTGACAGCCCGCGCACTTCCTCTCGTACACGGCCTCCCCCGCCGCCGCGTCCCCCGCCTGCGCCGCGACCGGCGACGGTGCCGCGCTGAGAGAAAGCGCGATGAGTCCAGCCGCCGCGAGGACGGTGAGCGAGGGGATCAATGCGATTCCTCCCATCGCCGCGGCTGCTGCCCCGTCGCGTCGTAGAGATACACGATGACCTGCCAGATCTGGCCCTCGGTCAGTCGATCCTCCCAGGCGGGCATGACCGAGTTCCAGGGTGTCGACTCTTTCGGAAGCCCGGGCCCGCCCTTCGCGATGCGCCAGAAGAGGTACGCCTCCTGCAGCATGGCGATCGTTCCGGGGTCCTGGAAGTTCGCGGGCGGCGGGTTGAAGCCGTACGCGAAGTGGCCCTTTCCGTCGAGGTTGTCGCCGTGGCAGTACAGGCAGTTGCGAATGTAGATCTCCGCGCCGGCCGCGACGTGCTTCTTGAAGGTCGCCTGGTCCTTCCGGAGCGGGTTGTCCAGCCCCGTGATCTGGATCTCCTTGCCGCGGAACGGCATGGACGCCGGCGGAGCGGGGTGGACAGCGCGCAACTCCGGCGGCGCCTGCGGCTTGGCGGCGGCCTGCGTGTAGGCGTAGTAACCGAAAAGGAGCGGCAGGGCGATCAGAAGCCCGAGCCGTGCGCGGCGCTTGTCGGGACTGATCAGCGTCGCGCGGATCGGCCGCACGAACTCGCGCCACGAATCGGAGTCCGAGGACACGAACACGAGCACCGCGAGGAGCACGATCGACATGTAGAGGGTCAGGACGCTCCACGGCGCCGGCGGCTGGATACCGAACCGGAGGACGACGAAGGCGATGACCAGCACGAGGACGGCCTGGACGAAGCGCGACCGCAAGAAGCTCATCGGCTCACTTCAGCGTCATCAAGAAGGCCACGAGATCGACGAACTCCTTCGCCGTCAGCGTCTGGCCGAACATCGGGGGCATCACACCCTTGGGAAAGCCCGCCACCGTGCCCGCGCCGGCCGGATCCAGGATCTTCCGCATCACGTAGTCCGGCGTCTGGATCTTCGCGATCTGCGAGAGATCCGGGCCGACCGGTGAGGCACCGATCTTCCCCGCCTTGTGGCAGGCGATACAAGCGCCCTTGCCGGTGAAGATCACCTCGCCGGCCTTCGGGTCGCCCGGCAGCTTCAGCTCGGCCACCGCCCCGCCGCCCGCGGGGGCGCCCGCCGTCTTCGGAATGTCGTCCAGCGTGACGTCGACGGCGCCGCCGAGGGACTCGAGGAACGCCGTGAGCGCCCAGACCTCGGAGCGGTTCAGCGCGATCGGCGGCTTGTCGGCCTGGGGCATGATGTTCGGGTAGCCCTCGACGAGGTAGGCGCCCGGCTGGAGCAGCGACTCGATGATGTACTGCTTGCCGCTCAGGCCGGCCTTGACCTTGCCGGCTCGACCCCCGACCCCGGCGAGGTCGGGCGCACGGGTGCCCTTCTGGCCGATCCGGTGGCAGATCTCGCACGTTCCCTTCGTCTTGAAGATCTCCTCGCCGGCCTTCACGAGCTGGGCCGGTGTGACGTTTCCGCCCTCGAGCGACAGCTCGGCCGGCGGCTTCGACTGTATCTGGGGAATCGAGTTGGCGTAGTACGTGTAGGTGCCCATCACGGCGAGCGCGAACGCACCGACCTTGACGCCGACGGGGGGACGCACGCTATGGGAGAAGGGGGCTCCGCCCCCCTCTCGACTCCCCCGCGGACGAGGCCTCGCTTCCTCCCGCGCGGCTCCGCCCTCGTCCCGACTCCGTCGGGTCCGCGTCGCTCCCGCCCGCAAAGACCGGCGTGGAGGCGTGGCCCGACTCTCCGGCCTTGCCCTTCTCGCTGAGACCACCGAGCCAGAACATGAACATCACCAGGGCGAAGAACACGATCGTGACCGTGGTGATCATGTTGGCCGCGTACCCGATCGCGGGCGTCACCGCGTCGACCGAGTTATCCCGCATGACGCCGTAGACGTGCCAGTGCTGGCGGATTCCCGAGCGGGCGAAGCCCATCAGACCCATCAGCCAGGTGAACGTCACCGCCAGGAGGATGAGCACGTACTGAGAGCGCGGGGCGATCGTCCCCCAGCGAATTGTCCCGGTGGAGCGGGCGCCCCTGAACATCGGGATATCGATCGCCATGACGATGACGATCGATGCGAGAACGGCCAGCACCTGATACACGGAGAAGCCTATTCTCACCAGCGATTCGACGAAGTACCCGTACACGCCGTAGAAGACGACGACCGCCGCGGCGAGTCCGAGGGCAGCCCACTGGACCACCATCCCGATCCCGACCCACGGTTTGATCGAGATCCGGTTCGCGCGCCGATAGAGGACGAACGAGACGAACGTGGTGAGAATCATCATGTTCACCGCGGTGTTCTTCGCCGACATGACACCCAGGAAGCCGAGCACCGGATGATGCGTGCCGCCCATGGCCCGCGCCTCGTCGAGCGTGATGACCATGGAGCGCGGCGTCGCCCAGACCATGAAGCCGAGGGCGAGGATGCCGATCATCATCGGGACGTAGCGCCGGTACCGCTCCGAGCCGGGGATACGCTCCATGCCGAGCCAGAGGTAGTAGTTCGAGCCGATGAAGAGCACCCCGATCAGGATCGCCTGGATGATCCAGAGCCACGACATGAAGCCGCCCATCATTGTGATGCCCATGGTCTGGTTGAACGCGTAGATCTCACGGCCGAGGTAATAGCCCGCGAACGGCAGGACGATGAAGGCGGACAGCGCCACGAAGTTGCCGATGTAGCCCATCCAGTCGTAGCGGGCGCGCTCCTCGTCGGTCTTGGCGCCAAGGAAGCGGAACGCCGCGTAGGCCGCCGCGATCGTGCCGCCGAACACGATGTTGGCGATCAGCCGGTGGATGTTGATCGGCATCCATGTGAAGTTGTTGATCGCCGCCCACACCGATCCCTTCAGGGCGCCCGACTCGTCGATCCCCGCGGGCGATATCATGAAGGTGACCCACGAGTTCGCCACCAACAGTATTGCGGTACCGAAGAGATTGCTGAGGACGCCGAGGGCGACGTGGATCCCCTTCCGGGGGCCGCTGAGCCAGTCCCACCCGTAGTACCAGACGTAGACCGTGAAGGTCTCCGCGAAGAAGAGGAGCGCGTAGATCCAGTAGGTGGGGAAAAAGATCGAGGTCATATACGTCCAAAACTTCGGATAGTAGCCGACGAAGAGGAACAGGAGGAAGGCGCCCAGCAGCGCCGTGGTCGAGAACGCCGCGAAGGTGAGCTTGACGAACTCGTGCGAGAGCCAGTCGTACCGGGCGTCACCCGTCCGCCAGCCGATGATCTCGATGATCACGGCGAAGATCGGTACGCCGAGGATGAACGCCGCGAAGTTCAGGTGGAGCTGGGCGACCGCCCACACGGCGAGCCGTGAGCCGATCAGGGGAAAGGCCCGGTACGCGGGCTCCCGGGCCGCGTCCTGGGCCAGGGCCGGAAGCGTCGGCAGCATCATAAGGAGCGCCACCACCGCCAGAGCCGCCCAGGCGCCCCGGCGAACCGCATGGCACTCCCTCACCTCGACCCCCAGACCAGAAACTCGCAACGGTGTTGGCCGACCCTCGCGAGAGATGAGCTTGTTCTCAGTTTCACAGGAGCGGTCAGCGCCAACTTTTAGGCCAAAGGGCTTGATGTGTCAAGCGAAAAGAGGCTGCACGTTTGACACACCATCGCGCCGACGCTAGCATGACGGAAGGGGGCATCGATGAAGCCGCGGCTCAACCAGCGCATCCAGTTCTCGCTGGCCTACGTGCTGGTCGCAGCGATGGTCCTGCTGCTACTGCAGTCCTGGCTTCAGGCCCCCCGCACGGTCGAGATCCCGATGTCCAGGTTCCTCGACCTCGTGCGCGCCGACAAGGTCGAGAAGGTGGCGCTGACCGAGCGGGAAATCCGGGGTATCGCGAAGCCCGATGCGCTCCCCACCGGGCCGAGCGGGGCGGGTGACCGCCTCCGCCAGTGGCTCACGTCCGACGCCGCCGAAGTACGTGTGTTCACGGTGACCCGAATCCCCGGCGTGGAGGAGGCGCCGCTCATCGCCGAGCTCGAGCGGCACAAGGTCGAATTCACCGGGAAGATCGAGTCGACCTTCGTTCGCGACCTCTTCTTCGGCTGGATCATCCCGCTCGGGGTCATGATCGCCATCTGGATGGTCCTGATGCGGCGGGTCGGGGGCGGGCCCACACAGGCACTCTCGTTCGGCCGCTCCAAACACAAGATCTTCGATCGCAAGGAGCTCAAAACGACGTTCGGCGACGTCGCCGGCGTCGACGAGGCGAAGGCCGAGCTCGTCGAGATCGTCGACTTCCTCAAAAATCCGAGAAAGTACCAGCGGCTCGGCGGCCGTATTCCCAAGGGCGTGCTGGTGGTGGGTCCTCCGGGCACGGGCAAGACCCTGCTGGCGCGGGCCGTCGCGGGCGAGGCGGACGTGCCCTTCTTCACCCTGTCCGGCTCCGAGTTCGTCGAGATGTTCGTCGGCGTTGGTGCCGCGCGCGTCCGCGACTTGTTCGAACAGGCCAAGGACAAGGCCCCGTGCATCATCTTCATCGACGAGCTGGACGCGATCGGCAAGTCGCGTGCGGGCAGCACCGGGTTCATCGGGGGCCACGACGAGCGCGAGCAGACCCTCAACCAGCTGCTGGCTGAGATGGACGGCTTCGACTCCTCGAAGGGCGTGATCATCATGGCCGCGACGAACCGCCCCGAGGTGCTCGACCAGGCGCTCCTGCGCCCGGGCCGCTTCGACCGGCAGGTCGTCGTCGACAAGCCCGATCTCCGGGGCCGCGAGGCAATCCTGAGACTGCACGCCCGCGCCGTGGTCCTGGCGCAGGGCGTCGACCTCGGCATCATTGCAGCGCGCACGCCGGGTTTCGCGGGCGCCGATCTCGCCAACATCGTCAACGAGGCGGCGCTGCTCGCGGCGCGCAAGGAGAAGAACGCGGTCGAGATGTCCGACTTCGAAGAAGCGATCGATCGAGTCGTCGCGGGACTCGAAAAGAAGAGTCGAGTCCTCTCCGAAAAGGAGCGCGATATCGTCGCCCATCACGAGATGGGTCACGCGCTGGTGGCCACCTCGGTCGCCCACGCCGACCCCGTTCACAAGGTGACGATCATCCCGCGCGGCATCGCCGCGCTCGGAATGACCTACCAGCTGCCGACGGAGGAGCGCTTCCTGATGACCCGGAGCGAGCTGGAGGATCGAATCGCGGTCCTGCTCGGCGGACGCGTCGCCGAGGAGCTCGTCTACGGCGAGGTCTCGACCGGCGCACACAACGACCTCGAGCGCGCGACCGAGGTGGCGCGCCTCATGGTGACGAAGTACGGGATGTCGGAGCGGGTGGGGCTCGCGACCTACGGCGAGCGCACGTCGCTCTTCCTCAAAGGCGCCGGAATCGGCGGCGAACGCGAATACAGCGAGGCGACCGCTCGGACGATCGACGAGGAAGTGCGGGCGATCCTCGAGCGCACCCACGACCGGGTCCGTGGGATGCTGACGACGAAGAAGGCCGTCCTGATTTCCGCAGCCCAAGCGCTGAAGCGGACGGAGACGCTCGAGGGGGAGCGACTCCGCAGGGCGCTGGCCGGCGAAAGCATGATGGAGGAGATGCGATGACGATGCAGCTCAAGCGAAGGACTTTTCTCGGAGCACTGGTACTCGCCCTGGTGGCGGGCGTCGCGCTCGGGGCGTTCACGGCGCCCCGCGCGGAGCTCCGGCGCCCGCCGATGCTGGCGCAGGCGCCTGTCAGCCCGCTGCCGATCCTCCCGGTGCAGATGCCGCCTCCGGGTGGGACGTTCGCCGCGGTCGCGGACGCGATCAAGCCGGCCGTGATCAACATCAACACCTTCTCGCGAGGGGCTGGCCTCCAGGGCCGCACGCCGTTCGAGGAGTACTTCGGGGAGGAGTTCTTCCGGCGCTTCTTCGGCGAGGTACCCGAACGCATCCCGCAGCGGAGCCTCGGTTCGGGCGTCATCGTGGATCCCACCGGGATCGCGCTCACGAATGCCCACGTGGTCGAGAAGGCCACGGAGATCGAAGTGGTGACGCTCGACGGCGGAAAGCACAAGGCCAAGATCATCGGGGTGGACAAGAAGACCGACCTCGCCGTCCTCAAGCTCGACGACGGGAAAGGCACCTTCAAGTACGCGCGCCTGGGTGACTCCGACCGGATCCAAGTGGGGGACTGGGTGCTCGCCGTCGGCTCCCCGTTCGGCCTGCAGGCTACGGTCACGGCCGGCATCATCAGCGCCAAGGCGCGGCAGCTCGACCAGGGCCCGTTCGACGACTTCCTTCAGACCGACGCCGCGATCAATCCGGGCAACTCCGGGGGGCCGCTGGTGAACATGCAGGGCGAGGTGATCGGGATCAATACCGCGATCGTCGCCGGCGGCTCAGGCATCGGCTTTGCGATCCCCTCGAACATGGCGCGGAAGATCTACGCGGAGCTCCGCGACAAGGGCCGCGTGACGCGTGGGTGGCTCGGCATTTCGATCCAGCCGCTTACCCCCGAGCTGGCTCGCTCGTTCGGCGCCAAGGACCCGAAGGGTGTGCTCATCAACGAAGTAGTGCCGGACAGCCCAGCCGCAAAGGGCGGTCTCAAGCCTGGCGATATCCTGCTCGAGTTCGAGGGACGCCCGATGGAAGG
This sequence comes from Candidatus Rokuibacteriota bacterium, assembly GCA_023249095.1. Lineage (GTDB taxonomy): Bacteria > Methylomirabilota > Methylomirabilia > Rokubacteriales > CSP1-6 > AR31. The sequence continues at coordinate 24,260 of JAHFDK010000011.1, read as the reverse complement.
TCCGGGCGACCTGCAGCGCGCCGTCGGCCTCGCCTCCCCCGACCGCACGGCGAAGGTCAAGGTCTGGCGTGAGCAGAGCGAGAAGACCGTCGAGGTCAAGGTTGGCCAAGCCCCCGACGAGCGCCAGGCCCAGCAGCCGCGGCCGGGCGGCCGCGCTCGCTCGATGCTCGGGCTCGAGGTCCGCCCCGTAACACCCGAAATCGCGCGGCAACTCAACCTCCGGTCTACCGACGGTGTCGTCGTGGTCCGCGTCGAGGATGGGAGCGCGGCGGCGGAAGCTGGCGTCCAGCGCGGCGACGTGATCAAGCAGCTCAACAGCCAGACGGTGCGGACGATGGTGGATTTCGAGCGCCTGACCCGTGACGTCAAGGAAGGCGATCCGCTCACGGTCCTGCTTCAGCGCGGACCGATGTCCCTCTACGTCGCCTTCCGTGTTGGTCGAGGATAAAGCGCCCGAGAAGTACCTCAAAAGGCTCTCTAATTTGAGATTTTTCATGGAATAAATCGTCGGTTAGTATGGATTTAGACGTTAGCGCGAAAGACTCAAATCGTCTGCTATACTTCTTGTAGGATAAGTCGAAAATGGCGGTCGATTTCAAAGACTACTATCGGATTCTCGGAGTCGACCGGAAGGCCGACGACAAGACGATCAAGTCCGCGTATCGACGACTCGCGCGAAAGCATCACCCCGACGTCGCAAAGACCAAGGACGCCACCGAACGCTTCAAGGAGATCAGCGAAGCGTACGAGGTCCTCTCCGACCCCGAGAAGCGCCGCCGCTACGATTCGCTCGGACCCGACTGGAAGGGATATTCCCAGTCCCCGCCCGGGGGCCGTGGCAGCGGGTTCAGAGTGGAATACGGCGATGACCTCGGAACCACCGGGGACTTTTCTGAGTTCTTTCGCACCATCTTCGGCGACCTGGGGGCGCAGGCGCGACGTGGGCCACGGGGCGGGGGGATGCGAATCGAAGATCTCTTCGATCGGGACCAAAGCTCCCGCGGTGGGGATGTACAGGCGAACGTCGAAATCTCGCTCGACGAGGCCTTCCACGGCGCGCGGAAGACATTCGCCCTGGACCTCGAGGAACCTTGCGGAACCTGTCAAGGCTCCGGCCACGTCAAGGGAAAGCCGTGCGCCGCGTGCGGCGGCGGAGGCTGGCAGCGGGCGCGCCGTCAGGTCGATGTGAAGATACCGGCGGGCGTGAAGAGTGGGCAGCGCGTGCGCGTCTCCGGCGAGGGCGCCGGCACGGCGGGAGCGCGCGGCGACCTCTACCTGAGTGTCACGGTGGCGTCACACCCGTTCCTCGAGCGCAAGGGCGACGACGTGCATCTGACCCTGCCGATCACTGCGCCCGAGGCCGCGCTGGGGACCACGCTCGAGGTGCCGACCCTGCGCGGCAAGGTGTCGATGAAGGTACCGCCCGCGACGTCGAGCGGACGCACATTCAGACTTCCGGGCTACGGGATGCCGCGTCTCAAGGGCACCGGCGCGGGCGATCAGCTGGTGGCGGTGAAGATCGTCATGCCGAGCGATGTGGCGCCCGCGGAACGCGAGCTGTACGAGAAGCTCGCGGCGCTCCGCCGAGATAACCCCCGGGCGTACCTGGGGTAGCCCACGGGGAGTCGAGCAGGACGCAGACGCGAGCGAGCAGAACGACTATGGCTCCGCCGTCGAGGCGAGCTTGAAAAAGGGAAGAATTAGAACATGAGACTGGACAAATTCACCGTGAAGGCGCAGGAGGCGTTGCAGGCGGCGCAGTCGATGGCCGACCAGCACGACCATCAGGCGATCGAGCCCGAGCATCTGCTCGTCGCCCTTCTCGAGCAGCGTGAAGGCGTCGTCGGGCCTGTTCTGGCGAAGCTCGGGGCGCGCCCCGAAGCGATCCAGCGCGAGCTCCAGGCCGCGCTCGGCAAGCTGGCGACGGTCAAGGGCGCGAGCGGGCACTACCTGGGGGAGCGGACGCGGCAGGCGCTCGATCGGGCCCAGGCCGAGGCCGAGCGGCTCAAGGACGAATACGTCTCGACCGAGCACCTTCTGCTGGCGCTCGCGCAGGAGCGCGATGGGGCCACGGGCCGCGTGCTGACGGCCAACGGTGTCAGCGCCGAGGCGATCTACAAGGCCCTCGTGGAAATTCGCGGGACACAGCGCGTGACCGATCCGAACCCGGAGGAGAAGTACCAGGCGCTCCTCCGCTATTCCCGCGACCTCACGGACCTCGCGCGCCGGGGCAAGCTCGACCCGGTCATCGGCCGCGACGAGGAGATCCGGCGCGTGATCCAGGTGCTCTCGCGCCGCACCAAGAACAACCCGGTCCTCATCGGTGAGCCCGGTGTCGGCAAGACGGCGATCGTCGAGGGGCTCGCCCAGCGGATCGTCGCCGGCGACGTGCCCGAAGGGCTGAAGGGCAAGCAGCTCGTCGCGCTCGACATCGGCGCTCTGGTGGCAGGGTCGAAGTATCGTGGCGAGTTCGAGGACCGTTTGAAGGCCGTCTTGAAGGAGATCACCGAGGCCGCGGGCGCCATCATCTGCTTCATCGACGAGCTCCACACCCTCGTGGGCGCGGGCGCGGCCGAAGGGGCTGTCGACGCGGCCAACATGCTCAAGCCCGCGCTGGCGCGGGGCGAGCTGCGCTGCGTCGGGGCGACAACGCTCGACGAGTACCGCAAGCACATCGAGAAGGACGCCGCGCTCGAACGCCGGTTCCAGCCGGTCATGGTCCGTGAGCCCTCGGTGGAGGACACCATCGCGATCCTGCGCGGCCTGAAGGACAAGTACGAGGTCCACCACAAGGTGAAGATCAAGGACACCGCGCTCGTCGCGGCGGCCGTGCTCTCCCATCGCTACATCGGCGACCGCTTTCTGCCCGACAAGGCGATCGACCTCATCGACGAGGCCGCCGCGCGCATCCGAATGCAGATCGACTCGATGCCGCAGGAAATCGACGAGATCGAGCGCCGCGTCATGCAGCTTCAGATCGAGCGTGTCTCCCTCGCGCGCGAGGAGGACGCCGTCTCGCGCGAGCGGCTCGCGAAGATCGACGCGGAGCTGGCCGAGCTCCGTGAAAAGGGTGACGGCCTCAAGGCGCGGTGGCAGGCCGAGAAGGAGGGCATCACACGGATCGGAAAGATCAAGGAGGAGATCGAGACGACGCGGCACGCGATGGCCGACGCGGAGCGCCGCGGGGATCTGAACCGCGCCGCCGAGCTTCGCTACGGCACGCTGATGGCGCTCGAGAAGCAGCTCGGCGAGCTCGACGCGCGACTCGCCGACCAACACGCACAGGGGCGCATGCTGCGTGAGGAGGTCGACGAGGAGGATATCGCCGCCACGGTGGGCAAGTGGACGGGGATCCCCGTCACCCGGCTCCTCGAGGGCGAGATCCAGAAGCTCGTCAACATGGAGGAGCGGCTCGCGCGGCGCGTCGTCGGCCAGGACGAGGCCCTCCGCGCCGTGGCCAATGCGGTCCGGCGCGCTCGGTCGGGGCTCGCCGACCCCAATCGGCCCATCGGCTCGTTCCTCTTCCTCGGGCCCACCGGAGTTGGGAAGACCGAGCTCGCGCGCGCCCTCGCCGAGTTCCTCTTCGACGACGAACGCGCGATGATCCGGATCGACATGTCCGAGTACATGGAAAAGCACACGGTGGCCCGCCTGATCGGGGCGCCGCCGGGCTACGTCGGCTATGACGAAGGCGGGCAGCTCACCGAAGCCGCGCGTCGTCGCCCCTACTCGGTCATCCTCTTCGACGAGATCGAGAAGGCGCACGCGGACGTGTTCAACGTCCTGCTGCAGCTCCTCGACGACGGTCGTCTGACCGATGGCCACGGGCGCACGGTCGACTTCCGGAACACGGTCGTCATCATGACCTCGAACCTGGGGAGCCACATCTTCCGCGAGTACGAGCGACCCGAGAAAGTCCGCCCGCTCCTCATGCAGGAGCTACGGAATACGCTCCGACCGGAGTTTCTCAACCGGATCGACGACGTGGTGATCTTCGCCCCCCTGGGGCGCGACGAGATCGCCCGAATCGTGGACATCCAGCTCGGACACCTCCGGCGCCGTCTCGCGGCGCGGCGGATCGAGCTCGAGGTCACCGATGGAGCCCGCGCGCTCCTCGGGCGCGAGGGCTACGACCCGACGTTCGGGGCCCGGCCACTCAAGCGCACCATCCAGCGGTTGGTCCAGGACCCGCTCTCGCTGAAGCTGCTCCAGCGCGAGCTCTCCGACGGAGATACCGTGACGGTCGACGCCGAGGGGGACGCGATCGTGTTCAAGCGCGCAGCGCCGGCCGAAGTCGTCGGCTAGCCCACGTCGCCAGCAGGGTTGGGCCGGGGAGTGCCTCCCCGGCCCAACCCTGCCCTCCCGTGTTCCCTTGAATCTCCGACCCGGGAAGGTGGCATCCTAGACTCGTGAGCTCGATCCGGCGTGTGCACCCGGCGTGGATCGTGCTGGGCGCCGTGACCCTCTGTATGATGGCCGGGTCGGGGATCCGTTCGACCTTCGGGGTCTACATCAAGCCCATGGAGGCGGAGTTCGGCTGGGGCCGGGGCGCCCTGTCCGGCGCCGCGGCAATCTCGCTTCTCCTCCTGGGCGCTGCCGGTCCCCTGGTCGGCCGCCTTGCCGATCGCTACGGGCCACGGCGGATAGTCACCGTCTCACTTCTCTTGCTGGGGGCCGGCTCGGTCGGCGCCGCCTTCGTGCAGAGCCTCTGGCACGTTTACGTCACCATAGGACTTTTCATGGCGCTAGGCGCAGGCGGCGTCTCCACGCCGATGGCGGCGACCGTGGCAGCGCGGTGGTTCGAGGCGCGGCGGGGCGTCGCCATCGGGATCTCGGCCGGCGGCATGTCGGCCGGGCAGCTCGTCGTGATCCCGCTCGCCATGGCGCTGACGCTCTGGCTCGGGTGGCGCATGAGCTATCTCTGGCTCGGCGTGGCCCTCCTTGCGCTGGTGGTCCCGGTGGCGCTCTTCCTCGTGCGCGACGACCCGGCCGATCGCGGGCTCCGCCCGTACGGGGCCACCGGCACAGCCGTCGCCGCGGCGCAGGCAGCTGCGCTCGAAAGGTCTCAGCGCATCTCCATCCTGGAAGCGCTGAAGGTGCCACAGTTCTGGCTCTTGATGGCGACGTTCTTCATCTGCGGCTACACCGCCAACGGCATGGTGCTCACCCACTTTATGCCGCACGCCCTCGAGCACAATTTCAGCGAGCTGCAGGCCTCGACCGCGCTCGGCGTGATGGGTGCCATGAACGTGCTCGGCACGCTTGGCTCGGGCTGGATATGCGATCGGTTCGGCCGGCGGGGACCGCTGGCATTCTACTATTTCGTCCGGGGCCTCTCGCTCCTGTTCCTGCTCTACGTCTGGGACGCGCCCTCGCTCCACGTCTGGGCCGCGGTTTACGGGCTGAACTACATCTCGACCGTGCCGCCCACCACCACGCTGACGGCGAACATCTTTGGCCGATACTCGGTGGGCGAGCTCTCAGGCTGGATCTTCTTGTCCCACCAGGTAGGCTCGGCGCTCGGGGCGGCGCTCGCCGGTTGGATCTACGAGTGGACCGGCGGCTACGAGATCGCGTTCGTGTCCGCCGCGCTCATGGGCTTTCTCGCCGCCGGCCTGGCGCTCGCGATCCGCGAAGAGCCCGTCGCCTCGCGGCCGACGCCGCTCGCGGCGCCCGCCACTTCCTGATCGCGGCGACCTAGCGACGCGGGACCGCGGACGTCGGGGCCGGCCCCGGTGCGGGCGCGGCAACGACACGGGTCACGGTTCGGAGCACCTGAGCGACGTTCCCCGCCTTGTCGGTGGCGATGACCTCGATGACGTTCGGCCCCGGCTTGAGCGCTCCAAGCGCGCCTACCAGGACGCCCCGGCCCATCACGCCGACATCGCGCAGCGGCGTTGCCTCGACCCCGTTCACGAGCACCTGAAGGCGGACGACCTCGACGTTGTCCGTGACCAGGCCCGTGATCAGGATGTTCTCCTCGCTTAGTCTCGCGTCCGGGAGGGGATAGTTGATGGTGATCTTCGGCGCCTCGGTGTCGCTTCGGGGCGCCACCGCGACGGATGGCGGCGGTGTGGGGACCGATGGCGTTTTCGCGGGCGGCGGCGGCGCGGCGGGGGCCGGTGTCGCGACGGGCGGCGGCGACGTGGCTGGAGACGTTGGCTCCGGGCGTGGCTGGACCGGCGGCGGCGCCACGGCAACGGGCGGGGCCGGCGACCGCGCGGCACCGCCGAGCTCCCAGCTGAGCCCCTTGAGATTGCCCTCGGCCTTCACGAACCGCTGGACGTCCGGCGCGTACCAGAGAAAGAACTGACCGAACTGCTGGCCGCTGCCGCCGAACGACCCCGAGACCGTCTCGATCTTCTGCGTGATCCGTAACGTCCGGAAGGTCCCGGCCGCCGTGACGAGATCCTCGGACAGCTCGACTTGCCAGGAGACATTGACCGCGCCCGTGAAGCTCACCAACGGCCTGGGCGGTGGGGAGCGCCAGGTGGCGCGGCCGACACCCCATTTGCCGACCTCGAGCGGCCAGCCGAACTTCGGCGAAGAATCGATGTCGAGCTCGGTCCGCCCGTCGAGCACGATTCTCGTGACGCCGAGATCCTTCGTGAGGTGAAATTCCTTGCCTGCGCCGGCTGCAAAGACGTAGACGTCCCGGTCGATGCGCACGAGCTCGTACACGCCGTCGGTGCGAACCCACTGGTCTCCGACCCGATAGACAGGGCGCTCAGCTCGGAGCTTGCCCGTAGGAGACGCCGCGACGGCCGGTGCAGGCAAGGGCTGCGCAGCGACGGACGCGGCGCCGAGCCCGAGCACGGCGAACATGGTCACACGCACGACCGTCGAGGAGTAGACACTCCTCATCGCTGTGGGACCGCTATGGAGCTCCGGGGCTGACCCGTGGATCTACCGTGCGATGGCGTGACAGCCGCGACGCGGATCGACCCCGGCCCACCGGGTAGCGTCCGGCCCGACCTTGACCGCACACACCCCGCCGGCCCGCCACTCCCACTCCGACCACTCCGCGACCGCGTGTCCGAGCGCCGCCAGCGCGTCGCGCGTCTCGCGCGGAATGCGTCGCTCAGCCTCGACCTTGCCGGGCGCGATCGAGTGCGGCCAGAAAGAATCCGGATGACTGCGCGACGCGACGCGGGGTGCTTCGATGGCGGGCTGCGGGTCCATTCCGAAGACCGTGGTGTTCAGGAAGACCTGGAGCATCGCCTGCTGCTGGACGTCGCCGCCTGGCGTGCCGAACGGCATGAAGAGGCGGCCACCCGTGAACGCCATCGCCGGCGCGGGTGTGAGTCGAGGCCGCTTGCCGGGCGCGACAACGCTCGGATGCTCCGGGTCCAGCCAGCACTGCGAGCCGCGAGGCGAGACGACGCAGCCGACGCCGGTGACGACGGGCGAGTCGACATTCGGGTCGCTGGGTGTGGCCGAGAAGCCATTGCCCGCCTCGTCCACGACGGCGACATAGCTCGTGTCGAGCGTCTCCGTCGCCGTCGTGCCGCCGGGCGACGGGTGCGAGCCTCCCGCCAGCGGCAGCGCCGCCTCCAGGCGTCTCACCGCGTCGAGCCGATCGGGATCGCCGGCGGGCGGCATGTCGGGCCATGCCCGCTCCTTGATGAGTCGCTGCCGCGTCGCGGCGTACGCCTTCGAGAGGAGCCCGTCCGGAATCTTCACGAAGTGCGGATCGCCGTAGTACGCGTCGCGATCGGCGAAGGCGAGCTTGATCGTCTCGATGAGCCGGTGCAGGTACACCGGTGAGTTGTGGCCGAGGGCCTTGAGGTCGACGCCGTCGAGGAGGTTGAGCATCTGGAGGAACGACGGCCCCTGACACCAGAAGCCGCACGCGGCGACCTCGTACCGGCCGAAGGTGGTCCGCAAGGCGGGGCCCACCTCGACGCTGAACTCGGCGAGGTCGCTGGCGGCGAGCGGCCCACCCTCGGCGCGGTGGAACTCGGCGATGCGCTCGGCCGTCTCGCCCCGATAGAATTCGTCCCGCGCGGCGCGCACCCCGGTCTCGCGGCTGCCGCCTGCCTTCGCTTCGGCGCGGGCCATGCGGCGGAGCGTCTCGCCCAGCTCGCGCTGCACGAGAACCTCGCCGATGCGAAGCGCCCGACCGTCACGCAGGTAGAGCGCCGCCGAGGACGGCCAGCGGCGGTACTTGTCGGCGTTCGACGCCATCTGATAGGCGGTGAACTGCGAGATCGGAAAACCGCGCTCGGCGTGTTCAGTGGCGGCCGTCGCAACCTCGGCGAACGACATCGTGCCCCACCGCGAGAGCGCGGTGCACCAGGCATCCGGCGCCGCCGGCACGACCGTGCGCGGCAGCCCCGGCGGGATCTGACCGCCGTGGCGCTCGCGGAAATACGCGGCCGTCGTCGCGCGCGGATACGGTCCGACGCCGGAGACCTGCCAGGTCTCGCCGGTGCGCGCGACGTGCACGAGGATCGGCGCCACCCCCGCGACGCTCACCATGTCGCAGTGGACGACACCCAGGGTGATACCAGCGGCGACGCCGGCATCGATCGCGTTTCCGCCGGCGCCGAGAACGCGCGCGGCGGCTTCGGAAGCGAGCGCGTGGCCTGCGGCCACCGCCCAGCGCGTGCCAATGACCTGGGCCGTGGAGGTCGGGGTGTGAGCGGGCGCCTTCTGCTGGGAGCTGGCGGAGTCAAGGCTCATGGCGGCCATCATACCCGTGAGGGAGCCACCCGCCAAGGGGCACCGTGCTAGGCTTGGAACGATGAATCTTCCGCTCATCGGCGTCTCGACGTCGGTCACCGTCGACAAATATCCGGAACGCGCCTACATCAACGCGGCGTACCTCAACGCGGTCCAGCAGGCCGGCGGGGTACCGGTTCCGCTCCCGCCCCAGTTAGGACCCGCCGCGCGCGCCGAGCTCCTGAAGCGGCTCGACGGGGTGCTGCTGACCGGGGGCGGTGACGTGGATCCCGCACGCTTTGGCGAGCCACCGCACCCGACCACCGCCGAGGTCTCCGCGGCCCGCGACGGACTCGAAATCGAGCTGACGGGCTGGGCGATAGAGCACCACGTTCCCCTCCTCGCGGTCTGCCGCGGCCTCCAGGTACTCAATGTCGCCCTCGGCGGCAGCCTGCATCAGGACATTCCGAGCGAGCCGGGCTCGCCGCTCGATCACAGCCAGACGGTGCTCCAGGGCAAGGCTCGGAACATTACGACACACCAGGTGAAGGTACGGGAAGGCTCGCGGCTCGCCGGCATCCTCGGCGCGCTGGAGGTCGACGTGAACAGCTTCCACCACCAGGCGATCAATCGGCTCGGGCGCGAACTCACGGACGTGGCGTGGGCGCCGGACTCGATCGTCGAGGGCGTGGAGCTCGGCGACGGCGCTCGGTTCGTCGTCGGGGTCCAGTGGCACCCGGAGGAGCTGGTCGGCCACGATCGCGCCGCGCGTAACCTCTTCGCGGCGCTGGTCGAGAGGGCGCGCGCGGGCGAGCGTCTGAGGCCGGCGCTCCGCGCGCGCTAGCCCACGCGGCACGCGCTCGCTGCTCGGGTGCGGCTGGGCTCCATCCGGGCGCATCGCGTCCGCATCGGGCGAGGCGGGAACGGATCCCGTCGCCCCCTCCCGCACCCGCCCGTCGCCTCCGGTGCAGCGTGATCGTTAACAGAACTTCGAGGACGGGACGCTAGCGCACGAGCAGCCAGCGGGACGGCGCGTCCCGCACGACGGTCTCGAGCACGCGCCCCTCCCGCGCGAGTTTTTTCAGGTGCGACTCCACGGACATGGCCGCCATCGGGTGGAGGGCCTTCGACACGTCGGCGTAGATCCGCTCGACCATCGCGGGAATGGTGGCGAGACCGTCACCGAGCGATTCCAGGATCTGGCGCTCGCGCATCAGGCGGTGGTCGATGTACTCCTGGATCCGGCCCGGACCGTCCTCGATGACAGGGCCATGCGCCGGATAGATCCGCCGAACGTCGAGCCCCTGAATGCGCTTGAGCGAATTCATGTAGTCGAGGAGGTCTCCGTCGCCGGACGGGATGACCGTCGTGGATCCGGCCAGGATCACGTCTCCGGTGAACAGCGCCTTTTCCTCTACCAGGTAGAAGCAGAGATGGTCGGAGGCGTGGCCCGGCGTGTGGACGGCGATGAGCGTGCCACCGTCGCTTTCGATCTTCTGGCCGTCGCGCAAATCGTGGATCGACTCCGGCAGCGACGCGTCGCGAAAGATCATCTTCGAGACATGGATGCCGCGAAAGCGCGCCCGGAGCTGGGAGACGCCGCCCAGGTGGTCCGGGTGGCGATGCGTGAGGATGATGCGCGAGGGCTGGGGCCACCCGCGCTCGGCGAGATAGCGCGCGAGCAGCGGCGGATACTCGGCCACGCCGGCGCCGGTGTCGATGAGGATCGGATCGCGGCGACCCACGAGGTACGTGTTCGTGCCCGGCCCCGTCATCATCCCCGGGTTGAGCCCCAGCACCCGCCCCACCAGGTCGCTCGGCGTCGCCGTTGTCGGAAACGAGCGGTCGATCCAGCTCACGCCGTGCAGTCTCTCATACGCCGAGGTACCGGTGCTGGATGTCCGCTCGGGCTCTCAGGTCGGCGGACGTTCCGCTCCAGACGATCTGACCCTTCTCGAGGATGTAGTGCGCATCCGCGATGCGAGTGAGCGCTCCCACGTCCTTGTCGATGAGCAGGAGCGACTGGCCACCCGCCTTGAGCCGCTCCACGCAGCGCCAGATCTCGGCGCGGACGAGCGGCGCGAGCCCCTCGGTCGCCTCGTCGAGGATGAGCAGGCGCGGGTTCGTCATCAGCGCGCGACCGATCGCGAGCATCTGCTGCTCACCTCCGGACAGCGCGCCGCCGAGGCTGCGCGCGCGAGCCGCCAGCTGGGGAAAAAGCTCGAAGACCGGCTCGACTCGCCAGGGGTCGGCGCTCCCGGCGCGGTTCGCCGCGGTCGCCACGAGGTTCTCCCTCACGGTGAGATTGGGAAACACCTGGCGTCCCTCCGGCACCAGGCCGAGCCCGGCCTGCGCCACACGGTACGGGGGCAGGCCGTGGATCGCGCGGCCCTCGAACTGGATCGTACCGGCCCGCGGCCTCGCGATGCCCATGATCGAGCGCACGGTCGTGGTCTTGCCCATGCCGTTACGGCCGAGCAGCGTCACGACCTGCCCGGCCCCAACGGCGAGGCTCACGCCGAACAGGACCTGACTCACGCCGTACGCCGTCTCGATCGAGTCGACCGTCAGCATCACGGCGTCGCGTCCTCGCCCAGATAGGCTCTCCGTACCTCCGCGTTGCTCCGGACCTCTGGGGGCGTCCCGGTCGCGATGATCCGGCCGTAGACCATGACGGAGATCCGATCGGCCAGGGAGAACACGGCGTCCATATCGTGCTCGACGAGCACGATCGTGATCCGCCGCTTGAGGGCGCCGAGGAAGCGGACCATCTGCTGAGACTCATCGAGTCCCATGCCCGCGACCGGCTCGTCGAGCAGGAGCAGCCGTGGCTCCGTCGCCAGGGCCATCGCGATCTCGAGTTGCCGCTGCTCGCCGTGGGCGAGATGGGCCGCGAGCACGCCGGCGCGCGCGCCGAGTCCCACCGACTCCAGAACGACGCGCGCCGGCTCGCGGAGCGCCCGCTCGTCCCGGGCCGACCGCCAGAAACGGAAGTTCCCGCCGCGGTGCGCCTGCACGGCGAGGGCCACGTTATCGAGCGCGGAGAAGTCGCGGAAGATGCTCGTGATCTGGAACGAGCGCGCCAGCCCCAGCCGTGACCGCAGAGGCGCGTCGAAACGCGTGACGTCCCGGCCGGCGAACCGGATGGCGCCCGCGTCGGGACGCAGGTCGCCCGCGAGCTGCCCGAGGAGCGTGGTCTTGCCCGCGCCGTTGGGGCCGATGATCGCGTGCGTCTCGCCCCGGACCACGTCGAGGTCGACCTGATCGCTGGCGAGCAGACCGCCGAAGCGCTTGCTGAGACCGCGAACCGTCAGCAGCGTCTCAGCCATCACGCGGGGTGACGCGCAGGAGACCAACCAGGCCGTGCTTCGCGAACAGCACGACCAGAACCAGGATGGGCCCGAGGACGATCTGCCAGTGCGCGGTCAGGGCGGACAGCACGTCCTCGAGCAGCAGGAGCACGATCGCGCCGATCACGGGTCCGAACAGCGTCCCCATGCCGCCGAGGATCACCATGAACATGATCTCGCCCGAGCGGGTCCAGTGCATGAACTCCGGCGTCAGGTACTCCGTCTGGTTGGCCAGCAGCGCCCCGGCCAGACCGCCCGCGCTCCCGGCGATGACGAAGGCGGTGAGCTTGTACCGGAACGGCGAGAAGCCGATCGCTCGCGCGCGCGGCTCGTTGGACTTTGCCGCCCGGATGACCATGCCGAAGCGCGACTCGACCAGCCGGCCGCCGAGCACGAGGAACAGGACGAGGATTGCCAGCACGACGTAGTAGAAGACCATCGGCTGGTGGAGATCGATCGGCCCGCCGAACTTGCTGCGCGCGGCGAGCCGCATGCCGTTGTCACCGCCGTAAGTCTCGAGGCTGATGCCCAGGTAGTAGAGCATCTGAGCGAAGGCGAGCGTGATCATGATGAAGTAGACGCCGCTGGTCCTGAGCGAGATCGCGCCGATCACCAGCGCCGTCAGCGCGGAAGCCACGATGGCCAGGCCCCACTGGAGGAAGCCGTTGTCGATGCCGTGGAAGGCGGGGATCCCGACTGCATAGGCGCCGATGCCGAGGTAGGCCGCGTGCCCGAAGCTCACCATGCCTCCGTAACCCAGGATCAGATCGAGGCTCACCGCGGCGATGGCGAAGATCATCATGCGACGGAACAGGTCGACGTAGAAGGGCTGGTTGGTGAGTGCCGCAATCGGCGGCACCAGCGCCAGCAGGAGGCCCGCGACACCGAGCACGATCGTACGCCGCGAGATCGCCATCAGGAGCGACCACGCGCCGGGAACAGTCCCTCCGGACGGAAGAACAGCACCGCTGCCATCAGCAGGTAGATCAACATCGAGGCGAGAGCCGGCCCCGCCTTGTCGGCGGCGGGCGGAGAGATGACCGTGGCCAGCATGGGCTTGAGGAACGCGCGCCCGAGAGTGTCCGCCATCCCCACGACGATGGCGCCGACCATCGCTCCGCGGATGGAACCGATGCCGCCGATGACGATGACGACGAAGACCTGGATGAGGATCGCCTCGCCCATGCCCGGCTGCACGGAGTAGATGGGGCCGGCCATCGCCCCGGCGAGGCCAGCCAGCGCGGCGCCCAACCCGAAGACCAGGGTGTAGAGGAGCCGGATGTTCACACCGAGCGCCGAGACCATCGTGCGGTTGCTGGCCCCCGCCCGGATGCGCATGCCTAGTCGGGTGCGCGTCACCAGAACCCAGAGGAGCACGGCCACCGTGACGCCCACCAGGATGATTCCCGCCCGGTACGCGGGATAGGGAACTCCTGGCAACACGCGGATGTGGCCGCCCAGAAACGGCGGAAGGCTGGTGTAGATCGCCGCACGTCCCCAGATGATCGCGATCAACTCGTTGAAGAAGAGGATCAGCCCGAAGGTCGCCAGCACCTGGTCGAGATGATCGCGCTCGTAGAGGGTCCGAAGCGCGACCACTTCCACCACGATGCCGACCAGGAGCGTGGCCGGCAGCGCCAGCGCGGCGCCGAGCACGAACGACCCCGACCACGCCGCGAACGCCGTGGCCAGATAGGCGCCGACCATGTAGAGCGAGCCGTGGGCGAGGTTGACGAAGTTCATGATGCCGAAGACGAGCGTCAACCCTGCGGCCATGAGGAAGAGCATCACACCGTATTGCAAGCCGTTGAGCGTCTGCTCCAGGACGAGGGCGACGGTTACCGTCACCGGCGCCTCCGTCGAAAGAAAAGGGGCGCGGCCTGGCCGCGCCCCTCGAGCCCCGCCACGTCAGCCGCCTCTACCACTTCATCGGGCACTCGGCGGAGTAGGCGTCCTTGTGGTTCTCGAAGACGGTGCGCTGGATCTGCATGGCGAACTCGCCGTCGGGGTTCTGCACGGCCTTGAGCAGGTAGAAGTTCTCGATCGGGAAGTGGTTCACGTTGTACTTGTACGGCCCCCGCGTCGACTTGTAGTCGGCTCGACGCATGGCCGCGATCATGTCCTTCTTGTTCGTGAGGTCGCCCTTCACGGCCCGAATCGCGGCGTCGATCAGCATGATGCCGTCGTAGCTCTGCGCCCCGTAGAACACCGGCGCCTTGCCATACTTCTTCCGGAACTCGCCGACGTACTTCTGGTTCGCCTCGTTCTTGAGATCCGGGCTCCAGTAGCGCGTCTCGAACTGGCCGAGCGCCGCTTCCTTCACGGCCGGCAGCGAGATCTCGTCCACTGTGTACACGGAGTAGAGCGGGATCTGGCCGCGGAGGCCCGCCTGGGCGTACTGCTTGAGGAACTGGATGCCCATGCCGCCCGGGTAAAACACGAAGACCGCTTTCGGGTTCGCGGCCCGGATCTGACTGATCTCGGCCTGATAGTCCTGCTGGCCGAGTTGCGTGTAGACCTCGGCGACGACCTTGTTCTTGAAGTAACGCTTGAACCCCGAGATCATGTCCTTGCCGGCGGCGTAGTTGGGCGCCATGGCGTACACGTCGGTGATGTTCTGGTCCTGCATGTACTTGCCCATGGCCTCGGGCGTCTGGTCGTTCTGCCACGACGTGGTGAAGAACAGCTCGTGGCACATCTTGCCGGCGAGCTCGTGGGGCCCGGCGTTGGTCCCGATCATGAACGTGCCGGCGCTCGTCACGGTGGGCGCCACCGCCAGCATCACGTTGGACCAGATGACACCCGAGACGAAATGGACCTTGTGCTTCTTGAGCATCTCGTCGGCGAGCTGCTTGCCGACGTCGGGCTTGACCTGATCGTCACCGTAGATCATCTCGACGTCGAGCCCGCCGACCTTCCGTCCGAGATGGTCGAGCGCCAGCTCGACCGAGTTCTTCATGTGTTCCCCGATGATGCCCTGCGGCCCCGACAGCGTGGTGATGAAGCCGATCTTCACCGTCTGCGCGGCCGCCGGAGCGGCGATGAGGGCCGCGAGGAGTCCGACGAGAGCAACGCGAGTGATCGTGCGCACAGTTGACCTCCGTCCCGAAGCGAGTGGCGCGATTCTAGCAAAGAGCGCCGGAGACAGTCCAGGAACGTCGGGGCGAACGTCAGGCCTCACGCTCCCCGGAGCCGCCCGGCCACTTCCTCCGGAATCGGCCGGGCGTGGAGCGTCTCGCCGGGCGACTTCGGGGCGACCGACCCACGCGCGGACTTCGAAGCCCGTCGAGCAGAGCCGAGAGCCCACCGAGATCTCGTGCTCCATTCGGAACGTCTTCTCTCTCACCCACGCCACCTTCGACCTGATCGTCAGGACGTCGCCATAGCGCGCCGGGCTCACGAACTTCGAGCCCGATTCGACGATGGGCACGCCAACGATGTCGTACCTGGGAAACGCCTCGGGCCACGGAAGCCCTAGCGACGCGAACAGCAACTCGCAGCCCAGGTCGTACCACTCGAAGAAGCGCGGATAGAAGACGACTCCGGCCGGATCCACGTCACTCCACCGCACCGGCACTTCGGTCGTGTGCTCGATCATCTTCAACCCGGCTAGTAATCCTCGGATCTAGAGGGCATGTCGTCGCCCATTTTGCCCCCTGCGGGGTGGAAAGGCATATCGCGAGGAATATAGTGGTGTGCCATGGCCTATCGCCTGGTCGTCGCCGACCTCGACGGTACGGCGCGGTCCCGACGCTTTGGGGTCACCCCGGGCGTACGCCGGGCTATCGCCGATGTCCGGGCGAGCGGCGTCCGTGTGTGCGTGGCCACCGGACGCATGTGGCGGTCGGCCGCCCCCTGGGTCCAGAGCCTCGGCGCCGACACGCCAGTGATCCTCTACAACGGGGGTCGTGTCTTCGACTTCGACGGCGGCCGCATCCTCTACGAGAGGCGGCTCGCCGCTGAGTTCACCCGCCAGGCCCTCGCCGTGATCCGTCGTGACCCGGACGTCCAGCCCCACCTCTTTTTGAACGACCACGTGTACGTCGAGCGGCAGCACCCGATGACGGAGGCCTACGCCGAGGACGACGGGCTCGGCTACGAGGTCGTGACCGCTTTCGAGCCGCTCCTCACGGATGATCCGCACAAGATCCTCGTGCTCGGCGCGCCGGGGAAGCTGGAGGCGCTCAGCAGCGCGGCGCGCCAGGCGCGGCTTTCCGCGCGCGCCGTGCAGTCGGAACCCACGAAGCTGGAATTCCTGCCCCCGGGCATCTCCAAGGGCACCGCTCTCCGCGCGATGGTCGAGGCGCTCGGGGTCGAAGTCGGAGAGGTGGTCGCAGTCGGCGACAACTGGAACGACCTCGAGATGATCGAGGCGGCCGGGCTGGGCGTGGCAATGGCCGATGCGCCGGAAGGGGTCCGCGCACGAGCCGACCACGTGTGCGGGACGGCCGACGAAGAAGGTTTCCGCGACGTGCTCGAGCGCTTCGTTCTATGATCGCTGCCGCGCGATCCCGATCCTACGCCAACGGAGGACTCATGCGTCGGAAGTCCAGTTTCCCCAAGGCCATGCTCCTCGCGACGTGCGCTCTCACTACCCTTGTCCTGGTGCCCGCGGCGGCCCGCGGCGAAGGGAATCTCACCCTCTACTGCAGTCCGCAGATCGAGTGGTGCCAGCTCGTGATCGCCGAGTTTACCAAGGCCACCGGGATCAAGGTCGCGATGACCCGCAAGAGCTCCGGCGAAACGTTCGCGCAGATCAAGGCAGAGGCGAGCAACCCGAAAGGGGACGTGTGGTGGGGCGGCACCGGTGACCCGCACCTGCAGGCGGCGGAGGAAGGCCTCACCCTCGAGTACCGGTCCCCGCGCCTGGGCGAGCTCCAGGCGTGGGCGACAAACCAGGCCAAGGCCTCCAACTATCGCACCGTCGGGGTCTACGCCGGCGCCCTCGGGTTCGGCTACAACACCGAGCTCGTCGCAAAGAAGAAGCTGCCCGAGCCGAAGTGCTGGAAGGATCTGATCCGGCCGGATCTCAAGGGCGAAGTACAGGTCGCCGACCCCAACTCCTCGGGCACCTCGTACACGATGCTCGCCACGATGGTCCAGCTCCTCGGCGAAGCGGAGGCGTTCGAGTACTTGAAGAAGCTCCACCGGAACGTGAACCAGTACACCAAGTCGGGCTCGTCACCGATCAAGGCCGCCGCTCAGGGCGAGACGACGGTCGGCATCGTCTTCATGCACGACGCCGTGACCATGGCGGTGCGCGGCGCACCCATCAAGGTCGTCGCCCCCTGCGAGGGCACCGGCTACGAGGTCGGCTCGATGAGCATTATCAAGGGCGCCCGGAACCTCGAGTCGGCGAAGAGATTCTACGACTGGGCGCTGACGGCGGCGGCCCAGAGTCTGGGAGCCAAGGCCGAGGCCTACCAGGTGCCGTCGAACAAGGGAGCAGCGACGCCGCCGCAGGCCCCCAAGCTCGGTGAGATCAAGCTCATCGATTACGACTTCGCCAAGTACGGCACTTCCGCCGAGCGGAAACGTCTGCTCGAGAAGTGGGGCAAGGAGGTCAAGTCGCTCCCCCAGTAGCTCGCGCGCGGCGGAGCTGAGCCATGGATCGCGCCGTTCTCGGATGGGCCGTCGCCGGCGGGATCGCGTACGCGCTCCTGCCGTGGTACGCGCTCGAGGACGGCATCTTCGGCTTCGGCTGGCTCAGCGGGTATCCCACCGACCGCGCCGGCGCCCCCGCCCTCGTCCAGGCCCTCCTTCACGGGCGCCTCGCTCTTCTCCCCGTGGCCGTGTTCCTGCTCGCCCCGCTCGCGGTCCGGGGCGTCAGAGGCGCCGGCGCCCGCCCCGCCCTGCTCCTCACCGTCGGCGCCGGCGGGACGGCGTGGATTGCGGTTCAGGGCTTCGCGGTTGGCGGCCAGCCCGGCATCGGCGTCGGAGGTCTCGTCGTCTTCGCCGCGCTCCTCATGCTCTTCTGCGTGGGCATGGCCGCGAAGGGAGCCTTCAACGGCGACCGTTTCGTCAGCGGGGGGATCGGCACCGTCGTCACCCTCGTCGTCGTCTTCGTATTCTTTCCGGTCTCCTGCGTGCTCGTCGGCGCCGTCGAGGACAGCAGCGGCGCCTTTGCGCCGAGCGAGTTCTGGGCCAAGCTCTCCGCGCGTGAGGTGTGGGGGCTCGATTGCCTGAGCTCGTCGGCCGGATGCGGGGTGGCGTGGAACACACTGATTCTCGGCGTCCTCGTCGGGGCGAGCACCACGGCGCTCGGTCTCGCCTTCGCGCTGATCGTCACCCGCACGGGGTTCCGAGCCAAGAAGGCGCTGCGTCTCCTGACCGTGCTGCCAATCATCACCCCGCCGTTCGTGATCGGCCTCGCCGTGATCCTCCTCTTCGGCCGCGCAGGCGCGTTCACCACCTTCATGGAGCAAGCCTTCGGGGTGGTGCCGTCGCGCTGGATCTACGGCCTGCCCGGCGTCTGGCTCGCCCAGGTGCTGGCCTTCACGCCCATCGCCTTCCTCGTCCTCATCGGGGTGGTCGAGGGCATCAGCCCCTCGATGGAGGAGGCGGCGCAGACTCTGCGCGCCGACCGGTGGCGCACCTTCACCACCGTGTCGCTCCCGCTCATGCGCCCCGGCCTCGCCAATGCCTTCCTGCTCGGCTTCATCGAGAGCCTGGCCGACTTCGGCAACCCGCTCGTCCTCGGCGGCAATTACCACGTGCTGTCGATTTCCATCTTCTTCGCCGTGGTCGGGGCCCAGCACGACCGGGGCCGGGCCGCCGTGCTCTCGATCGTCCTGCTCGTGTTCACGCTCGGCGCCTTCTACGCCCAACGGCGCTGGTTGGGGCGGCGGTCGTACGCCACCGTCACCGGCAAGGGAGACGCCGGTCTTCATCCGCCGTTGCCGGCGTCGGTGCGGCGGCTGGTCTATGCGACGGCGTTGCCGTGGGCCGTCTTCACTGCGGTCATCTACGTGATGATCCTGTTCGGCGGGTTCGTGGAGACCTGGGGACGGGACCATCGCTTCTCGCTCCGCCACTACGCGGCCGCCTTCGCGGTCGACGTCACCGAGTTCGGCCTGCACTGGAAAGGCGCGGCGTGGAACTCCCTCTGGACGACCATCGAGATCGCAGCCATCTCGGCCCCGCTCACCGCCGCCGTCGGGCTCCTGACCGCCTACCTGATCGTGCGCCAGCGGTTTCGGGGCAAGGAGGCCTTCGAGTTCGGCACCATGCTGAGCTTCGCCATCCCGGGCACCGTGATCGGGATCAGTTACATCCTGGCCTTCAACACGCCGCCCATCGAGCTGACCGGTACCGGGATCATCCTCGTCATCTGCTTCGTCTTCCGTAACATGCCGGTGGGCGTCCGCGCCGGAATCGCGGCCATGAGCCAGATCGACCGAAGCCTCGACGAAGCTTCCCTCACCCTCGGCGCCCGGAGTCTGACCACCATCCGTCGGGTGATCCTGCCCCTGCTGCGTCCGGCCATCGTCGCCGCGCTGGTCTTCAGCTTCGTGCGGGCCATGACCGCGATCAGCGCCGTCATCTTCCTGGTCAGCGCGAACTACGACATGGCAACCTCCTACATCGTCGGCCGAGTGGAGAACGGTGACTACGGCCTGGCGATCGCCTATTGCTCGGTCCTGATCGGGTTCATGGTCCTTGTGGTGCTCCTGATTCAGTTCGTCGTCGGTCGGCGTCGACTGGGCCGGCGGGCCCCCACCCAGGTGAGCCTCGAGGGAATACCGGCTTGAGCCTCGAGACCCGCTCGGGCTCGGTCGAGTTCCGCCGGGTCACCAAGGCGTACGGCCCGGTGGTGGCCGTCCGCGACGTTTCCTTCACCGTCGCCGCGGGAACGCTGGTCACTCTCCTCGGGCCGTCCGGCTGCGGGAAGACGACGACCCTCCGGCTCATCGCCGGCCTCGAGATGACGACCAGCGGGCAGATCCTCATCGGGGGCAGCGATGTCACCCGCGTTCCCGCCACTGACCGCGACGTGAGCATGGTGTTCCAGTCGTACGCGCTCTTTCCTCACATGACGGTGCTCGAGAACGTCTGCTATGGGCTGCGGGTCGGCGGCGAGCCCCGCGACCGGGCGGTCGCGGCCGCCCGGGAGGGACTGGCCCTGCTCGGCCTGGTGGGGTTCGACGACCGCCTTCCCAGCGAGCTCTCGGGCGGGCAGCAGCAGCGGGTGGCTGTGGCGCGCGCGCTGGTGCTCGAGCCGAGAGTCCTCCTCTTCGACGAGCCGCTCTCGAATCTCGACGCCAAGCTCCGCCGTCGCGTGCGCGAGGAGATCCGCGATCTCCAGCAAAAGCTCCGCCTGAGCGTCGTCTACGTCACTCACGACCAGGAGGAGGCGCTGGCGGTGTCCGATCAGATCATCGTCATGGACAACGCGGTGATCGCCCAGCAGGGCACGCCGACCGAGCTCTACCGCGAGCCGGCCAGCCGGTTCGTCGCCGACTTCATCGGCGACGCCAACCTCGTCAAGGGCACGTTGAAGCGCACTGACGAGCGTCTGGCCGCCCTCCGCCTCGGTGGCGTCGAGTTTGCCCTACCCCACCGTGGGGCCACCGACGGCGAGGTCAACGTCGCCATCCGCCCCGAGGCGGTGCGGCTCCGCCCGGCCGACGGGACGGATGCCCCCCTCATAGGAACCATTCTCAAGGCCGCCTACCTCGGGAGCCACATGGAGTACACGGTCGGCTCGATCATCGGCGAACTGTTCGTGGTCGATAGCGGCGGGGTGGCGGCGCCCCTCACCGTCGGTGCCGGGGTCTCGATCGGCTTCATCAGTCACGGCGTCACCGTCGTGGATTGAAACCGTGTAACGTCTACGATAGCGCGACCCGGGGCCCACGGCTCCGCGGCACCTGTAGAAGGATCAAGGAGCGAATGGCGCGCATCAAGATCGGTGTCGTCGGCTGCGGGCTGATCGCCCAGATGATGCACCTGCCCCATCTCCGGGAGCTCGCCGACGCCTACGAGGTGGTCGCGCTCTGTGACGTATCGCCGGCAACCCTGAAGCACGTTGCCGACCGCTACGACGTCCGCCGGCGCTATACCGACTACCGTGACCTGCTCAAAGACGAGATCGAGGCCATCGCCGTCCTCAGCGCCGACTCCCACGGCCAGCTGATCGTCGACGCGCTTCGGGCAGGAAAGCACGTCTTCACCGAAAAGCCGATGTGCTACACACTGCGCGAAGCCGACGAGATTCTGGCCGCCCACGCGCGGGCGGGTACCGTATGTCTGGTCGCCTACATGAAGCGCTACGATCCCGCCGTCCGCTACGCCGCTCCTCTCATCCGCCGGCTGCCCGATCTCCGGGCGATCCAGATCACCGTGCTCCATCCTTCCGAGGCGAACCAGACCGGCCACCACGACCTGCGGCGGTTTGCGGATGTCCCTGGAGAGGCGGCGGCGCTCCTGCGCGGTGAGCAAGACCGCTTGATCCGCGAGGCGATCGGCGACTTCACGCCTCTCGAACGCCGCGTCTTCGCCGGGAACTTACTCTCCACTCTGGTTCACGACATCAACCTGCTTCGGGGTCTATCGGGCGATCCGGCGGAGGTCCTTTTCACCGACGTGTGGGCTGGAGGCGATAGCCTGGTGACGTGCCTGCGCTATGCCTCCGGCGTACGCGCCACCCTCAGCCTCCACTACCTCTGGGACCTCGCCCACTATGAGGAGACGGTGACGTACCTCGGCCGGGCGGACCGCGTGCGGCTCGTGTTCCCCTCGCCCTTCTTCCGCAACATGCCCACCGAGGTCATCGTGGAGGGGATGGAGGACGGCAAAGCGTTCGAGAAGCGGGTGACCGCCTCTATAAAGGAAGCGTTCAAGGAGGAGCTCCTGCACTTCGCCGAATGCGTCGCCGGCGGCCGGGAGCCCGAGACCACGCCAGCGGAGGCGCGGGGGGACGTCCTGCTTCTGCACCGGATCTTCCACGCGATCAAGCGCCCGCTGGCGACATGAAGCTCGGGTGCATATGCGGCTGCTTCAATCGCTCCTTCGACGTGAGGACAATGGACCAGACCGGCTTCCTCCAGCACTGCGCGACCGTGCTCGGGGTTCCAGGGCGCGGAGCTGCAAGACATCCACTTTCCGCAGACGCGCCCCGCCTACCTCCGGGCGCTCCGTCGGACCGCCGCCGATCTCGGTCTCGCCATCATCGGGATCGGGGTCCACAACGACTTCGGCCGCGCCGCCACCACCTGGCGGCAGAGCGAGATCGCGAAGGTCAAGCAATGGAACGAGGTGGCGGAAGAGCTCGGTGCCCGCCGGCGAACGCGCCCTCGGTCCGCAGCTCTTCGAGCAGGAGGCGGGACGCTTCTGGAGCCTCGTCGAGGCGCGCCCGTACATGCGCGCCCGCCTGGGCCTCGCTCAGGTGCTCGAGGCGCTCGGCGCTGTCGAAGGCGTGTCGAACCCCGAGATCGCCGAGACGCTCGGCGTCAGCCTGCCAGCGGTGAAGTCGCGGGCCCACCACGGCGTCGGGCACGATCACCTCCAGGCCTACCTCGACGAGTTCGCCTTTCGCTTCAACCGTCGGCGAACCCCGATGGCGGCCTTCCAGACCCTCCTTGGCCTCGCCGCGGGCGTCCACGGCCCCACGACCTACGACATGCTGTACCGTTCGGAGTCAACCCGATAAGCAGAAGGGCGTTTATGTCGCCTTCTATGAAGCGGCTGGCCGTGTCAAGTCGTAGCGCGTTCCCTCCCTCCGTGGTTTGAGATCTGTTCCGTGTCCTGGCTGGCCTGTGACAGTGGGCCGATCTCGCGAGGTTCTGTCAGCCTTCTATTCGCGCTCATCAAGGACGAGCCCATTGAGCTCGTCGGCGCAGGAGTGGAGTCGAAGGGTGGGGGCGCCATCTACGCGGCGGCCCTGCAACGGCGGCCAAGGCAACATTCGCGCTCACCCACCCATCGAACCTGCGAGAAACCAGGGCCCGCATCGTCAGGGCGGCGTCGTTTCGTTCACATGCCCACGAGGGCAGCCGCCGCCGCAGTGGGACCAGGATGTCGAACGCGCTGGGGCTCGAACATGCTGCCATCGCGCAGCAGCGCATAGAGGATGCCGGCGAGGCGGCGGGCGAGGGCGACGACGGCCACCTGTTTGCCGCGGCGCGCGGCAATGCGCAGGGCCCAGGTCCGCAGCTCCTCGGCCTGCGGCGGGCGGCGGCGGAGGATGGAGACGGCGGCCTGGATCAGGAGCCAGCGGGTGCGCGAGTGGCCGGCCTTGGTGATCGCGCCCCGGCGCTGGGTCTCGCCCGAGCTGTACTCGCGCGGCACGAGGCCGAGGTAGGCTTCGAGCTGATGCGCGTGGCGGAAGCGTTGGGCGTCGTCGATCGCGGCGATGAAGGCGGCGGCAGTGACGGGGCCGACGCTGGGGACGGAGCGCAGGCGCGGCACGCGCGGGTCCTGGACGGCGAGGTGCTCGATCGTTGCGTCGGAGTACGTGAGCTGCCGGTTGAGGGGACGCATGAGGGCAAGCAGCGGTGCCACCACCGAGAGCAAGCGGCCGGGCAGGGGCAGGCCCTGGACGCGCTGGATAAAGTTCTCCGCACTGCCGGACGGGACGCGGTAGCCGTGCTGACGGAGCAGGGCCCGGATGAGCGAGATGTAGCGCGTGCGCGTCCGGACAACGGCGTCCCGGACCAACAAGCGGCCCCGCACGTGCCGCTGGGGGTCGGAGAGCCGATGGGCGGAGCGGTACGCGCCGAGCAGACACGCCTCCGCCAAGGCCCGGGCATCGCGCCGGTCGGTCTTCACCTTGCGGGTGCGCGTCGCATACATCGGCGCGAAGTTCGGGTCCGCGACGATGACCTCGTGGCCGAGCGCCTCGAGGCAGCGGGCCACCCATTCGCTGTCGGTCGAGGCCTCGATCACAATCCGGGCGCGGGGCCGGGGCCCGAGCACGCTGCCGAAGCGCTCCGGCTCGGTGCGAATCCGTTGCTCGATGACCTCACCTCCCTCGGCGAGGATGTAGATCTGGCTTTCCCGCTTGTGCACGTCGATGCCAATATGGTCCATGGCTGGCCTCTCCTCTCTGCGGCGTTGACCGCGGTGTGCTCTTGTGGGGCAGCGTATGCCACCACGTTAAGCGAGAGGCCAGCCGCTTCATCCCATCTACGCTCCTCTCAGCCCGCGCGCACGCCGGCGATGCCCATGACGGCAGGCTAGGCAGCACGGTCTGGACGCGTCAATGCGTCGAATCGTGGACACCAGCACCCTGCCCCTCCGCCATCT
>JAHFDK010000317.1 GCA_023249095.1 Candidatus Rokuibacteriota bacterium | reverse complement strand
GAGTTCGCCGAGCAGATTCGACGCATCACCCGTGGAAGCGATCTGCCCCTCATGGTGGACGCGGATCACGGATACGGGAACGCGCTGAACGTCATGCGCACGGTGGAAGAGCTCGAGACGTCGGGGGTCGCCGCGCTGACGATCGAAGATACCGTGCTGCCGATGCCCTTTGGTGGTCAGGACGAGGGTCTGGTGCCCGTCGGGGAGATGGTCGGAAAACTCCGGGCTGCCGTGGCGGCACGCCAGGATCCGTCGCTGGTCGTCATTGGCCGCACCGGCGCCTTGCGCCGCGGGGGAATCGCCGAAGCCGAGAAGCGCCTCAAGGCCTACGAGGAAACCGGGATCGACGCGGTCTTTCTGGCGGGCGCCAGCCGGCGCGAGGAAGTCGAGGCGATGCATCGGGTCACCCGACTGCCTCTGATGCTGGGGGGAGCACCTCCCGCATTGGCCGACCGCAATTTCTTGGCGGCCAACGGCGTGCGGATCGCACTGCAGGGACATCATCCCTTCTACGCCGCGGCCAAGGCCGTGTACGACACGCTCAAGTATCTCCGCGAGGGAGGTGCGCCGGCGGACCTCAAAGACCGCGTCGCCTCGGAGGAGCTGCTGGCCATCGCCCTCAAGCTGAACGACTACAAGCGTCGGCAAGGCGACTTCTTGCGGTGACGAGCACGTGATCGCGCCCGTCTTCGATAGCACGGTTTGAAAGGGCTCGGGTCGAGGCGGGGCGGGAGCGGCGGACGCGCGGTGAATCAGCTCCCGCCTTCTCGTTAGTTCAGAGCCTCAGGGACGCGCCGCGGCGGTGCGGAAGTGCGCTTCCGTCTGCACGGCGAGATTGACGAGATCGAAGGGCGAGGCCGTCGCTTCCAGCATGCCCCAGCTCTTCAGCCAGTCGAAGGTGCGCTGCATCTCGTCGAGTGGGATCGGCGCGGGATCGCACACCACGACGCGGCTCTCGCGGAGATCGTCGATAGTGAGAGCTGCGATCTCGGGATCGTTCTTTGCGTGGTAATCGATGAAATAGTGGAGATAGGCGCGCTTGTTCGCGTTGATGCGCCGCACCGCCTCGCGCACCGCGCGATTGAATGCGGCATAGGTCTCGGCATCGACGCGGTCGGAAGCGACCTCGGTGCCGTGGAAGAAAGCGGAGCAGATCGGCCGGCAGCCCTTTTTCTCGGCAAGCGTGATGTGGGGCTCGGTCAGGGTCGTCGCCTCGACCTCGCCCTTCAGCATCGAAGCGAGGCGGACGCGCGAGCCGTTGGGTGCCTGGCACAGCTTGATCATGTCGCGCGGCAGGAAACCTTCCAGCAGATGCAGCGCGATGTAATGCGTGCCGAAATAGAAGGGCACGCCGATGGTCCGGTTGGCGAGCTGCTGCGCCGTATAGACCGGCGAATCCGGTGGCACCACCAGCGCCGCATAGGTGACGATGGCGCGTCGGCCGAGCTGGCGGCTTTTGACGCCGGTCTCCTGGACGCGGCAGTAATTGCCCCATTCGCAGGCGTTGTACATGTCCGCCTTGCCCTGCTCGAAGAGGCGGCCATGGCTCGCGAACGGGTTCACTCCCTTGGGGCTGGTGATATCGATCTCGGTCTTCTTCTCGACACCGGCTTCGCGGTCGGCCCATTCGACGAGGAGCCCTTCCTTCTCGAACAGGCCCTCGTCATAGGCGACCAGTTCAGGCAGGCCCTGGAACGGCGCGGTCGTTTCCAAAACCAGGTTTTTCATGGCGCCATCTCCCGGGTTCGGGGGTATCGAAGGTCACCCGAGAGCATCGCGCAGTGGACGGGCGGCGTCAACCGAGTCGCCGAGTGGCGTCACTCTATCCCGTTCCCTCCTGCCCGGAGCCGGCGCGGAGGTCCGTGGAGGAGACATCGAAGCGGAAGCGGCTCTCCGGGATCTCCGTGAACAGACCGGCGAAGCGCGCCGGCACGACGCCGTCGGCCAGCGAGCGGACGCGCCCCGCCTCGTCGCGCCGCACCGCGACGAGGAAGTGCGCTCCGCGCTCGGCCATTTCCTGCAGGGCTGCGTGCATCCGCGCCTCGCTGTCGCCATAGTATCGCGCAGCGACAAGCCGCTCCGCCGTATCTGCGCCGATCACGAAGGTGACGTCCTGGAAGAGACGCGACTTCTCCAGGAAGGTCGGGGCCCGCGTCAACTCCACCGTGGCCTGCCACGCGAACTGGGCGAGGCGCCGCCGTACCTCCCGGGCGGTGAGGGCCGGTTTGTCCACGTTGAGCATCGAGAGCTCGAAGTGGACTGGCGTCCCGAGGATCTGCGCAGCCGTCCGCGCCAGGCCGACGTGTCCACCGTGCCGCGGGTTGAAGGAGCCGGGAAGCACCGCGGAGGGGGTGGGTGCCGACGCCGCGAGCTGGCCGTCCGGACACACGGTGACCCGGGCGAGCGCACCGGAGAGCAACCGGTCGATCGGCGAGCTGGACGGAAGCGAACGCCGCGTGCAACGATCGCCCGCTGCCAGCACCGTCTCGAGGGGTAGCGCCGCGACTCCGCACCCCTGTGCCAGACACAGCACGATGGCCCGGGCCACGAGGTCTTCCTCGGCCGGCCGGTCGCGCCGGCCCTTGTCGAGGACGATCGAGGTGAGCTCTGTTCCCGTATCCATCGCCACCGCGATGTGACAGCGATGGTCGCCCTGCTTGGGTCGATCGCTCACGAGGCTGGCCGTCGCCCCGAGCCCGATTGGCACCGCCTCGGGCCGGGCTATCGCAGCCGCGCGCCCGCGCGCGCGCTCGGCCATGGCGACCGCGGTCTCCGCGCTGCAGGCCTGCTCCGGGGCCTGCCCGAGGAACTCCGCGAGCGACCGCGTGTCGTAGGGTACGATGGCCTCGAGCAGCAGACGCGACCCACCGGGCACGCGGAGCAACTCCGCGATCGCCGCGGTCCCCCCGCCGGTGACGGCGAGGACGGCCTGGCGCCCGGAGCCCTGCACGTCGGCGATTAGCCGCGCCCACGCCACGTCCATGTGCGTCGTGGGCGGCATTATCCCAGATCGGCGACCGATCCCGACCTTCGACCGCAGATCCGAGCCCTCTACGTCTTCGACGCCAATCGGCGTCACCGCGTCTTGAATCCTGCGGCCGCGGGTGCCAGACTCTCCCCGCCATGGGTTCCCCGCGCCCGTCGTTCCGCGACACGGTCGCTCGCCTGGCCCGCGAGGACCGGCTGCTGCGTCTTCAGAAGGAAGTCGATGCGCGCCACCTCTCCGCGCTCGTCGTCAAGGCCGACCGCCCGGTGCTCTTCGAGCGCGTGCGCGGGTTCGACCTGAGAGTCGCCGGCGGCCTCTTCTGGAATCGCCAGCGGCTGGCGTCGGCGCTGGGCTGGCAGGAGTCGGAGCTGGGTACGCGCTTCGCGGTCGGGGTGCGGTCGATGATCGCGCCCGAGATCGTGATGGACGCGCCCGCCCAGGAGGTTGTCCGGACCGGCCGCGAGGTCGATCTCACCGAGCTGCCGATCCCCCTGCTCGCCGAGAAGGACGGTGGGCCGTACATCAGTGCGGGCGTGGTATTGGCCCGCAGCCCCGAGCGCGGGCTCAACGCCGGCGTGTATCGTCTCATGTTCCGCTCGCGCGACGAGACCGGCATCGATCTCGTCACAGTCTCCGACCTGCGCCGTCTCTACGAGGTGCACCTGGCCCGGAGAGAACCGCTGCCCATCTCCGTCTCGATCGGCGTCCATCCCATCGAAATCCTGAGCGCGGCCTACAAGGCGCCGCCCGGCGTCAGCGAGATGGCCGTCGCGGGCGGGCTCCACGGCGCGCCCGTCCCCTTCGTCCAGTGTCGGACGGTCGACGTGCCCGCCATCGCCGACGCCGAGATCGTGCTCGAGGGCGAGCTCCAGCCGAATGGCTGGACGGAGGATGAGGGCCCGTTCGGCGAGTTTGCCGGCATGTATGGCGACCTCAAAGCGAACCCGGTCTTCAAGGTGACGGCGATCACGCATCGGCGCGACGCGATCTTCCAGTTGCTCCAGATGCCGTGGGAGAACGCCTGGCTCGGGGCTGCCGCCACCGAGGCTCAGGTGTGGAACGTGCTGAAGACGGCGGGCGTCGACGTGGTCAACGTCGCGGTGACCGAGGGCAGCGCCTGCCGCTGGTCCGTCATCGCCTCCATCCGCAAGCGGGCGGGCGGGGGCAAGAACGCGCTGATGGCGATCCTGGCACTCCCCGATACCAAGCACGCGATCGTCGTGGACGAGGACGTGGACATCCACGATCCCACCCAGGTCGAGTGGGCGCGCACCTTCCGTGTCCAGGCCGACAAGGACGTCATCATCATCGCGGGGGCCCAGGCCAAGCACGTGGACCCGAGTGTCCGGCCGTGGGATCTCGAGGACGGCGAGCTGCCGATGACGGCCAAGATGGGTATCGACGCCACCATTCCCGAGGGCATCGCGCCCGCGTACTACGATCGGATCCGCCACGTGTGGGTGGACGACGTGAAGCTCGAGGACTATCAGTGACGGCCGACGCCGTCGCCGACCGGATGGCCGCACTCCTCGGCGCGCGGGCGCGCAGCTTCTACGAGCTGGTGCGTGAGCTCCCTGAGGTGGAGTACCGCACCGTGCTCCAGGCCTGGGGCGCGCTCCGCGAGCGTCGCGTGCTCGGCCGGGACGAGCACGGCCGCTATCGGATCCGCCCGTCGTAGGCGCCCGGCGCCGTTACTTCGAAAAACCGGGATCTCCGTCAACATGCGCGGCCCGGTGCGCGAGCCGCCATCCCATGTGTGTCTTGCGCCATTGGTCGTGATACACCCCCGAGATGGTCGGACGCGGTGCAGCCTCAGCCACACCCTGGTGCGTCACGAGCACCATGGTTCGTGTCAGGGCTGAATCCGAGGTCAGCTCATCAAACAGAAGGCCGGATTGGTAGTGACGGCTGGTGAATCGCCCGGCACGCTCGCGCAGTCGTTGTGTCGCCCACTCGAGAATCTCCGTTCTCGACTGAAGTCGGACCGAGGCGGTGGTCTTGCCGGGAACGAAGACTTCGAACACGCCGTCCTCAACGAACAGCTGGGCAAAGCCTTCAGCGTCCTTGCCGTCGTATGTGTACGAGTACTGAGCGATGATCTCCTGGATGGCAAGCTTGTCTTCGATGCTCATCCTCGTCCCCTTGCGAAGGGCCCAGCGTTCGCGGCCGTTCCAAAGAGCGCTCCCATGAACGATGGATTGAGGGCGGCCACCTTGACGGATTGCACCTTGATCTGGCGGCTTACGGTCATGGTGAGCGGCCGGCCGCTCCCGGCCGATCCGCTCGACCGTGTGGTCGGACGGCGCCGTTGCCGGCCCTCCGTCATGGCATACCAAGGACTTCGCGGACTCGCGCCGCGAGAGCTTGGTAGCGCTGGGGTGCTGTGCCCGCCAGCGCTTCATCCCGGTTGGACGGGATGTCGAGATATGCCGGAGGCACAGAGAACTGCTCTGCGCTCAGGTCGTAGGCCGTCCCAGCCCGGCGGTTATAGAAGTGCCAGTCGCCCTCGACCGGTGTCTTGAGAATCTCCCCGCCGAAGCGGTCGTAGAAAACGAGGGCGGTCACGTTGCACTGGCCGCGCGCAGGATTCTCGGGCAACCATAGCGAACTGGTCTCCACGGACCAACAACGACGAAGTGCCCAGCGGAACTCGTTTAGGTCTGCTTCAGTCATTCCGACACCTGCTCGTCGTGACTTGTCCCTGCCGCGTCAATCCATCCGCCCAACACTGCGGTCAGCGTCATCGTCCTGGTTGCCACTCGTAGAGAATGTCCGCACACTGCTCTTCGTTGCCGGATCCGTCTCCGAAGGCGATCGCTCGGAATCCCCGGCGTTCATAGAAATACCGGGCCGGCTGGTTGCACTGAAAAGTGTACAGGCGAATGGGCGGCAGGAGTTCGCGCCGCGCGAGCTCCAACAACCGTGTGCCAATGCCGCGCCCCACCCAAGCAGGAAGCAGGTAAAGCTGATCGATCCAGCTGCAGTCGGTACCTTTCGACACCGCCAAAAGCCCGACCACCAGACCATCGATGACGGCGACCGTGGTCTGTCCTGCGGGAATCAGCTGCCGGCGGACCCACTCGCGAACGGCTTCATCGGAGTGGACCAGCGGCGCACACGCCACAAGTTCCTTACGAGAGCGGAGATAGACATCCGCCACGGGGTCGGCGTCGTCCAGCGTGGCCGCCCGAAAGTCGAGGATCACCTCTCGTCCCACGCTCTACGCGGGGACCTCGCCTCCGCGAGGGCCGTAGAAGACCACCCACACGGCGAGGTCCTCGCTGAAGTCCTCGAAACGATGCTCGGTCCCGGCGGCCACGAACAGAAGATCGCCTGACTCGAATGGGTCCCTCTCGCCATCGTGAAGCAGGATGCCTCGGCCGCGGATGACGACGTAGACCTCGTCCTGTGCATGCGGCGTCTGTTGGTTCGGGGGCGTAGGGAGGGAGAGCTTCACGTCGAGAGTGCCGCGTTGCAGAACACTGACGGAGTGCTCACCGGCGGGACCAGGGATGCGCGCTTGAGCTCGCGCAAGACGGATCACGCAGCTGCGGTCTGGCTTGCTCATGCTTCACTCCTCGTGTCGTCTAACTCTCAGGCTGACCTGCGTCCCGTACGGGCCGGCCAAGATCGGCTGCCCCTGCGGCTTACCGAAGGTACTTCGCCGGCCAGCCATCCACCGTCGAGGCGACCAA
>JAHFDK010000316.1 GCA_023249095.1 Candidatus Rokuibacteriota bacterium | reverse complement strand
TCACGCGAATGCTCCTGGACGCCGGCGCCGACCCCAACATCCGCGACGACAAGTACCACGCCACCGTCCTCGGCTGGGCCGAGTATTGCGGGCAACCGCAGATCGCCGACCTGCTGCGACGGCGCGGCGCGACGACATGATAGTCTGTCGCGGCGCCGGGCCGCCGGCTGGCCCGATCGCGGAGGCCCAGAATGTGAATACCGATCACGCCCCGGGGATGGCGGTGCACCGGAGCGGCAGCGGACCCGACCTCGTCCTCTTCCACGGAGGCATGGGATCGTGGAAGCACTGGATCCGCAACATCGAGCCGCTCGCCACGCGCTTCACCGTGCACGCGCTCGACCATCCGTCGTATGGCGACTCGGCGCCTGTCGCGCGCGAGACGACCGGCGCCGCGTACCTCGACCTCGTGCACGGTCTGTTCCTCGAGATGTTCTCAGGCGACGCGCCGCTGCGGTTTGCGGGGTTCTCCTTCGGCGGGGCCATCGCCGCGAACCTCGCGCGGCGGCTGGCCCCGCGGGTGACGCATTTGTGCCTGGTCTCGCCCGGTGGCTTCCCCGCACGACGCTTTGGCGACCGGCCGACCCGGAGCTACCGGGAGGCCGGGGACGACGAGCGGCTCTTCCGTGAGATCTGCCGCCACAACTTGCTCGTCAACATGCTCAGCGATCCGGCCAGCGTCACCGAGGACACGCTCGACATCCAGGCCGCCTGCGTCCGTCGAGCCCGATTCAACAGCCGCCAGGTCAGCGGCGGCGGGACGCTCCTGGACGACCTGACTCACTTCAGGGAACGTGGAATGACATCCGCTCTCGCCTGTCGGATCCGGTTGCTCTGGGGCGAGCGCGACGACTCCGCGTTTCGGCCCGCGAATCTGCTCATCGGCGAGGTCCGCGCGGCCGTCGGCGCCCTCGACGTGCACCGGATTCCCGGAGCCGGCCACTGGTCCGCGTACGAGAACGCCGCCGAGGTCAACCGCCTGATGCTGGAATTCTTCTCGAGCTAAGCTTCGGGCTGGCGCGCGATGAGCTCCTCCACGCTGTGAAGATGCGGACGGCCGTCCCGATCACACGTGATCGTTCCGTGGCCGTTCCACCAGACCCGCCAGTCGGCGTAGACGCGACCCAGCTCACCGGCGGTGAAGTAGTCGATGCGCTCGTTCTGCTCGACATAGATCGTCCGATCGGTGAAGACGAGATGCGCGTGGACGCCGATCGGACTCGTGGCGGCCTTCACCCGAGCCAGGAGTCCGGCCCGCAGCCGACGCGGCACGTAGTGGATCGCCCCGCACGAGTACACGAAATCGAACTGGTCTTTGGGCAGATATCGCGCCGCGTCGCTCTGCACCCAGCGCACCTCGACGCCGGCGCGCCGCGCGAGGCGCTCGGCCTTGCGGAGGCCGGCGGCCGAGACATCCACGGCGGTCACGTCACACCCGGAGCTGGCGAAGAAGACGCTGTCACGCCCTTCCCCGCAGCCGAGCTCGAGCACCCGGGCGCCGGGCACGAGCAACGAGCGCAGCATCCGCGCGAACGCGGAGGGAGCCGTGCCCAGGACGTATTCGTCCGGCCGCCGCGCATATTCGAGCGCCCACGGGCTCCGCGTCGTCACGTCAGCCGTCAGCGTCCTCTCGCGAGCACCAGCAGATCGACGGCCTCGTCGCCCAGCTTCGCGGGATCGACCGCCAGGCGGTTGCGGATCAAATGCACGGCCGCCTTCAGCTCACCATCCACCTTGGGGTCCTCCGGATCGCCGCCACGGTTGAGGCCGACCGCCGCATGGACGATCCCCTCCTTGAGATAGAAGCCCAGGAACTTGCGGCTCTCGGGTCGGCCACGGAAGACGAGGCGGTCCCAGCCGGCCGCGAACCCGACGTACTCGATGGAGTGCTCGTACTGATCGGACCAGAAGGAATGGACGTAGTCGTAGGGCTGCGCTCCGCCGAGCAATGACCGGGCCGCGGCACGTCCCTGCTGGTAGCCGTTGTTCCAGTGCTCGACGCGCAGGCGACCGAAGATCGGATGCAAGTGATTCGTCACATCGCCCGCCGCGAACACGTCCGGCAGCGATGTCCGGCAGCGCGCGTCCACGAGCACGCCGTTGTCGACTTGGGCCCCCGCCGCTGCCAGCAGCTCGGTGTTGGGCACGATCCCGATTCCGGCCACCACCATATCGCACTCGAGGACTCGCCCCTTCCTGGTGCGCACCCGTTCGACACGGCCGGAGCCTTCGAACGCCTCCACGGAATCTTCCGCGAGCAGCTCCACGCCCTGCTCGCGATGGATGCTCGCGAGTACCTGCCCGACCTCTTCGCCGAGCACGCGGGCCAAGGGCACGCGGGAGCCCTCGACCGCGGCCACCTCGACCCCGAGCTGGCGCAATGAGGCCGACACCTCGGAGCCGATGAAGCCGAACCCCATCACGACCGCGCGGCGTCCGCGCCGGATGACGGCGCGGATCCGGTCACAATCCTCGACGGTGCGGAGCTGGAAGACACCCCCCAGGCTCGCACCGGGGACTGACAGCGTTCGGTTGCGCCCACCCGTAGCCACCAGAAGTTGGTCGTAACCGACTCGCTCGCCGCCCTCGAGCTCCACGAGCTTCTGCCTCGCGTCGATCGCCGTCGCCCGCGCCCCGAGCGTGAGCTCGATGCTCTGCTCGGTGTAATACCCGGCGGGTTTGACCAGCTGCGCCTCGAAGCTTTCCTGCTGACGAAGATAGCCCTTCGACAAGGGCGGGCGGTTGTAGGGCAGCTGGGGCTCGGCACCGATCAGGCGGATGTCGCCGTCAAAACCCTCGTCGCGCAAGGTTACCGCCGCCGTGGCCCCAGCCACCGAGGCGCCAATAATCACGATCCGCTGTCGCGGCATTCCGTCGCTCCTCGGCTCGATGGACTGTTCCCAGCCGGAGTTTACCCTGGCTTCGCGTCCACTGCCGCCCGGTCTTGCCGCCGTCGACCGATCCGTCCGGCGCAGGCCACGTCCTGATATAGTGAAGGCGACTTGACGAATCGATCGATCTTCTACGGCTGGTGGGTCGTCGCGGCGTTCTCGGTCATGACGTTCATGTCGACGGGAGTCCGCCATGCGGTCGGGCCGTTCC
Organism: Candidatus Rokuibacteriota bacterium; assembly: GCA_023249095.1. Taxonomy (GTDB): domain Bacteria; phylum Methylomirabilota; class Methylomirabilia; order Rokubacteriales; family CSP1-6; genus AR31. The sequence continues at coordinate 3,594 of JAHFDK010000316.1, read as the reverse complement.
TCAAGCCGATCGTGGCCGACCTCGGCCTCGATCGCGCGAGCTTCTCTGCCGTGATCGCGCTCAGCCTCTTCCTCTACGGCGTCTTCATGCCGATCGCCGGCATGGCGCTCGACCGCTTCAGCGTGCGCGTCGTCACCTCGGTCGGCACCGTGCTGCTGGTCATCTCGCTCGTGCTGACCGCGCTGGTGCGCAATGTCTGGGAGTTCGCGGCCGTCTACGGGGTACTGGTGCCGCTCGGACTCGCTGGCACCGGGCCCGTGATCGCCTCCGGCGTGGTCGCTCGGTGGTTCAGCAAGCGCCGCGGCACCGCGCTCTCGGTGCTCGGCAGCGCGTCGATGACCGGAATGAGCCTGCTCGTTCCCGCCGTGACCTGGCTCATCCTCACCACTGGGTGGCGCATCACGTACGTATTGATCGCGGGCGGCATCCTGGCCCTCTCGCTGCCCCTGTGCCTGTGGGTCGTGCGAGACTCTCCCGAGTCGATCGGGCTCCGTGCCGACGGCGCCGCCGTGAAGCCCGGGACCACCGCGGCCCCGATCGAGCGGGTCACCGCCCGCGAGGCGTTGCAGACCCTGGCGTTCTGGCAGCTCGCAGGGTCGTTTTTCACCTGTGGCTTCTCGATGAGCCTGCTCTCCGCACACGGAATCCCCATGCTCACCGATCACGGCTACTCGCCCATGTTCGCATCGTGGGCGCTGGGCATGCTCGGCGGCTCGGCCATCGGGTGCACGGTGATGCTCGGCGCGCTGTCCGACCGTTTGGGTCGCCGGCCCGTGCTCGCCGCCATCTATGCCGGCCGGGTCTTCATCTTTGCCGGTTTCTTCCTCATCCGCGACAACCCCGTCGCGATCCTCACGGTGGCCGTCCTCGGCGGTATCACGATGGCGGGAACGGGCTCGATGACGTCGGCGCTGACCGCCGACATCTACGGACGCTTCTCCGTCAGCTCGGTCTTTGGCCTGATCTTCCTCGTGCACCAGACAGGCTCCGCCATCGGCTCCGCGCTCGCCGGTCTGCTGTTCGAGACCACGGGCGGTTACGGCGCGGCATTCGCGCTGGCGTGCTGCTTCCTCGTGGGCGCATCGATCGTGGCGCTCAACATTGACAAGGGCGCGCGGCGGATCTGGCGCGCCGCCACCGCCTCGGCGACGAACTGACAGCGACAAGGAGGGCTCATGCTCAATCCAGGAGACAAAGCGCCCGATTTCGTCGGTCGCGATCACACCGGCAAGACCGTGAAGCTCTCGGACTTCAAGGGTAAGCCGGTGGTGCTCTGGTTCTTCCCCAAGGCCGACACCCCGGGCTGAACGGCCGAGGGTTGCGGGTTCCGCGACCTGAAAGCCGACTATGACCGGAAGGGCGCCGTGATCATCGGTGTGTCCTTCGACACCCCGGCCGACAACAAGAAGTTCGCCGAGAAGAACAGCTTCACCTTTCCCTTGATCTGCGATACCGACCGGACGATCGGCACCGCCTACGGCGCCAACGTCGATCCCCAAAAGGGCGCGCAGCGCGTCGGCGTGGTGATCGACCGGGACGGCAAGATCAAGGAGTGGCACGAGCGCGTCGACGCCCGCGCCTGGCCGGCCGCGGTCGTCGGAACGCTATAGCCGAGGGAGACAATCCTTGAGCCACTGCAAGCCGCGTTCTCTGGGCAGGGGGTAGCGTCGCACCGCACTCACCGCTGGCTCTACACCTCGCGGCCTTCCTCGTCAGCGAGCGGTTCCTTGGGGAAAGGTCACTTGCTGGTCCAGAGGCTCGGCGAGCCAGCCGTTACCGCGTAAGAACGTGAGGCGCTCACGAGCGCATCAACGTGAAGCGAGCGACCACCGAGGAGGGCTACCGATGATGCGACTCGCACGAACAGCCTCGCTGCTCGTCGTGTTCTTTCTACTTATTACCTCGGCTGCGACGGCCTACGCCGAGTGCGCGTGGGTTGTGTGGGTCTACCCACAGGCGAGCGCTGGCCGGACTCAATCTGGCTGGACTCCCATGGGCGGGTGGGATACGCGGACGCAATGCGAGGAGGCCCGGCTGCGCGTGGCATACAGCGGGGGGGTCTTGCGAACCGATGTCACCACGACCTGCCTCCCCGGCAACGTGGACCCGCGCGGGCCTAAGTGAAAGTGAACGGCGCGCGATTCTTTGCGGCACAGGCGGTCGCTGTTAGCCCACAGAAGCGCGATGAATTCGGGCACTTCATCGAGGCTGCTATCGTCTTCGGACGCAGCGCGACGTTTCACCTGCAGAAAGAGTACGCGCACGCCCCCGATTCAATGGTTGGCGGGCCATAGCAAGCCCGCTGCTCGCAAAGGACGCCGGTTGGGGGCCCCCATCTGGTTAATCGTCGCCGTTGGCGCCGCCGGGGATCTCGCGGGCGGGCGCGCGACGCCAGACGCGACGCAATCGATGGCGCCAGGCGCGGCGCTCACCCTGTCGGACGAGACGGCGCCACGGCGCCAGCGAGGGCGTCGACAGCCGGAGCGCCCGGGCGGCGTCCTCGAAGAGTGAGTAGGCGACCGGCGTCACTAGCAGCGTCAGGAGCAAGCAGAGCGTCTGGCCGCCGATGACGACGACGGCGATGGCGCGGCGCTCCTCGGAGCCCGGCCCGGTGCCCACCCACAAGGGCAGCATGCCCGCCACCAGGGCCAGCGTGGTCATCAAGATCGGGCGGAGCCGGTCGCGGTTGCCCTGCATGATGGCGGCCGCGCGGTCCATGCCGTGGGCGCGCAGATTGTTCATGTGGTCGATTTGTAATATCGCGTTCTTCTTGACGACGCCGAACAGCACCAGGATGCCGAGCGCGGAATACAGGTTGAGCGTGTTGCCGGTGTACCACAGCGACAACAACGCGAACGGCACCGAGAGCGGTAGCGACAACAAGATCGTCAGCGGATGGATCAGGCTCTCGAACTGCGAGGCCAGGATCATGTACATGAACACCACCGAGAGCAAGAAGACCCACAAGAACTCGGTGAAGGTCTTCTCCATCTCCCTGGCCTTGCCGGTGACGAACGTCTGGTAGGCCGCCGGCATGTTCATCCCGGCCACGATCGTCTTCAGCGCTTCGATGCGGTCAGCCTGACCGTAGCCCGGCGCAATCATGGCCCGCAGTCGGGTCTCGCGCTGCCGGTCGGTGCGATCGATGCGCGAGGCGGTGGCCGTCCGCTCGATCTTCACCAAGTTGTCGAGCCGGACGAGGCCGCCGCCCGGCGCCAGGTTGACCTGGGCCGGCGCTCCGGTCGCCGAGTTGGTCGCGCTCGACTCGCGGGAGACGTACAACCGCGAGATCGTGCTCAAGTTGCCGCGGAACTGCGGCATCAGGCGGATCTGCACGTCGTAATCTTCGTTGACGACGGGATCACGGAAGCGCGAAACCTGGTCGTCGCCGCCCACCATGAGGCGCAGCGCGGTGGCGATCTGCGCGGTGTCCACGCGCAGGTCGGCCGCCCGCTGGCGGTCGATCGCCACCCGGAGCTCGGGCTTGTCGAGCCGGAGCGTGGTGTCCACGTCCACGATCCCGCCCAGCTCGCGGGCCTTCTGCTTGAGAGTCTCGCCGTACTCGGCGAGCTTCTCCAGCTCGGGCCCGCGCAG
>JAHFDK010000070.1 GCA_023249095.1 Candidatus Rokuibacteriota bacterium | reverse complement strand
TGATGCCCAGGTCCTCGGTGATCGCCTTGCCGCCGGTCAGAGTGGCGATGTCCTCGAGCATGGCCTTGCGACGGTCGCCGAAGCCCGGCGCCTTGACGGCGGCGCAGTGCAGCGTGCCGCGGAGCTTGTTCACGACCAGGGTCGCCAGCGCCTCGCCCTCGATGTCCTCGGCGATGATGAGGAAGGGCTTGCCGGCCCGGGCGACCTGCTCCAGCAGCGGGAGCATGTCCTTCATCACGCCGATCTTCTTCTCGTAGATGAGGACGAACGCATCCTCGAACACGACCTCCATGCGCTCGGCGTCCGTCACGAAGTACGGCGAGAGGTAGCCGCGGTCGAACTGCATGCCCTCGACCAAATCCAGAACCGTTTCGGCCGACTTCGACTCCTCGACCGTGATGACGCCGTCCTTGCCGACCTTCTCCATCGCCTCGGCGATCAGGTTGCCGATCGTCTTGTCGTTGTTCGAGGCGATCGTCGCGACCTGGGCGATCTCCTTTTTGTCCTTCGTAGACTTCGAGACCTTCTTCAGCTCCGCGGTCACCGCCTCGACCGCCGCCTCGATGCCGCGCTTGAGCCCCATGGGATTGGCGCCGGCGGTCACGTTGCGGAGCCCCTCGCGGAAGATCGCCTGGGCCAGGATTGTCGCGGTCGTCGTCCCGTCACCCGCGATGTCGGAGGTCTTGGAGGCGACCTCCTTCAGCATCTGCGCGCCCATGTCCTCGTAGGGGTCCTTCAGCTCGATCTCCTTGGCGACGGCGACGCCGTCCTTGGTGATCGTGGGGCTGCCGAACTTCTTGTCGATGACGACGTTGCGGCCTTTCGGGCCCAGCGTCGCCTTCACGGCCGCCGCCATGATGTTGACGCCCCTGAGCAGCGCCGCCCGAGCGTCCTCTTCGAATATCAGCTGCTTCGGCATGGATCACGTTCCTCCTTACTCGAGAATGGCGAGGACGTCTTCCTCGCGCATGATCAGATACTCCTTGTCGTCGATCTTGACCTCGGAGCCCGAGTACTTCCCGAACAGGATCTTGTCGCCGGCCTTCACGTCGAGCGGGATCTTCTTGCCCTCGTCGGTGATCTTGCCGTTGCCGACGGCTTTCACCTTGCCCTCTTGGGGCTTCTCCTTGGCCGTGTCCGGGATAATGATCCCGCCCTTCTTGACCTCTTTCTCCTCGAGCCGCTCGACCAGTAGCCGATCGTGTAACGGCCGAATCTTCATGCGCTCCTCCTCCTCCTGCGGTGGACTTCGCCCGGACCGTGCAACGTGACCAGGTCGAGGCTCGACCTGGTCACCCGGGGTGTGAGGTTCACGTCCCTAGGCGTGCGCCCAGACCTTCCGCTGGGCCACGAGCACAATGACCGCCCCGACGAGGGCGACGAACACCGTCGGGAAGAGCCCCCCGCCCGCGGAGACGCCCAGGGCCCGGAAGATCCAGCCCCCCACGACGCTCCCGACCAGACCCAGAACCAGATCCCCAATCAACCCGTATCCCCCACCCTTCATCACGAACCCGGCCAGCCACCCAGCAAGCAACCCCACGACCACCCACGAGACGAGCATTCCGAACTCCATGATCCGTCCTCCTTCTCCGGGGGCGAGGAGCGTTGGCCTGCGCCTCTCCTTCGCGATTCCCGCTTGACTTGATCTCGATATCATAATATAAATTATATGTCAAGTATAATTCATATAGTGATAGACGGCCAGGCGCGGGCGTTCGGTCAGCCGGGCTGTTCGTGAAGTCGGTGGTCGTCGGGCTGTGACTGCTCTCAGGAGGTGCTCCATGCGAAAAGTGACGCGTGCTCTTGTTGGCGCCATCGTGGCGAGCCTTGTCGCGGCGGTGGTCAGCGTGGATGCCGAGACGCCGACGGAGGTCGATTTCGCTGCCTGCAATACGGACGCGCAAGCCGCCATGAAGGCGGGCACCGCCACTCCGACGACAAAGGACTACGTGCGCGTGGAGTCAGCCCGGACGGACAGCGCAGCGACGTGGACCGCGTGGGTCGGGCCTGGGGACCCTCACTTGGAGCATGCCGTTCGCGTACTTCGCCTCCACATGGGCGGCGTCGACGCCTTCAGGAAGCGCGAAACTCCGTTGGAACGCGCCGTACGCGACTTCGCGGACGAAATAGTCCTTGCCCGCGGTGTCGTGATCGGCCTGGCGCTCGCCCTTGACGGTGAGGACGTTGTCCATCAATGACACGTCGACCTTCTTCGGATCGACGCCCGGGAGGGCGAGCTGGATGACGTAGGCGCCGTCTTCGAGCCGCCCCTCCGCGGCGGGAAGCCACGACGGACGCTGAGGGGCCTCATCCGTGACGCCGCCAAAGAACCTCTCGAACATGTCGTCTGCGTCATGGTGGAAGTGGAACTGCCGGGTCGGGGACCAGCGAAGCATGGTACGCATGGTGCTCTCCTCAGTCGCTACCTTAGTGTTATATACTAAGGTTGATTTAGTCAAATATACTAATACTATCTTAGATAGTTCCTGTCAAGAGCCAAATCTTGCCCGGTCCCGTGGGGGAACCGCGACCCTCCGGCCGCTTCGACAATTGGAGACTGGCCCGCTCCGCGCTACCTGAGATCGACGTCAAATCTCAGAATGCTTGATATCGGTGAGTGCGGGCTCGCGCCATCGTCTAGACCAAGTCAACCGCGAAGGCGAGGGTGTTCGATTTCGGTGGTTGCGGGCCGGCGATATGAGCCAGCGCCCAGGACGCCGTATGAGCGGGCTGCGCCCTCACGCCGCGCGGTGACGCTCGTGCCCTCAGAGGGCCGCGGGCGGGAAGACGGCGCTACGAGAGCGGGAGCTCGGGTGGAGAGAGACTCGAGCGGGCGGGCCGAGACGGACTCTGTAGGCTGCTCGGGGTGATCCGCCCGAGGCAGACGACCACTTCTGCGACATTCGGATACCCGGGATCACCGGACCGGAAACCACGTCGGGCACCGCCGCCGTCGCGCCCGCGCCGGCAAACCGCTTCCAGTTGCGGATGCCGCCGGGCGTGATGTCGAGCTCGCGATCGAGTTCGGCGACCGCTTCTCACCCGTCACGATGCGGTGGACCGTCGCCCGCTTGAACTCCGTGGTGAAAACTCGCCGGCCGTCTGCGTTCCGCCGATCGCGTCGAGACTCTTGACGCGGCCCCTCGAGAGCGCCATCCTCCTGCTCGCAGGTGTAGCAAAGGACAGGGAGGAGCGCGCTATGACTACGAATCGCACGTCCTATGTGTATGTGGGCCTGGCGGGTGAGACCGCCCCCGGCCGCCCCGTCAAATCCGGCCTCTATCGGATGGCCGTGGGCGATGATCGGTGGGAGCTCGTAACTCGTGGCCTACCGGAGGCGCCCGCCATCCGGGGCATTGCCACGCACCCCGAGCACGCCGACACAGTATATGTGGGGACGCAGCACGGTCCCTACCGCAGCACGGACCACGGGGAGCACTGGGAACGGCTCAACGTCTCGGACCACGGCTTGCCGGTTTGGTCTCTGTTGTTCGATCCTCGCGACTCCAAGGTGCTGTACGCGGGTTACGAGAACTGCGAGATCTTTCGGAGTGAGGACGGCGGCGAGCGCTGGCAGCAGCTCCCGGTGACCGTCCGCTTCCCAGAGGTAACCGTGGCCCCCGGGGCCAACCCGGCCAAACGTGTCCTGGAGCTGGCCGTTAATCCAGCCAATCCCAATGAGATTTACGGCGCCGTCGAAGTCGGAGGGGTCATCCGTAGCCTCGACGGCGGCGAGCACTGGGAGAGCATGAGTCATGGGCAGTACTTGAACGATGACACCGTGGACATGCACGGCGTGCTGGTCGGGCGCTGGCGTCCGGGGATGGTCTTTGCCATCGGCCGCGCCGGCCTGTTCAGCAGCACGGACCGGGGAGAGCACTGGGCGAGCGCCCGCCTCGAGCCGCTGAATCCCAAGGGACAAACCTACTGCCGTGATATCCGCGAGGTCCCGGGTGATCCGAAGACCATCTGGGTGGCCGCAGGTGCGAATTTCCAGAGCGACGTCGGCGTTATGTTCCGCAGCAAGGACGGCGGCCTGAGCTGGACTCGGGTGGACATGGGCGTCAAGCCAAAGACCACCATCTTCACCATCGCCTTCGACGAGCGGCAGCCCAGGCGCATGTACTGTGCGACCAGCGGTGGTGAGGTGTTCGCCAGTGAGGATGGCGGCGAGAGCTGGGCCGAGCGCCCCTTGCCTGCAGGGGCCACGCAGGTTTATGCCATGGGGTGTGCCTAGCAGGTACTGGCGCGCGGCGACACGCTAGCCCTCACTCGAACGGGCGTCCATACCGCTCGAGATGCGCCACCTCCCGCAGCGGCTTGCGCTGCTTCTTGCCTCGTCCAACGGCGCGAGCCGGGTATCCGAGCGGAAGGATCGCCAAGACATCGAGGCCGGTCGGGATGTCGAGGAAGGCCTTGACCTTCTCGAGCCCACCGAAACCTACCCAGTTCGAGCCCACGCCATCGGCCCACGCCGTCAGCAACATGGACTGAATCGCGCGGCTCGCGTCGGAGACGGCGAACCGGGTCTTGTCGGTCGCCACGACGATCGCCAGCGGCGCCTGGGCGACGTACGGCCCGCTCGATGCCAGGGCCCCGAGCCGGCGCAGTGTCTCGCCGTCACGGATCACGATGAAGTGCCACGGTTGCCCGTTCATTCCGCTGCCCGTGAGGCGTCCTGCCTCGACGATCCGTCGGACCACGGCGTCTGGCACCGGCTTGTCCTGGTAACCGCGCACGGCGAGGAGCGTGCGAATGGCCTCGAAGACGTCCATCGGCTACACGATCTGCATCACAGGGTGAGCCTTTGGATGAGCCCGTCGATGGTCTTCCGCAGCGTGGGGTCTTCGCGAAGAAGGGCCTGGATCTTGCCGACCGCGTGCAGGACCGTTGTGTGATCCTTGCCGCCGAACGCGCGGCCGACCTCGGCGAGCGAGGTGTGGGTGAGCTGCCGCGCAAGATACATGGCGATCTGACGAGGGAAGGCCACGGCTCTCGTCCGATTCTTGGCCCGCAGCTCGGAGAGCTTGACCCCGAAGACTTCGGAAACCTTCCGCTGTATCAGCTCGATCGGGATGATCGTCTTTTCGTCGCCCCAGAGGTCGGAGAGCACCTCATGAGCGAGGTCCAGGGTCATCTCGCGACCCGTCATCGCACCGACCGCGATCATCCGGGTCAACGAGCCCTCGAGCTGGCGGATGTTTGATTTGACTCGACCCGCAATCAGGTAGGCGACATCGTCGGCCAGCGGGGCGCGCTCGAGGGCCGCCTTCTTCTTGAGGATGGCGACCCTGGTCTCGAAGTCCGGCGGCTGAACGTCGGCGATGAGGCCCCACTCGAAGCGCGACCGCAAGCGCTCCTCGATTTCGGGAATACTCTTCGGCGGCGAGTCGCTGGAGAGGACAATCTGTTTTCGCGACTCGTAGAGGTCGTTGAAGGTATGGAAGAATTCCTCCTGTGTCCGCTCTTTTCCTGCGATGAACTGAATGTCATCGATCAGAAGGAGGTCGATCGTCCGGTAGCGCGCGCGGAAGGCGGCCGTGTGGTCGTAGCGGATCGCATCGATGAGCTCATTGGTGAAGTGCTCAGATGACAGATAGACGACCACCGTGCCGGGAAACAGGTGAACAGTCCGGTGACCAATCGCGTGAAGCAAGTGCGTCTTGCCGAGGCCGACGCCGCCATAGACGAAGAGCGGGTTATACGCGCGCGACGGAAGCTCCGCGACGGCCTGAGAGGCGGCCTGGGCGAATTGGTTCGATGAGCCGACGACGAAGGTGTCGAAGGTGTAGCGCGGATTCAACCGTTCGGCCGTACCGGCCGGCGAGGTTGCCGGCGTTGTGGAGGCGGGCTGGTGCCACCCCGTGGCCGCGGCATTGTCGACGACGATCGACACCTGCGGGTGCCCACCCAGGCACTTCTCCGCCGCGCTTTGCAAGGCTTGGAGGTGATGCTGCATGATCCAGTCACGCGCGAACGGATTCGGGGCGCCAATCCGCAGATGGTCGCCCTCGACGGCCAGGAGACGGCAAGGGCGCAGCCACGAATCGAAGACCGCCGGCGCCAGCTGGCCGGAAAGCGCTTCCCGTAGACGGGCCCAGAGGCCGTCCAGGACAGGCTGAGACCCCAATGCCATCCTTCGCCCTCTCGGAGAGCCTCCGAGACCAGACCTCAGTGAGAGGTCCGCGGCTCCCGTTCCGTCTCCTTCCGCATGGTGATGTCGTTGATGGCGAGGAGGATCATGGGGCTCGCCTGTTCCCCCTGGCGCATCGGGCGCGCGTTCAACAGCATCGTCTTGGCGCCGATGCGGGCGAAGTCGTGCTCCACCTCGAACTCGTGAAACGCGACGTTCTTCTCGAACACATCGGCGAGCGCACTCCGCAACGTCGGGATGTCCCACTGGCCGTTCCCAAGTTCATGGATGAAGTGATTCGTGGTCTCCTGGGGCGTGACCTGGAAGGTGTCATAGAAGGAGCGGCTGGCCCACGCGACGCGCAGCTCCGCGTCGAGGGTCACGAGCGGCACCGCAACACTGTCCACGATCCCCTCGGCATGTTCGCGAGCCGCCGTGACCTGCTCGACACTCGATTTGAAGGCGTTGATGTCCGCCAGCGTGATCACCGCGCCGTCGACCGCGTTGTCCGCCGTCGTGTAGGGCCGGACCCGCAGCGAATACCAGCGGCCGTCTCGATCTCTCACCTCGCGCTCGACGACGGTCGCCGTCGCGATCACATGCGCGCACACCTGCTCCAGGTCGGATAGATCCAGGGTCGTTCTGATGTCCCCGATCGGCCGGCCAAGGTCGGCCGGGATGAGGTTGAGCACCTTCCCGGCCGTGGGGGTAAACCGCCGGATCCGCCCATCGCTGCCGAGCATGACGATCGGAATGGTGTCGCCGGCGAACAGGTTGTTCAGATCGTTGTTGAGCTGCGACAGCTCGGCATTTCGGTGCTGCTGCGCCTCGTTCACGGTCGTGAGCTCTTCGTTGACCGACTCGAGCTCCTCCTTCGCGGTCTCGAGCTCCTCATTCGTGCTCTGCAGTTCCTCGTTGCTCGACTGGAGCTCCTCGTTGGCCGCTTGCAGCTCCTCGTTGGTCGCTTCCCGCTCCTCGATGATGGATTGCAAAAACTCCTTGGTCGCCGTGAGCTCCTGGCGGAGGCTCTCGGTCTGCCGCTCGGTTGCCGCCTGCCGCGGGCGAGGGGTCGCGCCGCGAGCCGTGCTCCCCGGGGCTCTCGACTCCCCGGACGGGGGAACACGCTCAAAGAGCACGAGGTAATTGCGCTCGCGGGCGGGCCCGCTCATCGGGATGACTTCAAGAGTCACCAGGACCGACCCGCCGTCCTGCTTGATGCTGAGCCTCTCGCGTCTGACCGGCGCGCTCTGCTTCCGCGCCTTGTCGATCGCCATGCGCAGCTCCATCAGCAGGCCCTCCCGGGCCATCTTCAGGAGGTTGAGGCTTGCCTGCCCGGGGGCGGGCTCGAGATATGGGCTCGTGTGACCGCGGAATTGAAGGATCTCGGCGGCCTCGTTGACGAGGACGCCGGCGGGGGCGTATTTGCCGAGGAGGATCCTGTCGACCTCGCGCAGCAGGTCCGAGCGACTGCCGCCGGCCTCGTCCGTACTCCTCGCGGCCCGGCCCGGCCCCATTTTCCCGGTCCCGCGATCGAGACTGCTCAGGCGCAGGTCGAACCTCCTCGAGGTCGGCCTCTTGGTGTAGACCTTGTACTTTTTGTCGACCACCGAGAAGAGATCCGACAGGGGCCCGACCGTCTCCGACACGCCCAGCACGAGGAACCCGGGGGCCTTCAGCGCATAGTGGAAGATCGACAACACGCGCTTCTGCAGCTCCGGCTCGAGGTAGATGAGCACGTTGCGGCACACGATGAGGTCCATCTTCGAGAAGGGCGGATCCGTGGCCAGGTTTTGCTTCGCGAAGACGCAGAGCTCGCGCACGGACTTGCGGACCTGATACTGGCCATCCAGCTTCACGAAGAAGCGCCGCAGCCGCGCCGCCGGGACATCGAGCTCGATATTCTCCAGGTACATCCCAGCGCGCGCCTTCACGATCGCGGCTTCACTGACATCGGTTCCGAACAGCTGGATCGGGAAGGTGCCGTCCGCGTCGCCAAGCGACTCGAGTAGCGCGATGGCCAGCGAGTAGGCTTCCTCTCCCGTCGCACACCCCGGCGCCCAGATGCGGATCGGCGCGGCCGGCGGTCGCTGCTTGATGATGCCCGGAAAGACGCTCCGCTCCAGGATCCGGAACACTTCCGGATCCCTGAAAAACCTGGTTACGTTCACGAGCAGGTCGTTGTACAGCGCTTGCACCTGGGAGGGGTGCTCCTCGAGGTAGCGGCGGTAGTTCTCGAGCGTGTCGATACCGTGAACCAGCATGCGCCGGGCGATGCGGCGTCTGATCGTCGTCTGCCGATACAGTGTGAAATCGACGCTGTGCTTTTCACGCAGCATCCGGAGGATTTGATCGAGGGCCTTGGGGCCGCCGGTCAGGGGCTCGGCGAACGGCGCGGCACCGGTCTCGGCGAGGTAGGGATGCCGACCGATCCTCGTCAGCTCCTGGGCGATGCCTTTCGGAGCCAGGACGAAATCGACCGCGCCCGAAGCCACAGCGCTCCGCGGCATGCCGTCGAACTTCGCCGATTGCGGGGCCTCTGCGAACGTGATGCCGCCCTCGGCCTTGATCGCCTTCAGCCCCAGCGCACCATCTGACGCGCTGCCCGAGAGAATCACGCCGATCGCCCGGCTCCCCAAGTCTTCGGCGAGCGAGCGCAGAAAGTGATCGATCGGCATGTGCGGCCCCGGATCGTCAGATCGGGGCGCCAAGTGCAGGACCCTGCCGACGATGGTCATGCGCGTGTTCGACGGCATGACGTACACACGGCCGGGCCCGACGCGCATGCCGTGCTTCACCTCGACGACCGGGATTCGGGTCGTTCTGGACAGGATCTCGGTCAAGATGCTCGGGTGCTTCGGGTCGAGGTGCTGGACCAGCACGAAGGCCATCGGCGCATCGACCGGCAGGTCCGACAGCAACTCAGAGAACGCCTCCAACCCGCCTGCAGAGGCTCCGATGCCGACGATCGGAAAGGTGTTGCTCGACGACTGGTGCGCGGCCGCGCTTGCACGAATGGGGAAGGTCGCGCGTTCCTCGCGGGTCGCTTTGCCAATCGGGGAGGGTGGTGCGGGTGGTAGGGCGCCCGCTTTGCCAGACGCGGAGCGGGGGCGCCGCGGTGATCGCTTCATCGCCACACTACGCTCCAGCCGCCCCGCTCACAAAAACGCATCAGTCAACCGGCAGAGGCATGTAACAACCGTGCGACGGGGAATGTCAAGGCCGTTCGTGTGGTTGTATCGGATGCGTGTGCGCGCTCTTCTCGGACGGACGCGCCCGGTCGAGAAGGAGAACTGTCGCGTCCGTGCTTGCGGAGAGTGGACAGGCCGTAGCTTTTTTCGGACCTCTACCGCCCGACCGCATCACGCCGTCAATTTCCGCCTCTGTGGATGACTGTGGAAATGTGGACAAGGCTGTGGAGCGTTTCCGCATCGCATAATTCTTCAGCGCGCCTGACGGCAGTCTGTCGGAGGTGTAAGGTGGGCCGCAGCGGGCGCGAGGTCCCGGAACGCGCCTGGGGAGGTTCACGCGATGAGCACGCTGTCCGCCGAACGCTGTGTCGCCTGCCGCCGCGACTCGCCCCGGGTGACCGAGGTGGAGATCGTGGAGCTCAGGCGTGAGGTCTCCGCCTGGCAACTGGTGGAACGCGACGGTATTCCTCGGCTCGAGCGGCTCTTCCACTGCGCGAGCTTCGCCGACGCGCTGGCCCTCACCAACCGGATCGGCGCCCTCGCCGAGGCGGAGGGTCACCATCCGGCCCTCCTCACCGAGTGGGGACGTGTCACGGTGACCTGGTGGACCCACAAGATCCGCGGGCTCCACCGGAACGACTTCATCATGGCCGCGAAGACCGATGCGCTGGCCGCTGAGAGCGGACACATCACGCGGGACACCGACGAGCCGGTCGCGGGTCAAGACCGACGAGATCGTCCCGTAGGGTCACGGTGATCGTCGTCGGCGTCTCTCTTTCTCTCAGCAGGGAATTTCGATTACAGGGGCAGGAGGGCCTGGATGCGCTCCAGCTCTGGGCGGACCATATCCAGGAGGCCGGCGGGATGGCCGTGGGTCCCTCGGGGTCGCGCCTCCCGCTGCGCTTGATCGCCCTGGACGACGGGAGTCGAGCGGAACGCGCGAGGGAGAATGTCCTGCGACTTCTGACCGAGGATCGTGTCGATCTGCTCCTCGGCCCCTATTCGAGCGGATTGACCCGCGCGGTCGCGCCGCTCGCCGAGGGTCACAGAAAGGTTCTCTGGAACCACGGAGGCTCCTCAGATGCGATCGCCGGCGAGGGGTGGCGCCATCTCGTGAGCGTGCCGAGTCCGGCGAGCGACTACCTGCGCGCCCTGCCGCTCCTGGTCAAGCGTCAGGATCCGACCGTCACGCGCATGAGCGTCGTCCACGCAGTGACCGGGACCTTTGCGACTGACGTGGCGAGAGGCGTGACCGAGGCGGCGAAGGCGGCAGCGTTCGACGTGGTCCGGCTCATCACGTTCGAGTCGCCGCTGCGTGACGCCCGTGCGCTCCTCGCAGACGCCCTGGCGGGCGAGCCGGACCTTCTCGTGGGCGCCGGTCGCTTTCAGGATGACGTGACGATGGTGAGGCGGCGAGACCTTCTCGGCGGGGTCAAGCGGCTCGCCTTCGTGGGGGCGGGGCTCGAGGCGTTTCACGAGGAAGTCGGCGATCTGGCCGAGGACGTGATCGGACCGAGCCAGTGGGAGCCAGCGGTCCACGATCCTCCGCACACGGGTCCGACCGCGGAATGGTTCTGCGCCGAGTTCGAGAAACGATTTCACCGGCGCCCCGGATATCCTGCCGCCCAGGCCTTCGCCCTCGGGGTGGTGATCATGGAGTGCCTTCGCCGGGCCGAGAGCCTGGAGGACGGGGCGCTGCTGAGCGCCGCCCGTGGTCTCGACACGACCACGCTGTACGGGCGGTTCTTGCTCGACCCGGTGACCTCCCGCCAGATCGGCCACCGCGTCCTCCTGGTTCAGTGGCGGAATGGCCGGAAGGTGGTCATCTCGAGGTGACCTACGGTGGGCCGTTGACATCGTCGCGGTCTCCGTCTAGACTCCGGCTCATTCGCTAGGAGCTGACGCGAATGATTCCTAGAAGTGTCCGTCCCTCAGGCGCCGCGCTTTCGGCGGAGGGCGCGCTCCGCACGCGCGGCCTGCGCTCGACGATGCCGCGCCGGGTCATCCTCGACGTGGTTCGGGCCACCGATACCCACCCGACGGCGGCAATCGTCTTCGAGCGCGTCCGTCGGCGGCTCCCACGGGTGAGCCTCGCGACGGTGTACCGCAACCTCCGGAGGCTGGCGGCGGAGGGCTTGCTGCGGGAGCGGGTCGAGGCGACGGGGCTGCGCTTCGATCCCAACGTCGGGCCCCACGATCACTTCATCTGCGTGGCCTGTGGGCGGATCCTCGACCTCCCGTGTCGCGAGGGTGCGCGGCGCGGCCGGGCGGCGCTCTCTCGCGGCGAGCACGTGCGCACGGCCGCGCGATTTGGTCTGGAGGTCCTCGACAGGCGCGTCGAGCTCTACGGCCGCTGCCGCACCTGTCGGCGCCGCGGCGGCCCGGTGTCAGGTCTGTGGCGCGCGACGTGAGACCTCCGAGCCTGCGCGCGCGACGACCCGAAGGCCCTGGTGGACGTACGGTGGTGGTTCATACCTGGAAGTAAGGAGGCCTGAGCATGGCATACCAAGACGACATCGCTCTGATGGCTCACCTGATGCGACGTGCCGGTTTCGGAGCACGCCGCGACGAACTCGAAGCGCGCGTGGCCAAGGGGTACGAGGCCACGGTCGAGGAGTTGGTGCACCCCGAGACACAGCCGCCGGTCGATGTCTATACGCTGCTGCGCTATCATCCGGCGGCACTGCTTCCCGGTGGGCAGCCCCCCATGGGCAACGTGAACTACATGTATCACCTCGTGAACACGAAGCGTCCTCTGGAAGAGAAAGTCGCCTTGTTCTGGCACCATCTGTTTGCCACCGGCAACTCAAAGGTGGACAACTACGATCAGCTGCTGCTGCAGATCAATCTGTTCCGTGAGCGCGGCCTGGGCAACTACCGCGACCTGCTCGTCGAGCTCGCCAGAAACCCCACGATGCTGTTCTGGCTGGACAACAACGAGAACCATGGGACGGCCGTCAACGAGAACTGGGGACGCGAGCTGCTCGAACTTTTCAGCATGGGCGTCGGCAGCTACACGGAGAAAGATGTCCGTGAGGCGTCACGCGCCTTCACCGGCTGGACCTTCGAGACCAAGATCCCCCGCCTGCCCTATGGGCGGTTCCCGTGGAAGTTCGAGTACCGCGCCGAGGATCACGATGACGGCGAGAAGGAGTTTCTCGGCCATCGTGGGCGCTTGAACGGCGAAGACATCATCAACATCGTTGTGGAACAACCGGCCTGTGCCGGCTTCGTGTGCCGACATCTGTACAACTTCTTCGTCGCCGACGAGCCCCAGGTGCCCGCCTGGTCGATCGACCCGCCGCGCGATCCGAAGGCGATCGACACCCTGACGACCACGTTCCGCGAATCGCACTATGACATCCGCTCCGTCCTCCGTGTGCTGTTCAACTCGAGCTTCTTCAAGAACGCCCGCTTCCAGCACATGAAATCCCCGGCTGAGGTGGTGGTGGGCAGTCTGCGTCTGGTGGGTGGCTACGAGATGCCCAGACCCGGCTATGGCGATCTGTCGATGCAGCCCTCCTACATGGGTCAGGATCTCCTCAATCCACCGAGCGTGGAAGGATGGCATACGGGTCAGGAGTGGATCAACAGCGGCTCCTTGATGGCACGTATCAACTTCGTCGCGCAACTGGTCGGCGATCCGTCGCTGCCGGGCGTCCGCGCCATCATCGACCGCCTGAAGGCCAAGGGCACACTGAGCCCCGAGCAACTCGTCGATGGGTGTCTGGATCTGCTGGGCCCCGTCGAAGTCGGCGCCGACACGCGGCGGGAGCTCGTCGATCAGGCCAAAGAGTGGGGCCCGATCAGCTGGGATCGTGAGGTGAGTGCCCAGACCGCTGACAAGCGTGTTGGCGAGATGCTGCAACTGATCGTGGCGACGAGAGAGTATCAATTCGCCTAACATCACGCGCTCAGCGCGTAAGGAGGAATACGCATGGCCGCAACGCAGAAAGACCCCGTACTGGTCGTCGTGCAGCTCTCGGGTGGGAACGACTATCTGAACACGGTGATTCCGTACAACAACCCGCTGTACCGGGACAACCGGCCAGCGGTCGGGATCCCCGAAGCCCAGGTCCTGCCCATCGACAAGAACTATGCCTTCCATCCGGCGATGGCCCCGCTGAAGAAGGTCTGGGATGAGGGCAAACTCGCCATCCTGCATGGCACCGGCTATACCAACTCGCCGCGCTCGCACTTCCGTTCCATGGACATCTGGCATACCTGCGAGCCGGACAAGGTGGGGACCGAGGGCTGGTTGGGCCGGGTGGCGCGCGAATACGACCCCAACAAAGAGAACGTAATCACGGTCGTGAGCTTCGGGCCGAGCCTGTTCCGGGCGCTGTCGGTGCCAGGCGTTCCCGTGGCGTGCGTGGCTGGCCCACTGGAAAAGTATGGCTTCCTGCCGAGCGTCCAGGAGCGGGAGCTACGCCTGAAGGTGCTGGATCGGTTCGCGCGCATGTACGCGCCGGTGGTGGGTAGTGGCGTGATGGAATACCTCGGCACCACGGGCCTGGATTCTTTGAAGGGCGCGGATGTCCTGAAGGTGGCGCCGCAGCGATACGCGTCCACGGTGAAATATCCGGAGACCCCGATCGCCCGCAAGCTCCGGGGTATCGCCCAGGTGCATCTGGCGGATCTGGGTAGCCGGATCTTCTACTGCGATCACGGCAGCTTCGATACCCATGCCGGACAGAATCCCGGCCACGGCGCCCTGTGGAGCGCTGTGACCGAGGGTCTCGAAGCCTTCATGACCGATCTTCGACAGCACGATCATGCTGACAACGTCCTCGTCCTGATGTTCTCGGAGTTCGGTCGCCGCGTCCACGACAACGGCTCAGGGACGGATCACGGTGCCGCGGGGCCCGCCTTCGTGCTCGGTGAGAAGGTCAAAGGTGGTCACTACGGCGACTATCCGTCCCTCAAGGCGGAACACCTGGTTCAGGGCGACCTGAACCCCAATATGGACTTCCGCAGTATCTACTCGACGATTCTGGAGAAATGGCTGAAGGTGAGTTCGAAACCAATCATCGGTCGCGCCTTTGAGCAGCTAGCCTTCCTGAACTAGCGGGAGGGGTTGCCAGCTCGACCGAAGGGCGCACAGCGAGCGAACGCCGTCCGGATACCGGAAGGCGACTTATCAGATGGGAGAGTGGCCATGGCGCTGACAACGGTGGCGCGCGGAAGAGTCTATGACTGGAGCCATGCCGTCGGGCGTGGCGCGGCTGCGGGCACAGGGTTCAACTACCCCCAAACGATGTGCCTCGGGAAAGGTGGCACCGTCATCGTCGCCAACCGGGGCAACGAAAATAACTTCGGGATGCGGGTCAACACAGTGAGGATCGGTGCTCCCGGCGAGGAGGAACTGCTCGCCGAGTTTTTCAAGTGGGGCGACGGGGACGGACGTTCGACCTGGCCGTTCGGCGTCGCTGTCGACGGCCAGGGCCAGGTGTACGCCTCGGATGAATGGCACAACACCATCTCCGTGTTCGATAGTGACGGCAAGTTTCTCCGGAAGTGGGGAAAGACAGGCAGTGGTGATGGCGAACTCGTGCGCCCTGCCGGTCTGGTGTGCGAGAAGAGCGGCAACATCATCGTCGTCGATAGCGGGAACAATCGCCTCCAAGTCTTCAGCCCCGACGGGAAGTTCGTGGCCAAATGCGGCAAGGGCGGGAGCGGAGATGGCGAGTTCAACCAGCCGTGGGGGATCACCCTCGATCAGGCGGGCAATATCTACGTCGCGGACTGGAAGAATCACCGCATCCAAAAACTGTCTCCCCAGGGCAAGTTCTTGATGAAGATCGGCCAGTACGGGACGGTTCCCGTGCCTCAGGGTGCCTACGCCATCACCTACCTGGGACCGTACCTGTCAACCGCAGGCACGCCTGGCTATGCGAAGGCAGGCCTGCTGAATCATCCGACCGATGTCGCCGTGGATACCGACGGCGATATCTATGTCGCCGATTGGGGGAACCATCGGGTTTGCATCTTCGACGCTGAAGGAAGCCCGCTTGCAACTCTCATCGGCGATGCCCAGGTCATGTCCAAGTGGGGCCAGCAGAGCATCGACGCCAACCCCGATATGATGAAAGCCCGGCGTCGGACAAAGAGCCTGGAGCCGGAATTTCGTTTCTGCTTCCCGACGGCGGTGGATTTCGATCCGGAAACCGACCGCATCATCGTAGCCGACAGCCAGCGGAATCGTTTGCAGATTTACCGCAAGGTTCGCGACTACGTCGATTTCCAGGCGAACCTGTAAAGGGTGACCGGACACCTGGTTTCTCCTGCCTTCCTCCTTCTCCTGCAGTGGGGGGAGGCAGGAGACCGGGTGGCTGGTCAACACCCTGTTAGACCTGCTCGAGGAACGCGCGGTCCTCGACGAGGATGCAGCCGGATGCAGAGCGTGATCATGGCGCTCCCTCCTGGTAGCGGACGTTGAAGACACGTTGGAGCTGCGTTCGCCCGGACGGCGTCACGAGCACTGCGCGCGTACCGCGCAGCCGCCGCACCCAGCCGCGGCGCAGCGCGAGCTCCGCCAACGCCGTGCCCACCGGGCCGGCCACGTGGGGCCGGCGCTCGGTCCAGTCGAGACACCGCCGCGCCGGTACCGGCGCACGCCGGCCGTTCGCCTCGATGCCCAGCGCGCGTAAGGAGCGCTCGCCCTTCGTCGTGACGCGATAGCCGCGGCCGTCGTCCTCGAGCCAGCGTTCGGCGACCAGCGCATCGGCGAGCGCCACGCCCAGCCGCCCGGCGAGGTGGCTATAGCACGTGCGCGCCTCCTTGAGGCGCTTGGCGGCGCCGTCGATCCCGTCGGTCTCGGCCCGGCGCGGCAGCAACGGCGCCACCACGGCCAGCGCCTCCACCGCGTGCCCCACCTCCGCGTCCGCGAGGCGGTAGTAGCGCCAGCGCCCCTGCTGCTCGACGCGCAGGATGCGGCCGGCGATGAGCTTGGCGAGGTGGTTGCTGGCCGTCTGGGCCGAGACGCCGGCGCGCGCGGCCAGCTCGCCGGCCGGCCGAGCCTCGCCGCCCGCCAGCGCCAGGCACATGGCGGCGCGCGAGGGGTCGGCCATGAGATTCGCCACGAATGCGATGTTCGGCTCGGTCATCGTCGCTCCCTCCGGTTCGACGCCCACAGCTTAGCGCCGCAGGCGACCCGCATGTTTCACGACACGCCGAACCCAAATGCGCGCCAACCGCAGAGTATGGCGAAGGGAAAACTTGAGTCCCTGCATGGGACTCTGTTTGTATGGGGACATGCGGAAGCTGAATCCCTCGAAGACCAGTCCGCCCGCCACGCCGCCGAAGCCGGCGGTATCCGCCGTCGAGATGGGGGCTCGCCAGCGGGACATCTCCGTCTCCGAGTTCTTCACCAAGAATCGGCATCTCCTGGGGTTCGACAATCCGCGAAAGGCGCTGCTCACCTGCGTCAAGGAGGCCGTCGACAACGCCCTCGACGCCTGCGAGGAAGCCGGGATCCTCCCTGACGTGGTCGTCAAGGTGGAGGCCGTCGCCAACGGGGAACCTCCGCTCCCTCCGAGCCAGGCGAGCCGCTTCCGGATCACCGTCACCGACAATGGCCCCGGAATCATCCGCCAGCAGATTCCACCGATATTCGCGAAGCTCCTGTATGGGTCAAAGTTCCATCGGCTGCGCATGAGCCGAGGCCAGCAGGGCATGGGTATCTCGGCGGCCGGCATGTATGGACAGCTCACGACCGGCAAGCCCGTGCAGATCATCTCCCGCACGAGTGCTCGGGCGCCCGCCCACTACTTCGAAGTCCAGATCGATACCAAGAAGAACGAGCCGCTAATTCTGGAGAAGAAGCAGATTGCCTGGGAGTCCCAGCGTGGCACCCAGGTGACCATGGAAGTCGAGGGCCGCTACCAGAAGGGGCGGGCCTCGGTCGACGAGTACATCGAGCAGACCATCATCGCCAATCCGCACGCTAGGCTGACGTACCTCACCCCGGAAGGAGAAACGAAAGAGCATCCGAGGACGTACCCCCAGCTCCCCCCGTCGCCGCGCGAGATCAAGCCGCACCCTTATGGCATCGAGCTCGGGATGCTGCTCAAGATGCTCCAGGACACGAAGAGCCACTGGCTTTCAGGGTTCCTGGCCGGTGATTTCAGCCGGGTTTCGCCTCGTCTGGCGGAGGACATCTGCAAGGCCGCGGGGCTCTCGCCCCGCGCGCGTCCCCGGGACGTCCACGGGCAGGCCGCCGAGACCCTCTACAAGGCCATCCAATCGACCAAGATCATGGCCCCGCCGACCAACTGTCTCTCGCCGATCGGCGAAAAGGCAATCCTCTCGGGCCTGTATCAGCAAATCAAAGGCGACTTCTATACAGCGGCGAGCCGACCGCCAGCCGTGTACCGCGGCAACCCCTTCGTGATCGAGGCGGGCCTGGCCTACGGTCGGGGACCAGAGCAAGGGCAGGAGAGCCAGGAGAAGCAGGCCATGCCCCTGGCTGAAGGGGAGCAGCAGCAGGACGATAACGAGCTCGCCCGCGTCATCCGCTACGCGAACCGGGTGCCCCTCCTCTATCAGCAGTCCGCCTGTGCGATCTTCAAGGCGGTGCTCGACACAGGCTGGCGCAACTACGGAGTGTCACAGTCCCGAGGCGCACTCCCGTCCGGCCCCATGGTGATCTTCGTTCATATGGCCTCGGTCTGGGTTCCGTTCACCAGCGAATCCAAAGAAGCGATCGCCGACTACGACGAGATCCGCAAAGAGATCACGCTGGCGCTGCGCGAGTGCGGTCGACGGCTGGGCGCCTTCCTCAGCCGACGCGAGCGGGCCGACAGCGAGCACCGCCGGCGTAACATCTTCGAGCTCTACATCGAGGAGGTCGTCGAGTCGTGCAACCGCCTCAAGGGAGGCCGATTGCCCACGGCAAAGCTGAAAGAGCAGCTCCAGAAGATGGCTTTGGCACGGACCGGCGGCGAAAAGACAGATGAGCTCCTGGGGAAGAACGGAGGCGGCCCGGAAGGTCTCCCGCATTCGATCATCGTCACGTCGGAGGGCGTCGAAGGAGAGGTGCCGGCGCTGATCGGTGAAGCGCCGGAAGGGGCCGTGTCGTCGAACGGAGCTCCCGAAGAAGAAGAGAAGACCGCCAAGCCGTCGCGGCGTACAGGAAAGACGAGGAGGCGGCGGGGGGGCAAACAGAGGACGGCCGGGAAACCCACGACACGCGCTGTGCGCAGGAAGGCCTAGGACACACCCATGGCCCAGAAGCCGCGAAGAACGAGCGCGGTCGAGAAGAAACTCGTCGGGGTGGCCGACGTGGTGATCACCGCCGCCCAGCGGCGTAAGGATCCCACCCTTGCGATCCCGGTCCGCTCCCTTTCGAACGTCACCTTCAACCAGCGCAATGGGCTGATCGAGATGGGCAAGCGGAAGCAGGCCCGGTCGTTCTTCAACGTGGGAATGGCCAAGAAGTTCATGCAGACGGTCCTCGTGGCTGATGCCCTCTGCGAGCTCCAGCGGGCGAACCTCACGACCTCGCTCCGGGAGATCTACTACCGCACCAAGCACACGATCAAGAACTCGCACGAGAACACCCTCGACACCCAGGACGAGTCCGATCCGCTCATCGAGGATCTGGAGGTGACGCTGGCGGCCCTCCGGGAGGAGCTGCACGTGCGTGCCGAGAACGCCGGCTCCGTCGTCGGGCCCTTGGTGCTGGTGGATGACGGCGACCGGGTGGACTGCGCCAAGCTCGGAAAAGGCGGCTATTCCGTGCCCTCCATCGTCGAGCCGGAATATCTCCAGATCACGAGATGCACGGCCGATTTCGTCCTTCTGGTCGAGAAAGGCACCCAGTGGAACCGGCTCTCCGAAGACAAGTTCTGGCGCACGTACAATTGCATTCTTCTGACGGGAAACGGGCAGCCGCCCCGCGGCGTCAGGCGTCTGGCGCGGCGGCTGCACGAGGAGAAGCGCCTCCCCGTCTATGTCCTCGTGGACAACGACCCGTGGGGCTACTACATCTATTCGGTCATCAAGCAGGGCTCGATCAATCTCGCCTTCGAAAGCCAGCGCATGGCCATTCCGAAGGCCAAGTTCATCGGACTCTCGAGCGGAGATCCCGAATCCTACGGGCTGCCGCGCAACGTGGGCATCAAGCTCAACGACAAGGACATCGCCCGCGCCCGCGAGCTCCTCGCGTATACGTGGTTCCAGAAGAAGAGCTGGCAGGAGGAGATCAAGCGGATGCTCTCGAGCGGGCTCAAATACGAGCTGGACGCCCTCGCCAACAAGGACTTCCAGTACCTCACTAAGCAGTATCTTCCCCGCAAGCTCAAAGAGAAGGATTGGCTGGATTAGGCCGTCAGCGCGGTTGACCTTGCGCCGTTCCTAGCGGGATCCCTCGCAGGCCACGCACTTTGATCGCGTCGGGAGCGAACCGTCCGCCCACCGCCACCCCGCCCGGCAGGGGAGTGTAGAGCTCGATCCCGATCGAAGCAATGGGCATGGATGTCGCGTCCGGCCTCGGCGAGTCGAGGAGTTTCAAGGAGACAATGGCGAGAATAGCCCCGCTGTCTTCAGGCAGATCGGGGAGCGGCTCGCGGTCCCACGTCTGGTTCGGGAACGCCGTCTTCATCGCCTTCTGATGGACGTCCGAGTGATACCACCCGACCAGCGCTTTCTTGTTCTCGAACCACGCGAAGATGATTCGCTTGCCACTCGAGGTCTGTCCCGTTTCCACGCCGAGACACCCCGGATGCGCCCGGGCCGCGTTGATCACGTGGGCGAAGCCCCCCTGGGGAGACTGAGCGAGCGCCGGGGTTGTCGACGACCAGAGCAGCGTGACGGCAACCGACCCGACGATCACGAGCCCACGGCTCTTGCCGATTCTCATGGCGAGATCTCCTTTCGTCCTCAGCTCCCGAGGAGGAAGTCACGCCGGCTCACTCCGAGGAGGCGCGCATTCGCTCGTGCGGTCTCCTCGATCAGCGTGGCGACGCGCGGTTGCTCCGACGTCTGGGGCAGGGGGACGTACTCCTCGTTCGAGACGACCTGCGTCGGGAGCGGCGAAAATCCATCGGCCTCGAGGTCGTGGCTCCACTTCCGGACCCAGCGTCGTGCGCGCATGCTCACCCTCCAAGGAGACCTGATGAGTCAGGTCGCGGTCACGGCTCGATGAGAACACTGTTAACATAGAAATGTTGACGCTGTCAACACTGAACAGCTACTCTGAGAGCAACGGTGCGACAGCGCGAGCGGCAAGAACGGCCGAGCAACCGCCGCGGGTCACGGCAGCCCGGGCACGCCAAGGGATACCACCACGGCGACTTGCCGCGGGCGCTGCTGGATGCGGCACTGCACATTGTGCAGACGCAAGGTACAGCGGCGTTGACGCTGCGGGCAGCCGCTCGCTTGGCCGGCGTCTCGCAGGCCGCTCCGTACAGACATTTCGCGAATAAGGAGGCGATGCTGGGTGCCGTCGCCGAGGACGGCTTCCGTTCGCTGATGGCCGCCATGCGTCGTGCGGCAGACGCCGGCGGTGACGGCCCGTTGGAACGACTTCGGGGAGTCGGGCTCGGCTACGTGACATTCGCCACGGAGCACCCCTCGCACTTCCGCGTCATGTTCGCCCGCGAGATGGCCGATCGGTCAGCCTTTCCCGCCCTGCGCCAGATCGCGACGGAGACGTTCAACGTGGTCGTCGACGCAATATCGGACTGTCAGCGTGCGGGACTCGTGCGCTCCGAGGAGCCGCCGGCAGATCTCGCACTCACCGCGTGGTCCAGCGTCCACGGCCTTTCAGCCCTCCTCGTCAACGGGGTGCTGGACAAGCCGGTTGCTGCAGTTGCCGAGCTGGTCACGCGAGATCTGTTTCTCGGCCTCGGCCGGCGACGGTAGGCAAGGGAGGTGTGCGATGGCTAGGGTTGCGGTCCTCGACGACTACCAGGGCGTGGCGCTGGAGATGGCCGACTGGAGCGCGCTGGCGCCTGATTGTCGCGTTCAGGTCTTCCGGGATCATCTGACCGATCGTGACGCCCTGGCGGATCGATTGCGGGATTTCGATATCGTGACCTGCATGCGGGAGCGCACACCTTTCCGTCGCGACCTCCTGGAGCGTTTGCCGAACCTGCGTCTGCTCGTGACGACGGGTATGCGTAACGCGGCCATCGACGTGGAGGCTGCCACGGACTTTGGGGTTCTGGTATGCGGCACGGCGGGCGGTCCAGAAAGTCCGCCTGCCGAGTTGACCTGGGGGCTGATCTTGGCCCTGGTCCGCCACATCCCGCGCGAGGACGCCGCGACGCGCCGCGGACACTGGGGCACGACGGTCGGCATGAGTCTCGAGAACAGGGTGTTGGGGGTTCTGGGCCTGGGGCGGCTGGGTGCCAAGGTTGCCAGGGTGGGCGTAGCCTTCGAGATGTCGGTCATCGCGTGGAGCCGGAACCTGACAGCCGAGCGAGCCGCCCAGTGCGGGGCGACGTTGGTCACCAGGGACGAACTGTTTGCCCGCTCGGATATCCTCACGATCCACGTCCAGCTGAGTGCACGAACCCGGGGCCTGGTGGGAGCCCGTGAGCTGAGCTTGATGCAACCCACGGCCTATCTCATCAATACGGCGCGGGGCCCCATTGTGGACGAAGCGGCCCTCGTACGTGCGCTCCAGGCGCGCGCCATCGCAGGCGCCGGCCTGGACGTCTTCGACCAGGAACCATTACCGCCCGACCATCCCTTCACGCAGCTCGACAATACGTTGCTCATGCCCCACGCCGGTTATGTGACAGAGGCGCAGTATCGGGTCCGCTATCGAGATAGCGTCGAAGACATCGCTGCCTACCTCCGGGGAGCGCCGCTCAGGGTTCTCAACCCAAAGTCATGACGCGATCACTATCGCAAAGCCCGGGACGCCTTTTCTATGGCTGGTGGATCGTGATCATCGGCTGCATCCAGGATGCCGTGAAGGGCGGGACGTTCAACACCGGGTTCACTCTGTATTTTCTTCCCGTTCTCACCGAGCTGCACCTCAGTCGGGCCGCGACCTCTCTGCCCTTCTCGCTCGCGAAACTGGAGTCCGCCCTGGAAGGTCCGCTCGTGGGCTACCTCATCGACCGGTTCGATGTCCGGGTAATGCTGGTCGTCGGGACGACGCTCGCCGGGCTGGGGTTTGTGCTGCTCTCCTTCACTCACAGCTATGTCCTCTTTGTCCTGGTGTTCATTGGCCCCCTGAGCGTGGGCTTTCAAGCCGGCTTCAACCAGGCCACCATGGCCGCGGTCAACCACTGGTTTCGCAGGAAGCGTGGGCTCGCCATGTCCATCGTCCAAACCGGCCAGGCTATCGGTGGGGTCTTGATCTTTCCCCTGGTGGCGCTCGCTGTCTTGAAGCTGGGCTGGCGACCAGCCGCGTTCCTCTCCGGTCTCGTCGTGCTCATGTTGCTTCCCCTGGTCCTGTTCATCCGTCGCTCTCCGGAGAGCATGGGGTTGCTTCCAGACGGCGAGCGCAGGGCCTCTCACGACCCATCAGAAGGTGCGAGCAGGCCCGTGCATCGGCTCAGGGACACCCAGGAGTTCACGGCCAGGGAGGCGTTACGGACGCCGGCCTTCTGGCTGCTCGCCGCCTTCCATGGCCTGCGCAATATTCCCTATAGCGGAGTATCCGTCCACCTGGTGCCGCTGCTGGTTTGGAAGGGGCTGGACGAGGCGACGGCGGCGGTTTTTGTGGGGCTGACGGCTCTCAGTACCGTCATCGTGCGCCCGCTGACGGGATGGCTCGGTGACCGGCAGTCGAAACAGAGGATCGGCGCCGTGGGTGTACTTCTGGGTGCCCTGGGCCTCCTCGTGCTGACGTACAGCGACGGGGGGCTCTGGCCGATGGTCTTCTTCGCCATCTTGTTTTCGTTTGGTGATGGCATCAACTCCGTGACGTGGGCTCTCGTCGGCGACTGTTTCGGTCGCACCCATTTCGCCACGATCCGTGGCTGGATCAGCATGTTCCAAAGCTTTGCCTCGATGCCCGCTGCGGTGTTCACCGGCTGGATCTACGATCAGACGCAGAGCTACACGTCTGCGCTGATCGCTTTCATCATCTGCTACGGCCTGGCTGGGCTGGTCGTGTGGCTGGTCCCTCACCCCAAACGACCAACGCGGCTCGAGGTCCCGGCAGGTCAGGCGCTGAGCATCCAACCCTGAGCGCCTTCGCAGTCTTTCGGATAACGACCACAGCGCTGCCGAGCACGTGTAGGCGGGGCGGCAGCCCATTGCGGCGAAAGCCCGCAGGCAGCACAATAGGCGGTCGAATTCGGTGGTCGAGGCGCAACGCGCCTGCATGGGGCTGGGGAAAGCGATGAAAGGAGCGACGTCATGAGGATGAAAAAGGCGTGGTATTTGACCATGGCGGCGGGCGCGATCGCCGTGGGCTCGGCCGGCTCGGCGGTCACGCTCAGCGCCCAGCCAGCCCCAAGCGAAGCGGTGCGCGTCGACAGCGACGATATCGGCGGCGTGGTCGCGGGGCCGAACGGGCCGGAGGCCGGCGTCTGGGTGATCGCGGAAACGAGTGATCTTCCCACCAAGCTCGCCAAGATCGTGGTCACCGACGACCGGGGCCGGTACGTGGTGCCCGACCTTCCCAAAGCCAAATACAAGGTGTGGGCGCGCGGCTACGGCCTCGTCGACTCGGCGAAGGTCGACGGCGAGCCCGGCAAACTATTGAATCTCCGTGCGATACCGGCGCCGAG
>JAHFDK010000496.1 GCA_023249095.1 Candidatus Rokuibacteriota bacterium | reverse complement strand
GTCCAGGTAGTAGTCGCCGGCGTCGAAGCCATTGGGGTAGCCCGCTTCGGCGAGGAGCTTCTTGGCCTGGGCCGGATCGAACGGATAGGCGGGAGGCTGCCAGAAGAAGTCGAAGGTGCTTGGGATGATGCTGTACGTCAGCCGCGAGTGGCCGAGCGTGATCGCCTGGTTGATCGTCTTGCGATCGATCGCGAGGTTGGCGGCCAGCCGCACCCGCTTGTCGTGCCAGGGAGACTTCGGGTCCCACTGGTCCAGCATACTGATCCACTGCGGGGCCTGGATCACTGTCGGTTTCAGCGTGAGACCCGGCGTGCGTTGCAGCTCTTCCGCGAGCTCCCCGCGGATCGAGTACACGATGTCCACCTCGGCGCGCTTCAACGCGGCCAGGCGGGTCGACTCGTCTGTGATGACCTTGAAGACGAGCCGCTTCACGCTCGGCGTCTTGCGCCAGTACCCCTCGAAGGCCTCCATGACCAGCTCGATGCCGGGCGTGAAGGAGACGAACTTGTAGGGCCCGGCGCCGACGGGCGCCTTCTTGTACCCGTCGTCGCCGACTTTCTCGACGTACTTCTTCGGCACGATCCAGCCCGCGCCGCTGGCCGCCGTGTAGAACGTCATGAAGTCGGGCCAGGGACTCCTCAGCCGGAACCTCACCTGCAAGGGACCTGGTGTCTCCACGGCGGCGACGCGGTCCTTGAGGGTCTTGGCGGCGGCGCCCTTGTAGCGCTCGAACGAAAACTTCACGTCCTCGGACGTGAGCGTGTCGCCGTTGTGGAACTTCACGCCCTTGCGGAGCGTGAAGTCGTACACGCGCCCGTCGGGCGACATCTGCCACACCTCCGCCAGGCTCGGCGCGGTCGGGTTCCCGGGCATGGCCTTGGCGAGCGCATCGTGGACCGCGTACATGACCATGAACGGCGTGATGATCCCCTGGGTCTCGGCCGGATCGAACCATGTCGGCGCGAGCGAGATATGAACGGCCCACGTCAGCTGGCCCTCGGGCGCGGCGGTGGCGGCCGGGGCGACGGCGAGCAGGGCAACCAGGGCGCAAGCAGCAAAGCGGACATGGGGCATCGTCTCTCTCCTCATCACGGCTATGTTCTGGAATGCGCGCGGAGCGCGAAGAGCCGCGCCATTATCATCCTTGAACCGTTCAGTCTGTCAACCGAAGCGCTAGAATGCCCTCACCATGAAGGCCATTCAGATCACGCGAACCGGCGGGCCCGAGGTTCTCGCGTACGTGGAGCTGCCGACGCCGGTGCCCGGGCCGAACGATGTGCTCGTGAAAGCCCACGCCATCGGCGTGAACATGCCCGAGGTGCTCGTGCGACGCGGCACCTATGCGTGGATGCCGCCGCTGCCAGCGATTCCCGGCATCGAGATGAGCGGCGTGGTCGTCGCCACCGGCGCCGACGTGCGAGCACTGCGCGTTGGCCAGCCGGTCTACGTCTCGGCGCGAGAGCTCGTTCACCGGGGCGGCTGCTACGCCGAGTACATCGCGGTCGCCGAGCGCGCCGTCGCCGTCATCCCGGCGGGCGTCGACCTCGACGCCGCGGCCACGCTCGCCGCCTACCAGGTCGCCTATCACCTGCTCCACAGCGCTACCCGCGGATTTCGTTACGAGTCGGTCTTGATCCAGGCGGCGGCCGGCGGTATCGGATCGGCGCTCGTCCAGCTCGCCCGCGCGGCCGGCAAGGGGGTCATCGCGCTCGCCGGCTCGAAGGAGAAGGCCGAGTTCGCGCTGGGCCAGGGCGCGAGCGCCGCGATCAACTACCGCGAGGCCGGACTGAAGGAGCGGATCGCGGCGGCGACCGGCGGCCACGGGATCGATCTCATCCTCGACTCGGTGGGCGGCCCAGGATTCGCCGGGCTCTTCGCGCACGTGGCGCCGCTCGGCCTGGTGATCCTCTACGGATCTCTCGGCGGCTGGCCCGACGCCGATGTCGTGCCGGCGATGCGAAAATCCGGCAAGAGCCCGGCGCTGCGCCTGTTCTCGATGCACACGTTCGACGACGATCCCGAGTCGCGGTGCGGCGCGACGGTGGAGCTCCTGCGCCTGCTGGGCAACGGCACGATCAGCCCGCCGATCCAGGAACGGGTGCCGCTCGCCGAGGCGGCGCGCGCCCAGGCGCTCCTCGAGAGCGGCCGGGTGCTGGGGAAGCTCGTCCTCAAACCCTGAACGCGGGCATGACCTCCCTCGCGAAGCGGCGCAGCGTCTCGATCCCACCCGTGCTGTTGAGCAGGACGT